>NZ_LMMK01000007.1:382-273027 GCF_001422795.1 Methylobacterium sp. Leaf88 | reverse complement strand
GACCTGGTTCAGCAGCACGGTACGGGTGTCGGCCGAGACGGCCGGGGTCGCGAGAAGGGGGGACGTGGACACGGGATACTCCGAACGTTCGGTGGGTCTGGAAAAGCGGCGTGGACGGGTCAGAGCTTGCTGACGAGGAGGCCGAGGCCGAAGCCGACGAGGCCGGCCACGAGAAGCGAGGCGTGCGGCCAGGCGACGGACCGTTCATGGACCTCGTGCAACTGGCGCTTACCCTGGTCGTAGGCGTCCTCGGCATAATCCGAGACCTCGTCGGCGACGTTTCGGACGACGTCCTTGGCCTGGCCGTAGAGGTCCTCGGCCGAGCCCTGGGCTTCACGCAGGCGCCCCTTCACCGAATCATCCCGGGATCCCGTGAGGTCGCCGATGACGCCCTGCGCCTTGCCGGCGAGTTCCTTGGCGGTACCGGTCACACGGTGGGTGTCGATCATGATGGTCTCCCGTCGTCGTCTGCCGAAGTGGCTTCGTCGGTCCAAGCGTGGCTGCATCCCGGAAGACGATCGCCGGGTGCATCAGCAACTGTGCGCAAACGAATCGTGCGCAATCCTGTTCCGGTCACGCTCGCGATTTCTGGTACGGACGCACTAGGGGGCGGTCAGAGGGACCGCCGTGCGGGCCGACGTGCGGATCGGCCGAATGTCCTGTGCCGATCGGGTTCTCGGCATCCATCTGTTCCTGGAATGAGTCTCGGTCGAATCGGCCTGCGACGCCACGCACCCGGTGTCGTGACACGGACGGAGTCGTGCGACGCGAGCCTCCGTGCAGGCGCGCCCGATCCTGCTGCAGGCTCCCCCCTCCCCTCGCAATGTTGTGATCACATCCGCGTGGGCCCTTTTATTGATCGCCCGCCGCATGCAGCAACGCAGCAACGGGCCAGTCGCCGGAATGTCCATCCGTGACCCTGGTCGGTTGATGGCCGGCGGCAGAAGATTGTCACCCGCCAAGTCTGATCGGGCACTGCGGCAAACGTCACAGTCTGAATGTTCGTTCAGCGTCTCTTCCAGATCCTGTTCCGTTCGTGTCTGGCTGATTGTGCGGAGAATTCACTTCGCAAATCTCCGGTCAGATGAAAGCGCATTTCGTCAAAACTATCCGCTAGACGGGGTTGGGGCCGGCGCTCTACGCCAGTTCTCCACCACGGAAGTAGGTTGTCTTGGGAAAGACAGCTGCCGACAAGACGGTCTAGGCAGCTTAAGTTCACATCGGCAGCGTCAAGCCCTTAGATTTAATTCAATTTTTTATAAATTTCCCGATAAAGTGCAGGCAACACTTTATGAGAGCTTAATTATTTGAAATATTCAGTATTTCATAGTCCACTCCGTACAAAAATCTTACGGATGAAGTTTGAGTATGGCTTTCGGATACTTCGATCGCGGCACCGATGGTGACGATGTTCTGTACGCCTCGCTGACCCAGGCCAGTCGTCTGGAAGGCGGTGCTGGTGATGACACCTATTACGTGTACCACCGGGACGATAAAACCGTCGAATTCAATGGCGAGGGTGGCGGAATCGACAACGTTCACTCGACCGTCACTTGGGCGCTCGGAGTCAATCTCGAGAACCTCTACCTGGAAGGGTCGGCCAATATCGGCGGTTCCGGCAACGACGGCGACAACATCATCGTCGGCAACAGCGGCATGAACAGCCTGCGTGGGGGAGCCGGCAGCGACACGATCGACGGCGGCGCTGGGGACGACGTGATCTCCGGTGGGTCCGGTCGCGATGTCCTCACCGGCGGTGCAGGTGCGGACAAGTTCATCTTCGACGCGTCTCTGACGTCGGGTAACCTGGACCACATCACCGACTTCCAGGTTGGACTCGACAAGATCGTCCTCGACAGCTCGATCTTCGGTGTCTTCAACAACAGCACGCCGATCTACAATGGCTATGCTCAGTTGGTGGACGGCACCGGAGTGGACAATCACCTCATTCTGCGCCCCGGCAACGAGATCTCCCAGAAGGGAGCGCCGACGATTATCTATGACAGCACGAGTGGAAACGTTTCCTTCGATGCCGATGGGACCGCTGGGGCTGGCAAGGCGGTGGTCTTCGCGACGCTCGACACGAAGCCCGTCGAACTCCATGCGGACGATTTCCTGGTCTACACCGCTCCGCTCTACGCCTGATTGACGGCAGCCTGACCAAACGGCCGCACACCGGTCCGCGGCCGCTCATCGACAGCCGTCGTCTCCCCTCGGGGGCGGCGGCTGTTCTCTGTCGTGAGGCCTCCCGCGATCGGATTCGCGCGCGCGTGTTCCGGGGGGCGCCTGGTCGCGCGATGCTCGGGCGGGAAATGTCTGGGGGGATGACGCGGTTTTCGCGGCTGCGTGATCGGACGCGCGTGACGCCTTGGTTCGTGACGGCTCCGGCCTCGTGGGATCAGGCGCGCCCGGAAAACACGACGCGCTCACGGCCCGTCACCGACAAGCCACAAGGACCTGGAATCCCGGCCGATCCGCCATCGACCACGCGTCGCCGTTACGGGATGACCCCTCGGAAACGACAAAGGCGACCCGAAGGCCGCCTTTTGTAATCCACTAATCCGATCAAGGAGTAATGGTGGGCGCGACAGGGATCGAACCTGTGACCCCTACCATGTCAAGGTAGTGCTCTCCCGCTGAGCTACGCGCCCTCACCGGTGCCGCTCGGCGCCGATGGAGGGGGCTATAGCCTGGGGTTTCGGGGTACGCAAGGGCCCTCGCCGCGCGAATGTTCGGCCTGCCGGTCGGGCGATCCCCGGCCCCGGCATCGGTCCTGTGTGACCCGCGAAAATGCGGTAAGCCGGGCCCGGTCGCCTTCCGGTGGCGCGGGCCGGTCCGGTGCGCCGACTGGGGCTGGCGGCCGGAACAGGCGGGTTGGGGCTTGCGGTGGAACGATGCGGGGCGGGAACGACGGTGGGCGCGGGAAGGCCGTTCGCGCTTGGGGCGGCGACGCCGACCGGGGGAGCGGGGGCAATGATCGGGCCCGCCCTGCGGTGTCCCGCCGTTCGATGACGCTCGCGGGAAGGTCCGGCCCTGCCACCTCTGGTACGGTCCGCGATGGAGTGAGCCAGGGATGAAGACCCCGAACCGGTCCGGCTCGCCGCCGGCCGTCTCGCTCCCCCGGATTCGCAGGGGGGCTTCGACGCGGTGCTTCGTCCCGGATGGCCCCGGCTTCGACCTCGACCTCGCGGATGCCGGTCTCGGCGGGACCTGGGCGACGATCCGGTTCCGGGACGTCGGGAGCGCGGGCGTCTGCCGGCTGGTCCTCAGCGCGCGGGTCCTCGGCCCGGACGGTCGGCCCGGCATCGTGACCCTCTCCGAGGAGGCGGAGGGCGGGGATCGCTTCGCCTGGACGGGGCGCTTGCCCGAGGGGCTGCGAGCCCTGCACCTGGCGCCCCTCGCCCGCGAAACGGAGTTCCACCTCGACGCTTTCGCGATCCGCCGGGTCCGGCGGATCGGCCTCGTCGCGTGCGCCCTGCGCCGGAACCCGGCCCTCGCCGCGCGCGCCCTGTACTGGCGCGCCCTCGGCCTCAAGGTTCGCGGGCGGGCGCTGCTCCTGCGGGCCCTCCACGATCGGACGGAGACCGGCTACGCCACGTGGATCGCCCGATTCGATACCCTCTCCGAGGCCGATCGGCGGCGCATCCGCGACGCGATCGATGCTTGGCCGGACGCGCCGCGGATCTCGGTGGTGATGCCGGTGCACGATCCCGCCCCGCGCGTCCTGGACGCCGCCATCCGGTCGGTCCGCGCGCAGCTCTATCCGAACTGGGAGCTCTCGATCGTCGACGACGCCTCGACGGATCCGGCGATCCCACGCCTCCTGGCCCGTCACGCCCAGCAGGATCCCCGCATTCACGTCGTCCGGCGTGCGGAGAATGGTCACATCGCCCGCGCCACCAACGACGCCCTCGCGCAGGCGACCGGTCCTTTCGTCGCCTTCCTCGACCACGATGACGTGCTGGCCGAGGGGGCGCTCTACCACGTCGCGACCGCGATCCGTGCCGCGCCCGATCTCGTTCTGATCTACAGCGACGAGGACAAGATCGACGGGCGTGGGCGTCGCTTCGAGCCGCACTTCAAGTCGGGGTTCGATCGCGAGCTGCTCTACGGCCAGAACTACATCAATCACCTCACGGTGATCCGCACGGAGGCGATCCGGGCCGTGGGCGGCCTGCGCCCGGGCTTCGAGGGCAGCCAGGACCACGATCTCCTCTTGCGGATCACGGCGCGTCTGACGCCGGATCGCATCCGGCACATTCCGCGGATCCTCTACCACTGGCGTGCCGCCGGCGGCTCGGGGACGTTCTCGGACCGGGCCCTGGAGCGGAGCGAGATGGCGCGGCTGCGCGCGCTGGCCGAGGTGGCCGCTCCCCTGCGGGCGACGGCGGTGCGCGGCCCCCTCGGGTTCAACCGGCTCGTCCGTCCGGTCCCGGAGCCGGCTCCCCTCGTTTCGGTGGTCATTCCGACGCGCGACCGCGCGGACTTGCTCGCCGTGGCCCTCGCGGGTGTTCTCGACGCGACGGACTATCCGGCCATCGAGGTGCTCATCGTCGACAACGACAGCCGGGAGCCCCGCACGCGCGACCTCTTCGCGCGCTATTCGAACGACGCGCGCGTTCGTGTCGTGTCGGTGCCCGGACCCTTCAACTTTTCCGACCTCTCCAACCGAGGCGCGGCAGCGGCCCGGGGGCCGCTGCTCCTGTTCCTGAACAACGACGTCGAGGTCATCGAGCCCGGCTGGCTGCGCGAGATGGTGTCCATCGCGCTGACGCCGGACATCGGCGCGGTGGGCGCGAAACTGCTCTACCCGGACCGCACGCTGCAGCACGGCGGCATCGTCCTCGGGATCGGCGGCGTGGCCGGGCACAGCCATCCCGGGCTGTCCGAGGACGACCCCGGGTACTTCGCCCGGATGGTCCTGACGCAGGAGGTCTCGGCCGTGACCGGCGCCTGCCTGCTCCTCCGGGCGTCGGTCTTCTCGGAGAGCGGGGGCTTCGACGCGGACGACCTCGCCGTCGCGTTCAACGACGTCGACCTCTGCCTCAGGCTGCGCGCGCAGGGGTATCGGATCGTGTGGACACCGCATGCGCGGCTGATCCACCACGAATCGAAGAGCCGCGGCGCGGAGGACACACCCGAGAAACTGGCCCGGTTCGAGCGCGAGGTCCGGGTGATGCAAGACCGATGGGGGGCGGTTCTGCGGGCGGACCCGTATTACAATCCCAATCTCTCGAAGATCGCCGCGCGCTATCGGCTCTGATGTTGCGGCGCAGCGTCGTCCCCTCGCACCGCAAAGTCGCCGTAATCAGCCGGTCTACCCGCCTTCCCTGGATGGCTTCGGCACAGCGATGAACCGTTGCGAAACAGGGTGGCAGCGGGGTCTGAATCACAGGGGGCGACGCTGGTCCGCACCCTTCCTGCCTTCAGGTCCCTCCCTTGCCAGGATGCCGGCGTAACGGGCCGGTGACTTCGGTCGGCGATGGTTCATAAGTCAGGTCGGGGAAGCCGTCTCAGTTTGTGGCATTTGTTTGGAATTCCTGCATGTGATCGAGCAGTCGTCGCTGTGAAGCGCGGCACTTTGCTCCCTCATCTTGCCGGAATGATCGATGAATACGTGCAACAGGGTTCCTGTTCCCGGTCGGTGATTGCCCTGATTCCCGGCGCTTCGGTTGGACAGTAGCCTGGAGCCATACTAAGGATCGGGCTGGTTGCCACCGGTGGTACAAGTCGGTCCTGTCCCCCGTTCAAGAGCGTGTGCGAATCGAACGTGACACAACGTACAGACATCGCGATCATCGGCCGTGCCTGCCGGCTTCCCGGCGCTTCGAGCGTCGACGGGCTCTGGCAGCTCCTGACCGAGGCGCGATGCGCCGTCGGTCGCATCCCGGATGACCGCTGGTCCCTGGAGCGGTTCGGACACCCGCGCGCGCAGGAGCGTGGCAAGAGCTATACGTGGTCCGCTGGCGTCCTCGACGACATCTGGTCGTTCGACCCGGGCGTGTTCGGCATCTCGCCCCGTGAGGCCGAGCAGATGGATCCGCAGCAGCGCCTGCTGCTGGAACTCACCTGGGAAGCCCTGGAAGATGCGGGGCTGCGCCCCTCGGACGTGGCGGGGACCCAGATCGGCGTCTTCGTCGGCGCCTCCTCCCTGGATTACGGCAACCTGCGCGTCCTCGACACCTCGTCGGGCGACGCCTACGCGGCCACCGGGAACACGCTCTCGATCCTGTCGAACCGCATCTCCTACATCTACGACCTGAAGGGACCGAGCTTCACCGTCGACACGGCCTGCTCGTCCTCGCTCGTCGCCCTCGATGCCGCGGTGGCGGCCATCTCCAGCGGTCGGATCGACACGGCGGTCGTCGCCGGCGTGAACCTTCTCGCGAGCCCCTTCAACTTCATCTGCTTCTCGAACGCGCAGATGCTCTCGCGCACCGGCCTGTGCCAGGCCTTCTCGTCGAGCGCCGACGGGTACGTGCGCTCCGAGGGTGGAGTGGTGCTCGTGCTGAAATCCGCGAAAGCGGCCCTGCGCGACGGCAGTACCGTGCGCGGCGTCATCGCGGCCAGCGGCGTCAATTCGGACGGGCGCACCACTGGCATCTCCCTGCCCTCCGGCTATGCCCAAGGTGCGCTTCTGGAGCAGGTCTACCGCGAGGCCGAAATCGACCTCGACGCGGTGGTCTTCGTCGAGGCCCACGGCACCGGTACGCCGGTGGGCGATCCGATCGAGGCGAGTGCCATTGGCGGCAAGCTCGGTCGTCCCCGCAAGGCGCCGCTGCCGATCGGTTCGATCAAGAGCAACATCGGCCACACCGAGCCGGTCTCGGGCCTTGCCGGTCTCTTGAAGGCCAGCCTCGCTCTCGAGCACGACCTCTTCCCGACCTCGCTTCACGCGGCCGAACTGAATCCCGAGATCCCCTTTCGGGACCTGAACCTGTCGGTGACGAACAAGCCGCTGCCGCTGGCGCGCGATGGCAAGGCGCGCTTCGCGGGCGTCAATTCCTTCGGGTTCGGCGGCACCAACGCGCACGTCGTCCTCACGGACGGCCCGCCGGTTCGTGCCGCTTCGGGCGCCCCCGATGCGGCCCGGATGCCGGAAGTGCTCCTGCTCTCGGCCCAGAGCCGTGCCGCCCTCAACGAACTCGCCCTCGATTACGCCGAGCGCTTCGACGGCGCCGACAAGGCCGAGATCGCCCGGATCGCCGCGGCCGCCGCCCATCGCCGCGAGCGTCTGTCCTCGCGCCTGGCCGTCTCCCTGGATACCGATCTTCCGGGGGTCCTGCGCGCCGTCGGTGAGGCCGAGGATGCCCCCGACGCCCTTCTGGGGACCGCCGTGGACCGCGCGGCGGAGGTCGCCTTTGTCTATTCCGGCAACGGGAGTCAGTGGGCCGGCATGGGTCGTGAGGCCTATGACGAGAACGCCGTCTTCCGCGAGGCCTTCGACCGCATCGACGGCCTGTTCCACACCCTTTCGGGCTGGTCCCTGAAGGAGGCCCTGTTCGCCGAGGATCTGGAGGAGCGCCTCGCCCTCACGCGGGTGTCGCAACCCCTGATCTTCGCGATCTCGAGCGCCTCGACGACGGCGCTGCGGGCCCACGGCCTCAAGCCGAGCTACGTCCTCGGCCACAGCGTCGGCGAGATCGCCGCGGCGGAAGCCGCCGGGATCTTGAGCCTCGAACAGGCCGTGAAGGTCATCTTCTACCGGAGCAAGCACCAGGAGACGACGCGCGGCTTCGGAACGATGGCCGTGCTGCTCGCCCCTGCGGACGAGATCGAACTGTTCCTGAAGGATTACCCGAGCCTCGACATCGCCGCCTATAACAGCCCCAAGGCCATCACGGTGGCGGGCCCGGTGGAGGATATCGATGCGGCCATGAAGGCGCTGACGCGCAAGCGTCGTCGCGGGCGCAAGCTCGACCTCGAGTACCCCTTCCACGGCCGGTTGATGAACCCGACCGAGAAGCCGCTGCTGCGGGACCTCGCTGGGCTCAAGCCGCACGCTGCAACGACCGCGATGGTATCGACCGTCACCGGCAAGGTACTGACCGGAGATCAGTTCGGGGCCGGTTACTGGTGGCGCAACATCCGTGAACCGGTGCGCTTCTGCGAGGCCGTTCAGGAGGCGACCCGACAGGGCGCCCGCGTCTTCATCGAAGTGGGGCCCCGCGCGACCCTGCTGTCGCATATCGGCGACGCCATCGAGCCCCTCGGCATCGAGAACGCCACCATCGGCGTCCTCCACCGCAAGCCGGCGGGCGGCGATCCGATCGCCCGCACCGTCGCGGCCGCCCTCGTGCAGGGCGCCGCCGTCGATGAGGCGACGGTCTTCGGGGCGAATCCGACGGGCGACGTGTCGCTGCCGCTCTATCCCTGGCAGCGTCGCTCCTTCCGGCTCGCCGAGACCACCGAGGGTGTCGGTGCGGCGACGCCGCGTCCCTATCATCCGCTCTACGGCTCCCGCGTCGCACCGGACGGCCTCGAATGGCACGGCCACGTCGACATCGCGACGGTGCCGGACCTCGATGATCACCGCATCGACGGGCAGGCGATCCTGCCCGGCGCGGCCTTCATCGAGATGGCCCTCGGTGTCGCCCGCGAGGCGATGAAGACGGACAGCGTCACGCTCGCGGACTTCGAGATCCAATCGCCGATGGTGTTCGGCGAGGAATCCCTGCGCGAGGTCGCGGTGCGGGTCGCCGGCTCGGGCAACGCCATCCAGATTCTCAGCCGGCCACGCCTGACCCAGGCCGCCTGGCAGCTCCACGCCGCGGCCAAGATCATCGACGGCACCTTCCCGGCGCCCGCCCCGGTGGACCTGCACGTTCCCGCCGAACACGCGGTGGCGGGCGAAGGCCTCTACCGCCTGGCCGCCGCCTCGGG
Organism: Methylobacterium sp. Leaf88; assembly: GCF_001422795.1. Classification (NCBI taxonomy): domain Bacteria; kingdom Pseudomonadati; phylum Pseudomonadota; class Alphaproteobacteria; order Hyphomicrobiales; family Methylobacteriaceae; genus Methylobacterium; species Methylobacterium sp. Leaf88. The sequence continues at coordinate 264,144 of NZ_LMMK01000007.1, read as the reverse complement.
TCTCGGCTTCGGCCCGAGCTTCCGTCAGGTCGCGGCGAGTGCGCGCCTCGACGAGACCACCATCGTCTCGGAGCTCCTGCCCGCCGAGGCCGACGGGCGCTTCGGGCTCGTCCCCGCGCGCCTCGATTCCTGCTTCCACGGCCTCATCCTGCTCTTCGCCGGTCTGATGGGCGAGGGGTCGACCAAGGCCTATGTCCCGGTTCGCTTCGGCGAAATCCGCCTCGTCAAGCCGGGGGCCGTCATCGCCCGGGCGATGATCCAGACCCGGCGTGCCAACGAGCGCAGCATCCTGGCCGATTTCACCCTGGTGGATGCCGATGGCGCCGTCATCGCCACCTTGCGCGAGGGGCGGTTTCAGGCGCTCCGCTCCAAGAACGGCAGCGATCTCGCCGCGTACGCCATCGCGCAGCGGCCCGAGCTTGCCACCGAACCCACTGCCATCGCGATGGAGCGCGGAAAGCGCGTCGCCGACGCGATCCGTCCGGCCTGCAAGGCCGCCGTCGCACCTGCCGAGGCGCCGCTGGCACCGGGGCACCTCCTTCTCGAAGGTTGGGCGACGTCGATGGCCTACCGCCTGGCGGAGGGCCTCCAGCGCTCCGGCACCGTGGCGATCGACGACCGCGTGCCGGAGGCGATGCGCCCCTGGCTCCTGAACGCCCTCTACGCCCTGGAGAGCAGCGACCTCGCCACCCTCGACGGCGAGCGCTGGACTTTGCGCAAGGATGTGTCCCTGCCGGCACCCGACGAGATCATGCGTTGGATCGCGGCGGATCACCCCGAACTCTCGGCCGAACTCGTGCTCACCGCCGATATCGGCGCCGTCGTCGGCCGGCTGCTCTCAGGTGATCTGACGGAGGCTCCGACCCTCTCGCAGAACGCCCTCGACGCCTTCGTCCTGCGCAGTGCGACGGCCCGGGCCGCGGCCGACGTGATCGCGGATCTCGTCGAGTCCGGTCGTGCCGCCCTGCCCCGCGACCGTGCGTTGCGGGTGCTTCAGGTCGGATTCGGACCGCTCTCGGCGCAGGCCGCCGCCTTCACGGACGGCATCGAGGCGCAGCTGACCGTGTTCGAAGCCGATCGTCGTTTAGCGGAGCGGGCGCGCCTCGCCCTGCCCCGCGGCGTCACCGTCATCGAAGATACGGCCGAGCTGTCGGCAGGCAGCTTCGATGTGATCCTGGCCAGCAACGTCCTGCATCGCTCCGAGCGAGCCCTGCTCGGCAAGGTCGCCGACGCGCTCGCGACCGGTGGCTTCCTCGTCGCCGTCGAGCCGGGAGCGTCGCTGTTCCGCGATCTGGTGTTCGGCTTGACCCCGGATTGGTTCGAGGCCACGGCCGACCTGCCGGTGGGCCGTCTCGACGACATCACCGGGTGGCAGCGTGCGCTGAGCGACACCGGCCTCGTGCGGGTGGCCGTCGATCGCGCCGTCTCCGCCAACGGGGACGATCTGCTGTTCATCGCCGAGGCGCCGGTGCGCGCCAAGCCGGCGCCCGGCCAGACCTTCGCGTTCGTGATCGGCTCGCACGACGCTGTCGCGGCGGAGACGGCCTCGTCCCTGGCGACCCTGCTGGTGGCGAGCGGCGTCCACGTCTCGATCATCCTCGACTCGGAGCAGTCGCTGCTCGAACTGGAACGCGAGACCCCCGACACGGTCGTCTTCCTCGCGGGCGCCTTCAACCATGCCGGTGCCGCGGCGGACCGCCTGCGGGAGCGCTGCCTGAGCCTGAAGCGCTGCGTCGAGCATCTCGGCAGCCGCCAGACCCGGCTCTGGGTGGTCTGCCCCGGCGCCACCCGCGATGCGGGGGATCCGACCGGCTCCGTGGAGGCCGGCGTCTGGGCCTTCAGCCGGACGCTTGCCAACGAGGTGGCGAATCTCGACGTACGTCGGATCGACCTCGCCGAGGCGCTCTCGACCAAGGCCGCCGCCGAGCGGCTGCGCGACCTCATCCTCTCGGGCACGCTCGAGACAGAGATCATCCTCGACGCCGACCGGACCCGTGTGATCCGGTTCTCGCCGGGCCAGCTCTCCCGTCGTCCCGGCGCCGATGCGGTTCCGGCCGAGGCGGCCCGCCTGGAACGCAGCAACACCGGCGGCCTCAACGAGATGGCCTGGGGGCCGGCGACCCGCCGGGCTCCCGAGCGCGGCGAGGTCGAGATCGCGGTCGAGGCCACGGGTCTCAATTTCCGCGACGTCCTCTGGGCCCTGTCGATGCTGCCGGAGGAGATCCTGGAGGATGGCTTCGCGGGTCCGCGCCTCGGGCTGGAAGTGGCCGGCCGCGTCCTCTCCGTCGGCAAGGGCGTCGACGCCTTCAAGCCCGGCGATCGCGTCGTCGCCTTCGCGCAGTCGGGCTTCGCGACCCACATCGTGGTCCCCGAGCTCGTCGTGGCCCCGAGCCCGCCCGGCCTCGATCCGCAGGCCGCCGCCACCGTGCCGGTTGCCTTCCTCACGGCCTATTACGGCCTCGTCAGCTGCGCCCGCCTGCGCCGCGGCGAGTGGGTCCTGATCCATGGCGGAGCCGGCGGCGTCGGTCTGGCCGCCCTGCAGATCGCCAAGATGAAGGGTGCGCGGGTCATCGCCACGGCCGGCTCGCGAGAGAAGCGCGCCCTGGTCAAGGCGTTGGGGGCCGAGCACGTGCTCGACTCGCGTTCCCTCGCCTTCGTGGACGATGTCCGCCGCATCACCGGCGACGGCGTCGGCGTGGTGCTGAACAGCCTGTTCGGCGAGGCGATGGAGCGCAGCCTCAACGTCCTCAAGCCCTTCGGCCGCTTCATCGAGCTGGGCAAGCGCGACTACGTCGCCAACACCCATATCGGGCTGCGTCCGTTCCGCCGGAACCTGTCCTATTTCGGCGTCGATCTCGACCAGGTGCTCCAGCACCAGGGCGAGGACGGGGCCCGGCTGTTCCGGGAGGTGATGTCCCTGTTCAAGGAAGGCGGCCTGAAGCCTCTGCCCTTCCAGCCCTTCACGGCGGACGAGGTCTCGGACGCCTTCCGGCTGATGCAGCAATCGGGGCATGTGGGTAAGATCGTCATCGCACCGCCGAAGCCCGGCAGCGTGATGCAGACGGAGAAGTCCGCCTTCACGGTCTCTCCCGAGGGTGTCCACCTCGTCACCGGCGGTCTCGGCGGCTTCGGCATCGAGGCGGCGCGCTGGCTCGCGGACCGGGGTGCGAAGCACATCGTCCTCGTCGGCCGCAACGGGGCCGCGAGTCCCGAGGCCAAGCAGGTCGTGGCCGATCTCGGCGCCCGCGGCGTCGCCGTGGCCGCGATGGCCTGCGACATCACCAGCCGCAAGGCGGTGGATGCGCTGCTGGCCGAGGTGGAGCGCGGGGGCCGGTCGCTCGCCGGCGTGATCCACGGCGCGATGGTGCTCCAGGATGGCCTCATCGCCAACATCGACGCCGCCGCCCTCGACACGGTCATCCGTCCGAAGGTCATCGGCGCCGAGCATCTCGACGCCGCGACGCGCGCGCGCGCGCTCGACTATTTCGTGATGTTCTCCTCGGCCACGACGTTCATCGGCAACCCCGGACAGGGCGCCTACGTGGCCGCGAACGGCTTCATGGAAGGCCTCGCCCGCCGCCGGCGCAAGCTCGGCCTGCCGGCGCTGGCCGTCGCCTGGGGGGCCATCGGCGATGTCGGCGTGCTGGCCCGTAACCGTGCGGTGATGGAGACCTTGGCGGGTCGCGTCGGCGTGACGCCGATGGATGCCCGCCACTGCCTCGACCTCATGGCCGACGCGCTCGAAGGCCAGGGGTCGAGCCCGGACGACGCCGTGATCGCCATCGCGTCGATGCATTGGGGCAAGGCGCGCGAGCGTCTCGCCACCATGAAGAGCCCGAGCTACGCCGAGCTCGGTTCGGACCAGCAGATGGAAGCCGGAACGGTGGCGGCCATCAATATCGGCCTGCTCCTGAAGACGCAGGACATCGACTCGGTGCGCAAGACGGTGGCCGACGCCATCGTGGAGGACATCGCCCGAATCCTGCGCCTGCCCAAGGACGACATCAGCCGCGTGCGCCACCTCTCCGAGATCGGTCTCGACTCGTTGATGGGCGTCGAACTCGGCGCGAGCCTGCAGGAGCGCTTCGCCCTCGAGGCGCCGCCGTCCGGCATCTCCTCCGGCCTCACCGTCAACGAACTCACCGAGACCCTGATCCAGTCGATCGCGGCTCCGGTGGACGAGGCGGCGGCGGCCGTGATGAGCCTGGCCCAGCGTCACGCCAGCGAGGGGGTGGATGTCCGCACCCTCGAGCCCTTCCACGCGATGGTCGAAGAAAACAGCCTCGCGATCAAAGAAATCCTCCCGTGAGCGATTCCCCCTTGAGGCATGCCGCATGAGCAATTCCGCGAGACCGGACGGCGGACGCGCGGCCCTGGCGGGCTTCGTCACGAACCGCCTCGGGCGAAACGCCAACCGGACGGCTCCCGCCCGTCCGGCGCAGCGCCCGGCGGGCGATGCGTCCGTACAGAACTTCGAGTCCCTGCCGGGATACCGGGAGTTGCGCCTCCAGCGCTCGGCGGCCGATCTGATCGGCCTCGGCAATCCGTTCTTCCGGGTGCACGAGACCAAGGCCGGCGCCACGACGCGCATTGCCGGCAAGTCGTTCGTCAACTTCTCGTCCTACGACTACCTCGGTCTGAACGGGCATCCCGACGTCAACGCCGCGGCGGCCCGTGCGATCGAAACCTACGGCACGTCGGCGTCGGCCAGCCGGATCGTGGCCGGTGAGCGACCGGGACACCTCTCCCTGGAGAAGGCCCTGGCCGACCACTACGACACCGAGGCCTGCGTGGTGATGGTGAGCGGCCACGCCACCAACGTCACCACGATCGGCGCCCTGCTGGAGCCGGGCGACGTGATCTTCCACGACGCCCTCAGCCACAACAGCATCGTCACCGGTGCTCAGCTCTCCGGCGCTCAGCGCCGCTCGTTCTCCCACAACGACCTCGACGCCCTGGAGACGTTGCTCGGCGCCACGCGCCACGAGCATCGCCGGGCGCTGATCGTGGTGGAAGGCCTCTACAGCATGGACGGCGATGCGCCGGACCTCGCGGCACTCATCGCCCTGAAGCAGCGCTACGACGCCTGGCTGATGGTCGATGACGCGCACGGGCTCGGCGTCCTCGGGCGGACCGGCATCGGTCTGGCCGAACATTGTGACGTCGATCCCCACGGGGTCGATATCTGGATGGGCACCCTCTCGAAGACCCTGTCCACCTGCGGCGGTTACGTGGCCGGACCGGCGGCGTTGATCGAGTACCTCAAGTGTACGGCTGGCGGCTTCATCTATAGCGTCGGCATCTCGCCGCCTCTCGCGGCCGCGGCCGAAACGGCGCTCGAGATCATGCATGCCGAACCGCACCGGGTGGAGCGTCTGCGGCAGAACGGCCACCTGTTCCTGTCCTGCGCGAAGAAGCATGGGCTCGACACCGGGACCAGCCTCGGCCTCGCGGTGATCCCCGTCATCGTCGGCGACTCCCTGAAGTCGGTGACGCTGTCGGACCGCCTCTTCAAGCGCGGCATCAACGTTCAGCCGATCATCCACCCGGCCGTGCCGGAACGAGCGTCGCGCCTGCGCTTCTTCATCACCTCGGAGCATACGCCGGAACAGATCCGCGAGACCGTGGACGCGGTCGCGGAGGAACTCGCTGCCATCGAAAAGGGCGGTTCGCTGATCGAGCAGCTCATGGCGAAGCGCGGCAAGCCGTAGGGTCCCCGGGACCCTACGACTCCACCATCCTCCGCCTGCATCGGGTCTGGGCACCGGCGTCATCGCGCCGGTGTTTTTTTGCGCGTTTCGCACCGATGCGGCCGATTGCCCTCGACCCCTGAGCAAGCGACACTGATGTTGCTATCTGTGTCTCATCGCAACCGGAACCCGGCCCGGGATGCGACGTTCGTCCTCAGCCCGTCGGTCAGGAGCCCGTCATGAGACAATCGACTGTCGCCTCCATCGCGCGACGTCTGATCAAAACCGTCGCCGAGGCCAGTCGCTCGCTGATCGGTGCGATCCTCGAAGGGCCGATGCCGGCGCCTCAGCCGATCCCGGTGCGTGTCCGCGCCGACCGTCGCCGCTGAGGCCTGCCTGAAGGGCGTCTTTTCAGGCGCCCATCACGGTATCGAACAGCAGCTTGCCGTTCAGGACGACGATCAGGGCCGCGATGGCCCAGGATACGACCTTGAGCCAGGGTTTGATCGTGTGAACCCCCATCTTCCCTCTGTCGGAGACAAATCCGACCAGGGGGATGATCGCGAAGGGGAGCTGCATCGACAGCACCACCTGACTCAGCACGAGCAGCTTCGCCGTACCCTGTTCCCCATAGAGTGCCGTGACACCGACGACCGGCACGATGGCGATCCCGCGGGTGACCAAGCGTCGGGCCCAGTCCGGGATGTGCAGGCGCAGGAATCCTTCCATCACGATTTGTCCCGCCAGCGTCGCCGTGACGGTGGAATTGAGGCCTGAGGCCAGCAACGCCACCGCGAACAGCGTCGAGGCGATGCCGGCTCCGAGGAGCGGTGAGAGCAGTTCGTAGGCCTGCTCGATCTCCTGGATGTCGGTGCGTCCCTGGGCGTGGAACACCGAGGCGGCCATGATCAGGATGGCGGCATTCACGAACAGGGCCAGCATCAACGCGATCGTCGAGTCGGCCACCGCGAAGCGGATGGCCTCACGTCGGCCGTCGTCCGTCCGAGGATAAGCCCGCGTCTGCACGATGGAGGAATGCAGGTAGAGATTGTGCGGCATCACGGTGGCGCCGATGATGCCGATGGCGATGTAGAGCGCCGCCGGATTCCGGACGATCTCGGATGTGGGCAGGAAGCCGCCGAGCACCGCTTGGAGCGGTGGTGCCGCGAGTGCGATCTGGATCCCGAAGCTCACGAAGATCACGGCCAACAGAGCGATGACGAAGGCCTCGAGCGCGCGAAAGCCCCGCCGCATCAGGAGCAGGATCAGGAAAACGTCGAGCGCCGTGAGGGTTGCGCCAACGACGAGGGGCAAGCCGAACAGGAGCTTGAGGGCGATGGCCGTCCCGATGACCTCGGCGAGGTCGCAGGCGATGATCGCCGCTTCGCAGGCGAGCCACAACATCAGGCTGATGGGGCGCGGGTAATGATCCCGGCAGGCCTGGGCGAGGTCGCGACCCGTCGCGATCCCGAGCCGAGCGGCGAGCGCCTGGAGGACGATGGCCATGAGGTTGGACAGCAGGATGACCGAGAGCAGCGTGTAGCCGAACTGGGCACCGCCGGCGATGTCCGTCGCCCAGTTGCCGGGATCCATGTAGCCGACCGAGACCATGTAGCCGGGGCCGATGAAGGCCAGCAGTCGCCGCAACCAGGTGCCTGTCGCCTGAACGGGAACGCTGCCGTTCATGCGTCCGAGGCTCGGGTGGTCAAGAGTCTCCCGGCTGAAGCGCCAGGATCCTTCCGTGCGCGTTCCGTTCGCCAGGGTACCCTCCGGTGCCGAGACAGGCATCGGAGCCGTCAGAGGTTCGTGTCGAGCCATGCCCACGCGTGTTTCCGGGAAGAGGACCGCCGGGCGCCTGGAAGCAGCCCACCGCTTTATAGCAGGAGCTATAAAAAGAGCAAACGGCTAAGTCGGACCCGACGCGATGGTTGCTCCTCCCGGACCCGCAGGCCGTCAGGATGCCAGAGCTTGCAGGTTGCGATCGATATCGGCCACGCCGTGAGCCGCCGTCTGCATGCTCATCGAGATTTCCTGCGTGACCGCGCTCTGCTCCTCCACCGCAGAGGCCACGCCCGTGACGAAGCCGCGAACCACGTCGATCGCCTGTCCGATGGCCGTCAAGGAGACGACGACGTCGCCAGAGACCGTCTGCATCGTCTTGATATCCTCGGCGATCCGTGCCGTGGCGTTCGTGACCTGGTTGGAGAGGTTCTTCACCTCGCCCGCCACCACGGCAAAGCCGCGCCCCGCCTCGCCAGCGCGGGCGGCCTCGATCGTGGCGTTGAGGGCCAACAGATTGATCTGCCCGCCGACGCCCTGGATCAACTGAACGATACCGTTCATCGACGCGGCGGCGTCAGCGAGCTGGCCGGTCGACCGGTCGGCTCTCTGCGCGCGCTCGTCCATCTCGTCCACCTCCTGGCGGGACCGGGCAAGGCTGCTGGCGATCTCGCCGATGGAGGCGTTCAATTCCTCGGCGGCCGAGGCCACCGCTTGGACATTCACGAGGGTCTGCGACGAGGCGCCGGCGGCCTCGATCTGCGAGCGCATCCGCGCCGTGATATCGGTGGCGTACTTGACCACCTTGAACGGCCGGCCGCTCATGTCGAGGATCGGGTTGTAGGAGGCCTGGATCCAGATCGTGCGGCCGCCTGCGCCGACGCGTTGGAAGATGCCGCTGCGGAACTCGCCCCGGCGCAGGGCGGACCAGAACGCATTGTACTCGGCCGAGGCTCCATAGGTTGGGTCGACGAACATGCGGTGGTTCTGGCCCCGGATCTGAGCGAGATCGTATCCCAGAACGGCGAGGAAATTCGCATTCGCATCCAGAACGTGTCCGGCGAGATCGAAATGGATCACGCCCTGCGAGCGGCCGATCGCTTCCACCTGGCCCTGCAGCTCTGCAGTCCGCAGCTTCTCGGCCGTGACGTCGGTGGCGAACTTGACCACTTTGACCGGGCGCCCGGCCAAGTCGAGGATCGGATTGTAGGTGGCTTGCAGCCAGATCGCGCGGCCATCCTTGCCGATGCGCCGAAACTCGCCGCTCTGGAAGACGCCCCTGGCCAATCCCTCCCAGAGGACACGATAGGCGGCACTGTCCCGTTCGGGGCCGTCGACGAACAGGCGGTGATGCTGGCCCCTCACCTCCTCGAGGCTGTATCCCACCACATCGAGGAAATTTCGATTGGCATTCACGATCGTGCCGTCGAGGTCAAACTCGATCACGCCCTGCGACCGGCCGATCGCTTCGATCTGGCTCCGCGTATCGGCACTCCGCTGTTTCTCCTCCGTGATGTCGGTGGCAAATTTGACCACGCTGGTCACGCGGCCGTCCCGTCCCCGGATGGGATTGTAGGTTCCCTGCAGCCAGATCTCGCGGCCACCCTTGCCGATCCGCCTGTACTCGGCACGCTGGAACTCTCCTCGGGCCAAAGCGGCCCAGAAGGCCTCGTAGGCCGGACGATCCTGATCCGCCGCGTCGACGAACATGCGATGGTGCCGGCCTTTGATCTCCGCGAGTTCATAGCCCACGGTCTTCAGGAAATTCTCGTTGGCGGCCACGATCGTGCCGTCGGGAAGGAACTCGATCACGGCTTGGGACCGGTCGAGCGCCTCGAGCTTTGCCGCGGTGCGGGTGTTGAAGAACGTCATGGGCAATCCTCGGCTGCGATGCGTTCCACTGCCGTGCGGACACCTCTGCGCCCTCCGGGGTGCCCGTGGGACGGGCCCGACCACCGGTGAGGAAGCGCGGCGCGATTCCTCGAGGGAACTGTGCTGTCGACTCGACGATCCGGAGCGCTCGACATCCCCTGTGGGGTGTTTCGACGACAGCATGGGAACTGCTGCCGGCACCCTCCCCGGTGCACACCGAGTGAAGCCGGAAAGCCTTAAACCCGAATGAAACCCTAGATAAAATCCCCGTGATGATCCGGAGAAATCTGTAGTCCGGGTTTCCATCAAAGGTTAGCTTCGAGGGAAGAGCAGTCTTAGCTGTTTGGGCGAATTGCTCGTTCTGGTCGTCCGCGCGACCCGGATGTCGCCGGTTCCGTCCGATTGCCGTGAGCCGATGTCGAAGTTTCGATGAAAGACCGCATGGCCGTAGCCTTTCCGCGACACCGGGATTGCGATCGGCGGTCGGTCCTTCACCGTGGTTTCATTGCCAACAGGGCGATCGGGCACGACGCCATCGATCACGCGACTGAGGAACATCGAGCAATATGTTTCGACGGCATGGCTGTGCGTCGTTGAAACTGCACCGCCCTGCCGGCCGTCGAAACCAGCCAGGATGCCGCCGCTCCGTCGTCACGCGCGCCCGTCTCGGTTGTTTGCCGCCGTTGCGCCGGGTCCGCGATGATGTGTACCTGATGAAGCCGTGCCCCGTGAGAGGCGGCCAAAACGATCTCAGCGACGGAAGCGGAGCCGGCGGGTATGAAGTGGCAGCGTCTCGCACCGGCCGGTACGCGACAGCAGATGATAGGGACGGCACTGGCCGGCCTTCTTCTGGGTCTCGGTGGGGTCACGGCGGGGACGACCATGGTCAGGGCCTCGGAGCGGGGGGGCCTCTTCAATTTCCTCGAGACGCTGTTCCGTGAGCCGGCCCCCCCGCCGGCGGCATCGATTCCCGCGCGCCGGCCCGGGCATTACGTCTCGCTTCCCGACGCCCGGCGGGTGAGCGCCGTGCGGCCGATGCGCCAAACGCCGCGCCCCCTCGTCGAGGCGACCGCGGCCCGACCGATCCGGATCCGGCATCCCCGAGGTCCGGCCGCGAGAAACCAGGTGGTGGCTGTGCCGGCCGCCGCGCGCACCGTATTGGGGTCCCGCACCGTCTGCGTGCGATCCTGCGACGGCTACGTCTTCCCCCTCGGACGCCTCGGGGCCCGGTCCGACCTGCCGGTTCACGAGGCCGCCTGCGCGGCGGCCTGCCCGAACACGCCGACGCGTCTCTTCACCCTGGGGGCGGGGGAGACCGAATTCGACCGCGCCGTCGGTCTCGACGGACAGCCCTACCGCAGCCTCGCCGTGGCCAACCTCTATCGGACGAAACGGGTGGAGCAGTGCAGCTGTCAGCCCGAGCAGGGCGTGGCCGCGCCGCTCTCGATTCTCCAGGACATGACCGTGCGCGCCGGCGACGTCGTCGCCACCGAGGCGAGCGCGGCCGTCGTCGTACCGGCCCGCGCCGGCGGCTTCACCGTCGTCGACTTCCGCGAGGCGCGCGGCCTGTCGCGCCGCGCGCGGCGCGACATCGATGCCAAGGTCGATGTGGTCCGCCGCGAGGCCGATGCCCGAGCCCTCCGCCAGGGTGTCCGCAGAGCCGATCGGGCGCTCCGCGTCCGGGTCGCCGCGTCCGACGGCTTCGAGCCGGTGCCGGTGCCGATCGACGTCGAGCCGCGCTTCGGTGCGGTCCGGGCGCCGACCCGGGTCGTGATGGCATCGCCCTTCGTCTATTGAATCGGCGGCCGGTCGCGTGCCGCGCGTCGTCCCTCGGCCGATGGCGGCGGAGGGGCCGGTTCGATCCCACCCGCTCAGGAGCCGCTATGAGCGAGACGCAGTCCGATCCCGACCTCGACGGATCGCCGCCTCCCAGCGGCGAGACGGTCCGGCTCTCCGCCCTGGTCCGGCGGCGGATCGCACCGAACGGCGGACCGTTCACGGCGACCGGCACCTGCAGCTACCTCGTCGGCGACGAGGCCGTCGCGATCGTCGATCCAGGCCCGGCGGACGAGGGGCACATCGCGGCGCTCGTCGCGGCCTGCGCCGGGGCCCCCGTGACGGCCATCCTGGTCACCCATACCCACCGGGATCACTCGCCGGGCGCCCGGCTGCTCCAGGCGCATACGGGCGCGCCGATCCTCGGCTGCGGTCCGCACCGGGCGGCGCGCACGCTCGGCGCGGGCGAGATCCCCCATCTCGATGCCAGCGCCGACCGGGACCACGTCCCCGACCGGCAATTGCGGATGGGCGACACCGTCGCGGGGCCAGGCTGGACCCTCGAGGCCGTGGAGACCCCGGGCCACACCATGAACCACCTCGCCTTCGCCCTGCGGGAGGAGACGGCCCTGTTCTCGGGCGACCACGTGATGGCGTGGTCGACCACCATCGTGGCGCCCCCCGATGGCGCGATGCGCGCCTACATGGAGTCCCTCGAGGCTCTGCGGGACCGTGACGAGACGATCTACTGGCCCGGCCATGGCGGACCGGTCCGCGACCCGCGCCGCTTCGTGCGCGGTCTCGCCACCCATCGCCGTCAGCGTGAGAGCGCGATCCGCGGGCGCCTGGAGGCGGGCGACCGGGACATCCGCGCCATCGTCGCGGCGATCTACCAGGGCCTGAACCCCGCCCTGCGCGGCGCGGCCGCCCTGTCGGTCTTCGCCCACCTCGAGGATCTGGTCGAGCGCGGCGTCGTGCGGAGCGACGGCCCTGCCCGGCTCGACAGCCGCTACGCACCGGCCTGACGCACCCTCACTTCACCGCGATGGCGAGATTGGCGACTTCGTCGAGATAGGCGCGGATGCGGTCGGCGTTGCTGCCGAAGTCCCGCGTGCCGAGGCGCGAGGCGGAGCGGACGTCGATGCGGGCCCCGTCCGCCCGCGGGTGGACCCGAACGGTGACGTCATCGGCGAGGTTGAGGATGGGACCGCGCGACACCGCCTCGATGCGGCCGTTCCCGACACGTCCGCCGGGGCGGATCGCCTCGACGATCTGCCAACGGCGGTTCACGGCCGCCTTGCGTGCGAGCTCGAAGGCCTCGTCGGCATCGAGGTCGAGGGTCAGCGGCGCGATCTGCGGATAGGCCGCGCGTTGCGCGGCGCGGGCGGCGGGGCCTGGATCGGGCGGATAGCGACCCTCGCGGGCAGCGAAGGCGGTGCGGGAGCGCGAGAAGGCCGGGGGATTGTCGGTGTCGGTGGTCACGTCCGCGAGCGCCGGCAGCCTCAGCGCGCGCAGGGCCGCGTAGGCCGGATAGGCGAGGACGAGGCCGGCCAGGAACAGGCCCGCCAGGGCCGCCCCGAGGCCCCGCGCGCCTTCGCGCCAGACCCGGACGAAGGCGACGAGGGCCAGGAACACCGCGACCCCCGCCAGAACGAGACCGGCGCCGAGGGTCGCCAGGGCGGGGCCCGCCTCGGCGCGCGGATCGCGCACCAGGACCAGGGCGAAGAGGCTGACGAGGAGGGCCAGCACCGCAACGGTCCGCGAGACCGGGCCGGCGCGGGTGATGGGATCTTCGTAGGGCAGACGACGCATGCTGTGACGAGATTCGCTGTCCGGACGATCCGCGGGGCCGTATGCCTGGAGCTTTACCGGTCCGCGCTCCCCGGCGCCACCCGGGCTGTGTGTCGCGAAGCTTCCGGGAGTGGCGCCGTGTCTGCTATAGCCGCCCGACGATGCCCGCGCCCCCACCCGCTCCGACACCCGCCGAGGCTGCCGATCCTCTGCGGGTCTGGTTTCGCTTCATCCGCCTCAACCGTCGGGTGACCGCCGCGATGGCCGGGGAATTGCGCGGATTGGGATTGTCCATCCCACAATTCGATGCCCTCTCCACCCTCACCGAGCGCGAGGGCATGACGCAGCAGGACCTCGCGGCGCGGCTCTACGTGACCAAGGGCAACGTCTCCGGGCTGATCGATCGTCTCGTCGAAGCTGGCCTCGTCGAGCGTCGTCCGATCCCGGGCGACCGGCGCTCGCACGCCCTCTATCTCACCCCCGCCGGAGCGGACCTCGCCACGCGCGGCATCGTCGCGCAGAAGGCGTACGTCGCCCGCACCCTGGGGCAGTTGCCGGCCCAGGACATCGCGGATTTCGAGCGCCTCGTGCTGAAGTGGCGCGATCTGGCCCGTGAGCAGCCGGTCACCGGCGAAGCGGGCTAGAGCCCGAGCAGCGCCGGCAAATCCGCAGCCGAGTCGAGGATGTAGTCGGCCAGGGGCTCCAGCTCGTCCCGGGCGGCGGCACCCAGCGGGCCGCTGAGCACCGCGATCGCGATCGCCCCGGCCGCGCGGGCCGCGACGAGGTCGTAGGGGGAATCCCCCACCATGGCGATCCGCTTCGACGGCACCCCGAGATGGTCGGCGAAGGCCGTGACCATTCCGGGCATCGGCTTGGCGCCGTGACCGGAATCATAGCCCACCACGAAGGCGCAGTGCGATGCGAGGCCGAGGGCGGCGCATTGGGCCCGCGCCGAAGCCTCGGCGTCGTTGGTGGCGATCCCGAGGGTGAAGCCGCCGGCCACGAGGCATGCGGCGAGGTCCGACGGTGCCCCGATCGGCGTCAGCGCCGCGAGGCCGGCCGCGCGGAACAACGCGTCCATCTCGCCATAAAGCGCCGGGCCGGCGGGCCGGTCCAGGACCTCGGCCCAGAGGGGGCCGTAGCCGGCCGAGGAGCCGGCGATGAGCGGCGAGGTCGGCGCGAAGCGCTGGCCGACCTCGTCGTAGTGGCTCACCCGCATGAGCGCATCCAGCCGGGACCGGTCGCCGCCCGACAGGTCGGACATCACCGAATAGGCGGCCGGCCCCCAGGTCCGGTCGAAATCGACGAGGGTCCCGTCCTTGTCGAACAGGATCCCGCGGATCGTGGTCCCGAGAATCTCAGGCCGCATCGCGGACCTTCTCGACCTCGATCACGACCCCCTGCGGGGTCATACGCTCGCGCGCCACCATGCGGTCGCCGGGCTCGAAGACGCCGAGGGCCACGTCGCGGTCGGGCAGCACCACGGTGGTGGTCCTGTTGAGATGGACGAGGACGTGGCGCTTCTGGGCCAGGGACGACACCGCCCAGCGTTTGAGCTGGCCGTAATAGGGCTCGCGCCGCCAGGCATTCGGCTGGCCCGGATCGACCTGCACGTTCATGTGGCGCGAGATCGGATCGAGGCTCAGCACCATCTTGGCGCGCTCGGGCTTCCATTCCGGGCCCATCCAGCCTTCGGTCATCCAGAGGCAGTGAAAGGCGCGGCAATGATCGGGCCGGGTCGCATGAATGGCGCAGCCCCGCCCCTGCCGGGTGTGCCGGCACCATTGCCCGGCAACGGACTCCACCGCCGGGACGTCGTAGACCTTGCAGCAGAGGGTGCAGGTTCCGCAGGCGCGGCCGGGGGCGGGTTGAGCCACAATGGTGGCGGGGTCGAGCATGGGTTCGGGTCCGGTTGCGACGTCGCGCGGGTTTCTACGGCGGGCGCCCCTCGTTACAGTCTCGCACCCATGTCGGCCATCGGCCAACCGTCAGGCAAAACTATGCTCTCGAACCTCGCGACCCGCGACGTCGAAACCCTGATCCATCCCTACACCAACCTGGAGACCTTTCGCGAGACGGGGCCGCTCGTCATCGAGCGCGGCCACGGCGTGTGGGTCTACGACAGCGACGGCCGACCCTATCTCGAGGGCATGGCCGGCCTGTGGTGCACGGCGCTGGGCTATTCCAACGAGGAATTGGTGGAGGCGGCCAGCGAGCAGATGGCGCGCTTGCCCTTCACGCACCTCTTTTCGGGGCGGAGCCACGACCCGGCGATCGAATTGGCCGAGACCTTGAAGGAGCTCATGCCGGTTCCGACCTCGAAGATCTTCTTCACCTCGTCGGGTTCGGAAGCCAACGACACGCAGGTCAAGCTGACCTGGTACATGAACAATGCGCTGGGCCGACCCCGCAAGAAGAAGATCCTCTCGCACATCAAGGGCTACCACGGGGTCACGGTGGCCACGGCCTCGATGACGGGCCTGCCCGCCAACCACGCCGACTGGGACCTGCCGCTGCCGGGTTTCCTGCATGTGGGCTGCCCGCACCATTATCGCTTCGGGCAGGAGGGGGAGAGCGAAGAGGCCTTCACCACCCGCC
This sequence comes from Methylobacterium sp. Leaf88, assembly GCF_001422795.1. Lineage (NCBI taxonomy): Bacteria > Pseudomonadati > Pseudomonadota > Alphaproteobacteria > Hyphomicrobiales > Methylobacteriaceae > Methylobacterium > Methylobacterium sp. Leaf88. The sequence goes on along the minus strand of NZ_LMMK01000007.1, from coordinate 248,638 downwards.
TCGCCGCCGAGCTGGAGGCGGTGATCCTCCGCGAGGGCCCCGAGACCGTCGCAGCCTTCGTGGCCGAGCCGGTGCTCGGCGCCGGCGGGGCCATCCTCCCGCCCGTGGGCTATTACGCCAAGATCCAGGCCGTGCTCGACCGGCACGACGTACGCTTCATCGCCGACGAGGTGATCTGCGGTTTCGGGCGGCTCGGGACCTGGTTCGGATCCGAGGCGATGGGGATGCGGCCCGACAGCCTGTCCTTCGCCAAGGCGCTCACCTCCGGCTACCTGCCGCTCGGCGGCATCTCCGTCGATGAGCCGCTCTACCGTCTGATGGTGCAGCAGAGCGCAAAGCTCGGGACCTTCGGACACGGCACCACCTATTCGGGGCACCCCGTCGCCTGCGCCGTCGCCCTCAAGACCATCGCGATCTACAAGCGCGACCGCATCGTCGAGGGGGTCGCCGAGAAGGCGCCGCAGTTCCAGGCGCGCCTGGCGGCGCTGGGCGATCACCCCCTCGTCGGGGAGGCACGCGGCATCGGGCTCATCGGCGGCATCGAGCTCGTGGCGGACAAGGCGTCCCGCCGGCAATACGAGCCGAAGGCCGGCGTGGCGGCGCGGGTGGTCGCCTTCGCCCAGGCCGAAGGGCTGATCGTACGGTTCCTCGCCGGGGACCGCGTCGCGGTTTGCCCGCCCCTGGTGATCGCGCCCTCCGAGATCGACACCCTGTTCGACCGCCTGACGCGAGCCCTCGACCGGACTTCGGCCTGGATCGCGGAGCAGAAGCTCGAAGCCGCTCCGCGTCCCGTGGCTTGACCAGCAAGATTGCACCGCGAAGGTATTCTTCGCAGTGCATGATGTCTTTTGCGCTGCAAGCGCGGCCCTGCTTAAGTGTTCTCGAGATGGGACGCGCGGTCGATTTGGGCTTTGGTCAAGGGATCGTGAGAGCCTTAAGCTTTCATTCAGGTTGGCGGCGGCTCTATGATTGTCACGTCGCTCGATCGGCGTCCGGGTGAAACCAAACGGTGCCCGCGAGACGTTCATGGCTCAAGATTAGGCACGAGAACCTGACAGAGCCTGTCGAGCACAACAGGACACCCGTTACATGCACCCGCGCCCACAGACTTCAGGCACCGCTCGACGTTCCGACCGCTCCACCATCATCGTCGATCATCAGGCTGAGACGTTCCGGCCCGTCGCACTTCCGGCCCTGGCAGCGGCCGTACAGGCCGTGTCCAAGGCGCAGAAGTCGGCTCGGACGGGGCTCCTGAGCGGCACCCGCTCCGCGCGCTTCGAGCACGAGGACACGCCACTGTCCTGACGTCTCGACGGTGGGTTGCGTCGAGGGGCGCGAGTCCACCCCTGCGGTAGTCCTTCCTCAACGCCTCGGGCCTAACGGTCACGCTGAGCGCGGCACGCTCCTCGCTTTCGTCATCTTTTGTGGCGAGAGGGACGCGCCGCGTCCTTCGCGCGACCGAGGAGCCTGACCATGCTGATCCTGCCGAGCCGCCGGCAGTTCCTGACCGGGCTCGGGGCGAGTGCGGGTGTCGTCGGGTCGACGGGTGTCTACGCCTTCGGCATCGAGCCGCTCTACCGTCTCGTGGTCACGCCTTACGCCCCCGTCCTTCCGAACTGGACACCCGGCCTGTCGCTGCGCGTGGCCGTGCTGGCCGACTTCCATGTCGGCGAGCCGTTCATGCCCCTCGACCGGATCGCCGAGATCGTCGACACCACGAACGCGCTGAAGCCCGATCTCATCCTGATGCTGGGGGACTACCCGGCCGGACCGAGCGTCACCTACCGAAAGATCCCGCTGCCGGAATTCGCCCGGGTGGTGTCGGCGCTCCGCGCCCCGCTCGGGGTCTACTCGATCCTCGGCAACCACGATTGGTGGGACGACAAGCAGGCGCAGGCGCGCCGCGACGGGCCCGTGGAAGCGCAGCGGGCGCTGGAGAATGTCGGGATTCCCGTCATGGAGAACGACGTTCTGCGTCTCGTGAAGGACGGCAAGCCGTTCTGGATCGCGGGCGTCGGCGACCAGATTCCGTTCCTCTTGGAAGATGACGAGGGCGGGCGCGACGACCTGCCGGGCACGCTCGCGAAGATCACCGACTCCGCGCCCGTCCTTCTGATGATCCACGAGCCGGACCTGTTCCTCGACGTGCCGGACCGCGTGTCCCTGACCCTCGCGGGCCACACCCATGGCGGTCAGGTTCGCCTCTTCGGCTATTCGCCGGCCATTGCGGCGATCCACGGCAACAACGATTTCGCCTACGGCCATGTGGTCCGGAAAGGCCGCCAGATGATCATCTCGGGGGGGTTCGGCGTGAGCCGCATTCCGGTGCGCCTGGGGGTCCCCCCGGAGATCGTCCTGTTGAATCTCGGAAGCGCGTCCGATCCGGCGGGCAAGACCGTTCAGGGACCCGGGCTCATCCAGGGCTGACGCGCCTCGAGGGCACCCCGGCGCGGGCTCGGGCCCGCACCGGTGCCCTGCGGGCCTACTTCTTGCCGGCCTTCGGTGCCGCGACCACCGTGCCCTTGGTCGAGGGCGCCGCCGCGATCGTCTTCGTCACGGGCTTCTTGGGCTTCTTCGCCTCGCGACTTCCGCGCTTCTGTTCCGCCGCCATGACCTGTCTCCTTCCGATTGTGGTTGGGGGATCATGGCAGCCTTCCGGGAATAGGCCACCGGAATGTTGCGCGACGCCGGCCCGGCGAGGCGCCGGGCCGGTGGTCCCCGCCCTCAGAGCGGGATGTTGTCGTGCTTCTTCCAGGGCTGCTCCATCTCCTTGGTGCGCAGCATGCTGAGGGCCCGGGCGACGCGCTTGCGCGTCGAGTGGGGCATGATCACCTCGTCGATGTAGCCGCGCTCGGCGGCCACGAACGGCGAGAGGAAGCGGTCCTCGTACTCGCGGGTGCGCTCGGCGATCTTCTCGGCATCGCCGATCTCGCTGCGGAAGATGATCTCCACGGCGCCCTTGGCGCCCATCACGGCGATCTGCGCGGTGGGCCAGGCGTAGTTGAGGTCGGCGCCGACGTGCTTGGACGCCATCACGTCGTAGGCCCCGCCGAAGGCCTTGCGGGTGATGATGGTCACCAGGGGCACCGTCGCCTGCGAATAGGCGAAGAGCAGCTTGGCGCCATGCTTGATCAGGCCGCCGTATTCCTGCGCGGTGCCCGGCAGGAAGCCCGGCACGTCGACGAAGGTGACGATCGGGATCGAGAAGGCATCGCAGAAGCGCACGAAGCGGGCCGCCTTGCGGGAGGCGTCCGAATCGAGCACGCCGGCCAGCACCATCGGCTGGTTCGCCACGAAGCCGACGGTGCGGCCCTCGATGCGTCCGAAGCCCGTCATGATGTTGCGGGCGTAGGTCGCCTGGATCTCGAAGAAGTCGCCCTCGTCGGCCACGCGCCGGATCAGCTCGCCCATGTCGTAGGGCTTGTTCGGGTTGTCCGGGATCAGCGTGTCGAGGCTCATGTCGAGGCGCAGCGGATCGTCGAAGCTCTCGATCTCCGGCACGCCGTCGATGTTGTTGGCGGGCAGGAAGTCGACGAGGCGGCGGACCTGCAGGAGCGCCTCGACGTCGTTCTCGAAGGAGCCGTCGGCGATGGAGGACTTGGTGGTGTGGACCTTGGCGCCGCCGAGCTCCTCGGCCGTCACGACTTCGTTGGTGACCGTCTTCACCACGTCGGGCCCGGTCACGAACATGTAGCTCGTGTCGCGCACCATGAAGATGAAGTCGGTCATGGCCGGCGAGTAGACGTCGCCGCCCGCGCAGGGGCCCATGATCACCGAGATCTGCGGGATGACGCCCGAGGCGGCGACGTTGCGGCGGAAGACCTCGCCGTAGCCGCCCAGCGCCGCGACGCCTTCCTGGATGCGGGCCCCACCGGCATCGAAGATGCCGATGATCGGCGCGCGCATCTTCAGCGCCATGTCCTGGACCTTGACGATCTTGGCCGCGTGCGCCTCGGACAGGGAGCCGCCGAACACCGTGAAGTCCTTCGAGAACAGGAAGACCGTGCGGCCGTTGATGGTGCCCCAGCCCGTGACCACGCCGTCGCCGGGGATCTTCTGCTTCTCCATGCCGAAATCGGTGGAGCGATGCTGGACGAACATGTCGAACTCCTCGAACGACCCGTGGTCGAGGAGGAGCTCGATGCGCTCGCGCGCGGTCAGCTTGCCGCGCTTGTGCTGGGCCACGACGCGGTTCTCGCCGCCGCCGAGGCGGGCCTGGGCGCGCCGCTCTTCCAGCTTCTCGAGAATGTCCTTCATGCGCGCTCGGCCCTGGTTGGAGAGATGAGGTCGCGTCCCGCACGAACTTGAGCGGTAACCTTGGCGGTCGCGATTTGAACCGGCCTTAGCACGCGGCGCTTTCCGCGAAAATCGATTTAACGGCTCAATTGTGCCAGCCGGGCCGCGGCCTCGAACTCGGCTTGCCGAAGGGCGTGACGCGCCTCAGCCTCCGCGTCACGGCCCCAGACGCTCGCCTGATAGGTCTCGTCCACATGGGCCGCCGCCCAGGCTTCGGCCGGACTGGCCTGCCCGCGCAACACCGCGAGGGCGAGGACGAGCGATCCGGTCAGCGTCGTCAACGTGTGAAGGGCGGCCAACCGGAACGGGCCTTCGGTTTCGCCGATCGCCCGGCGCAGCGCCACCACGGTGGTATCCGGTTGGGTGACGTGCATGACGCCTTCGCCGAGGATGAAGCGGGCGCCGAGATCGCTGTGCGCCCAGTCGAGGATCGGGTCCCAGGCCTCGGCCTGGGCGCGCACGAGACGCGCCGGATCGCCGGCGCGGTAGGCCAGCAGGTCGGTGCCCGCATAAGCCGAGAGGTCGTCCACCACGGCCTCGCGGCGCGGCGCGACCCCGTCGATGGCGGTGTTGGCGAGGCGCGTCAGCGGCATGGTGGCGGGGTCGATGACCGCGACCTGCGCCGCCCATTCGGCGGCCACGGCCTCCGCGAGGGCGCGCGTCGGCAGGGCGAGAGGATTGCGGGCCGGCGTGTTCGCCGGGCGCCCGTCGAGGGTCAGCCGGAAGCCGTCGCCGTGCGCGGCGAGGCCGGCCTGTCCGTAGAACCGTTTCGGCAGGGCGGGCTTGCCGGGGCCGCGTGCCGCACGGGTCGGATCGGGCTGGGTGGGGTGTTCAGGCTCGCCGAGCCAATCGGGTTTGGAATCGTCGCTCATGGTCCTGCAGATAGGGCATCGCGGCGCAGGCTGCGAGACACGGCGTCTCGCGTCTGGCGCCGGGGTCAGGCCTGGGCCGCCGCCCGTGCGCGCGGATCCCCGGAAAAGAGGGCCCCGAGATCATCCGCGGTGTCGACGACGATGGAAGCGCCGGCACCGAACAGCGCCCCGACGGGATGGTAGCCCCAGGCCACGCCTACGGCCGCGGCACCGGCACTGACCGCCATCGTCATGTCGTAGGTGGTGTCGCCGATCATCACGGTGGCGTCCGGCGCGGCCCCGGTCTCCGCCATGGCCTGGAGCAGCATGGCGGGGTCGGGCTTGGAGGGCGCGTCGTCGGCGCTCTGGGTCGTGGCGAACCATCCCCGCCAGCCATGGGTCTCGATCAGGCGATCGACCCCGCGCCGCGCTTTTCCGGTGGCGATCCCGAGTTGCACGTCGTCGCGGGCATGGAGGCGTGTGAGCAGCGCCTCCATGCCGGGGAACAAGGGCTCCTCGTAGTTCGGGTCGAGGCGCAGGATGTTGAAGGCGCGCTTGTAGCTCTCGGATAACCCCTCGATCGGGCCGTCGTCACCGACGAGGCGCCGGAAGGCCTGCGGCAGGGACAACCCCACCACCGAGAGCGAGTCCGTACGGCTCGGCGCCGTCAGGCCATGCTCGGCAAAGGCCATGCCCTGCGCGGCCACGATGAGGTGCTGGCTGTCGACGAGGGTTCCGTCGACGTCGAAGACGATGAGCTTCACGGATTCGGGCTCGTGCTGCGAACGGCGTTCCTCACGGCTGCCGCGGGCCCTGGGTCTGACCGTTCCGGGGGCGATCGTAGCCGAGCTTGCACCGGACGAGGAACCGGCGCCGGGCTCCGCCGCGCAGGCCGCGCGTGTGCGAGATCCGGTTGCAGGCGGCGTAGGACCGCCGCCGGGGCCGGCCGACCTGTGCCGCGCCACGCCCTCCGGCCGTACCGACCGCCTGACTGGCTCCCGCCGGCCGTGATCCCTGCCCCTGTGCGCCCGGTCCCTGAGGCGGGACGGCCGGTGCCGCTTGTGGCTGCGGTCCTGAATTCTGCGGCGTCGCCGGCGTCTGCGGCTGCGCCCTTGTCTGGGTCTGGGCCGGTGGAGTCGCCTGCGCCGTCGCGGCGGTGCTGAGCGTGCTGCCCGCGCCGATCGCCGCGAGTGCCAGGAGTGCGAAGCCGATCGCCGGCGTCAGGATCGTGTCTCGATGCATCGTGGCGCGACGGTCCTTGGCCGGTGGCAACGCGCCCGCCGGGATGGATGGGGAGGATAAGGCATGGCGGGCGCTTGCCAAGGTGCAGCCGTGGCGCCCTCCCGCCTCGTCCTCCGGCGAGGTGCCGCACCTCCCGAGCGCGGGAGGGGGCGTCAGGCTTCCGGCGCCTCCACGATGGGATCGTAGCGGGATGCGTCGAACCCGAGCAGGTTCCAGCTCTGCGCCATATGCGGCGGAAGCGGGGCCGTGACGTCCACGGGCTGTCCCGTCCGGGGATGCGGGATCACGATCCGTCGGGCGAGGAGATGCAGCCGATTCTGGATGCCGCCGGGCAGCTCCCAGTTCTCGATGCTGAAGTATTTCGGGTCGCCCACGATGGGATGCCCGATATGGGCGGCGTGCGCGCGCAACTGATGGGTGCGCCCGGTCACCGGCTTCAGCGACAGCCACGACAGCTTCTGGGCCGCGTTGTCGACCATGGCGTAATACGTCAGGGCGTGCGCGGCGCCCTCGTCGCCGTGCTTGGCCACCCGCATGCGCGCATCCGCGTCCGTGGGCTCCTCCTTGGCGAGGTAGGTCGAGATCCGGCCCTGCGCCACCCGCGGCACGCCGGCGGTGAGGGCCCAGTAGACCTTCCGGGCCGAGCGCGAACGGAAGCTCTTGGCCAGGGTCGCGGCGGCCAGCCGCGTCTTGGCCACGATGAGGCAACCCGCGGTGTCCTTGTCGAGGCGGTGGACGAGGCGCGGCTTCTGCCCGTCCTTGCCCGTCAGTGCCTCCAGGAGGCCATCCACGTGCCGCACGGTGCCGGAGCCGCCCTGGACCGCAAGGCCGAAGGGCTTGTTCAGGATCATCATCTCGGCATCCTCGTAGAGGATGAGCGAGCGGATGAAGTCGGCGTCCGTGGCGTCCTTCGCGGCCGAGCGGGGACGCTCGCCCTGGGCCTCGAGCTTGAGCGGCGGCACGCGCACACTCATGCCCGGATCGAGCCGATCGTTGGGCTTGGCGCGTTTGCCGTCGACCCGGAGCTCGCCCTTGCGCACGATGCTCTGGACGCGCGTGAAGGGAAGCTGGGGAAAACGCGTGGTCAGGAAGCGGTCGATCCGCATCCCGGCCTCGTCCTCCTCCACCGTGAGGGTCTGGACGCCGGAGGCCAGGGTGGCGGAGGCGGCCGCGCGCTGCTCGCGCCGGGTCGGTCCCTCCGGCGCCGGTGCGGTCTCACGCGAGGCCGCGCCCGGGCGACGCGCCGGCGCGGGACCGGCCGGCGCCGGTCGCTCGGCGCGGGTGCGCGGCGCCCGCCGGGGGGCTTCGGTCACGGTCTCGAAGCCGTCCTGGGGGCCGGCCTCGCGGTCGCTCGCCTCCTGGCCGGGGCGCCAGGGGGCGTGCTTGGCCGCGGCATCGCCGCGCCCTTGCGCCGCGCGCTGGGCGGCATCGAGGGCGCTGGTGCGCGGCCCCGTGCGCTCGCGGTCCGGCCGCCGGAAGGCACCCGGTTTGCCCGGCCGGGGGGAGCGGCCGGGCGGTGCGCCGCGGCCCGTGCCGGCGCCCTTGCGCCCGGAGCCGCCGCGTGAAGGTGGTCGTGTGGTCATGGCCTGCTCGTAACACCCACGGGCGCCACGACAAAGGGCACACGGAGCGTGTCGCCCGACCGGGTCGATCTTTCTGGGCTCCGATCGGCCTCAGGCCGCACGCCGGGCCGCCTCGAGGGTCAACCCGGTGCCCACGGAGCCGAAGGTGTCGCCATCGACCACGCGGGCGTTCGGGACGCCGGCGGTCAGGGCGGCGCGGACATGGGGCAAGCCGGTGGAGCCCCCGGTGAGGAACAGGGCGTCGATCCGGTCGGCCGTGAGGCCGGCTTGCGCGAGGCATCGGTCGATCCGCTCGGCGATCCGCCGCGCGAGTTCGTCCGTATGGACGACGAGGCCCTGCCGGTCGATCTCGGCCTCAAGCCCCGCCTCGACCCAGTCCAGGGCGATCCTGCCCTGACCGGCCTCCGAGGTCGCGATCTTGGCGCCTTCCACCTCCATCGCCAGGGAATGCCCGCGCTCGGCTTCGACGACGGTGTGGAGCCGCGCCAGCAGGTCGGGACGCTGCGCGTCGCGGCGGACCTCCTCGATCTCGCGCAGGGTCTTGGCGTTGTAGAGCCGGTTGATGCTCGACCAGGTGGCGAGGTCGTGGAAATAGCCCGTGGGAACATCGATATCGCCCCGCGTCATCGGGCTGCCGAGGCCGAGCAGCGGCATCACCGTGCCGAGGCTCAGCCGGCGGTCGAAGTCGGTCCCGCCGATGCGCACCCCGTCATTGGCCAGGATATCGCTGCTGCGATCGGGCTGCGCATGCCGCTCCGGCGAGAGGCGCACGATGGAGAAGTCCGAGGTGCCGCCGCCGATATCCGCGATGAGGGCGATCTCCTCCGCGCGGACCTGCTGCTCGTAATCGAGGGCGGCCGCGATCGGCTCGAACTGGAACGAGACGTGGCGGAAGCCGATGCTGGTGGCGATCGCGCGCAGGGCCTCCTCGGCGCGGGCATCGCCCTCCGGATCGCCGTCGACGAAGTGAACCGGGCGGCCGTGGACCACGGTATCGAGGACGCGGCCGGTCTCGGTCTCCGCCCGCGTCTTCACGGCCGCGAGGTAGCGGGCGATGACGTCGCGGAACCTGATGCGCTCGCGCCCGACGGGGGTCGTCTCCTCCAGGAGGGACGAGCCCAGCACCGACTTGAGGCTTCGCATCAACCGGCCCGGCGTTCCCTCGAGGTACTCGGCCATGGCGGCCCGCCCGACGAAGGGCGCCTGCCCCGGCGGAAAGAAGATCGCGCTGGGGATCGTGACGTGGCGCCCCTCCAGGGGCACGAGCTGCGGGCGCTGTCCGGTGACGAGGCCAAGGGTGGTGTTCGAGGTGCCGAAATCGAGGCCGCAGGCCGCCATGAGGATCTCCGGACGTCAGGTCCGCTGGTGGAGGGGCCGCCGGCCTACAGGCTGACCCGCGTCCGGTCCACCGTCCGTGAACCCGAAACGACGGACCGCGCCCGCGCGAGGCGGTCGGCGAACCGAGCCGGGCGGCGGTTTCGGCGACGGCCTCGCCGCGCGCCGGTGCACTTCGGCCGCCGCCGCGAGCCCCGCGCGGACAGGGCGGCGATCGCCCGGCGCAGGCGTCTCAGCCCTCTCCGAGATACCGGAGCCGCAGGTGAGCCATGAAGTCCTCCGCGCCGAGGGGTTTGCCGGTGGCGGCGACGAGCAGGTCGTCGGTCTCGAGCAGGGAGCCGCGGGCGTGGACGGCCTCGCGCAGCCATCCGCGCAGGGCCGTGAAATCACCCCTGGTCAGATCGGACGGCAGGCCCGGCCTCTGGTCTCGAGCCGCGCGGAACAGCTGCGCCGCCGCCATCGCGCCGAGGGTGTAGGTCGGGAAGTAGCCGAAGCTTCCGCTCGGCCAGTGGATGTCCTGCAGGCAGCCCAGCCGATCATCGGGGACGGTGAGGCCGAGGAGATCGCGCAGGCCGTCGTTGAAGGCGCCCGGCAGGTCGGCGAGCGCCAGATCGCCCGCGATCATCGCGGTCTCGAGTTCGTAGCGCAGGAGGATGTGGGCCGGATAGGTCACCTCGTCCGCATCGACCCGGATGAAGCCCGGCGCCACGCGCGTGTAGCACCGGTAGAGGTTCTGCGTGCTCCAGGCGGGTCCCTCCCCGCCGAAGGCCTCCGCCAGGATCGGCGCGAGATAGGCGCAGAACTCACCCGAGCGACAGGCCTGCATCTCCACCAGCAGCGACTGGCTCTCGTGCAGGGTCATGCCGCGGGCCGTCCCCACCGGCTGGTGATGCCACGCGGCCGGCAGGCCCTGTTCGTAGAGGGCGTGGCCGGTCTCGTGCAGCACGCCCATCAGGGCGCCGGTGGCATCGGCGGCATCGTAGCGGGTGGTGATCCGCACATCGTCGGTGGCGCCGCCGCAGAAGGGGTGGAGACTGACGTCGAGCCGGCCCCGCTCGAAATCGAAGCCGACGGCGCGCATCAGCCGTTCCCCGATCGCCTTCTGCGCCTCCACCGGGAACGGGCCGGTCAGGGGCAGCGGGGCCGGCTCCCGCGCCTGACGCGCCTGAACCGCCGCGATCAGATCCGGCAACGCAGCGCGCAGGTGGGCGAACACCGGATCGATCGTGGCGCGGCGCATCCCGGGATCGTAGCCGTCGAGGAGGGCGTCGTACGGATCGAGGCCGAGGGCGGACCCCTTCGCCGCGCCGACCTCCCGCTGCAGGCGCAGGGTCTCGCCCAGGGCCGGCGCCAGCATGGCGAAATCGGCGCGCGCCCGCGCCTCCCGCCAGATCATCCCCGACTGGGACGACGCCTTCGAGCTCGCCGCCACGAGATCGGCCGGAACCGCGGCGGCATGCAGATAGGCCCGGCGCATCTCCCGCAGGTTCGCCCGTTCCCACGGCCCGAGGCTCGCGACGTCGTCGAGGGACCGGGCGATCAGGTCGCCGGTCTCCGGGGCCGTCAGGATCTCGTGGCCGATGACCGCGAGCTGGGCGAGCTGCTCGGCCCGCATGTCGGCCGCACCCGCGGGCATCAGCGTCTGGCGGTCCCAATGGAGAAGCCCCGCGGCGTCCCCGAGGGCGCCGAGGCGCGCGAAGCGGGCGGAGAGGATCGGATAGGTCTGCATGCTGGCTCGAAGGGTCCTGCTGGGTCGTGGCCGGGGCACGGAGCGTGACCGAGGACCGCTGGGACGTCGGTCCGGGGTGTCACGCACCCGGCGGCGCGGCGAGACCGGAGGCGCGAATCCCACCATGGCGGCCACCCGGTTGCAAGGCCGGGCCGCGCGATCGCGCAGCTCCGGCGCCTCGCGCCGAGCCGAGACGTCGGACGCCCCGCAAGACTGGCCGCCGGCCCGGCCAGACCAGATCTGCCCCGGCCTGGGCAGTTAAGACGGCGTTAGCGGACTCGGTCCAGTTTGAGCGACATGGAACCCGTGCTTGTCCCGCTCAGCGACGACTCCGCCGCCTTCGATTTCAGCGCATTCCCGCTGGCGCCGAGCGGCGCGGCGCCCGCGACCTCCCGGGCGGCGGCTCTCCCGGACGTGCCCGCCCGGATGCTGGCCGGAACGTCGGCCGGCTCACGGCCCCATTCCCTCCACCGGACGCTGCTTCCCTGGATCGGCGGTCAGGTCGCTGCGGCCATCGGTCTCGGCACCTGCCTCGCGCAGGCGATGCCGCCCGTCTCCGCCAAGCCGCTGCCCACCGACGAGATGGCCTTCGCCCTGCGCGTCGGCGATCCGGCGGAGTTCACGGGGTCGGTCCCGAGTGCGATCCGGGACGGCTTTCATCTGCGCCTCGTCTCGAGCGACTAGATTCCCCTCGTCTGCCTGAGGCAGCGGGCGCGCGACGCGTCGCGGACTTTCGACGGAGGAGACGCGGGCTTCAGTCCTCGTCGGCGCGTCGCTGCCGGCGCAGGGCTTCCCAATGGGCCAATCGCTCGGTGTAGCGCTGCTCCATGCCGCGATCCGTGGGCGCGTAGAAGTGCTGGCGTCCGAGCTTTTCCGGCCAGTAATCCTGGCCCGAGAAGGCGTCGGGCTCGTCGTGGTCGTAGCGATACCCCTCGCCGTAGCCGATCTTGCGCATCAGCTTCGTGGAGCCGTTGAGAATGGTGCGGGGCGGTGGCAGCGAGCCGTGCGCCTTCGCCACCCGCGTGGCGGCCTTGTAGGCCTCGTAGACCGCGTTCGATTTCGGCGCGCAGGCTAGGTAGACCGTGACCTGGGCCAGGGCCAATTCCCCCTCCGGCGAGCCGAGGAAGTCGAAGGCGTCCTTGGCGGCGGTGGCCACCACGAGGGCCTGCGGGTCGGCAAGCCCGATATCCTCCACCGCCATGCGCACGAGGCGGCGGGCGATGAAGAGGCGGTCCTCGCCGCCGTCGAGCATCCGGCAGAGATAGTAGAGCGCAGCGTCCGGGTCGGAGCCGCGCACGGTCTTATGCAGGGCGCTGATGAGGTTGTAGTGCCCCTCCTGCGACTTGTCGTAGATCGGCGCGCGGCGCTGGATGATCGCCTGCAGCTGCTCCGCGTCGAAGGTCTCGCCCGGCTTGGCCGAGCGCCAGACCTCCTCGGCGAGGGTCAGCGCGGCGCGCCCGTCCCCGTCGGCCATGCGGACCAGGACCCCGCGGGCCTCCGCGTCCAGGGGAAGCGGCTGGCCGGTCAGCGCCTCCGCCCGCACCAGCAGCTTGGCGACGGCTGCGTCGTCGAGCGCCCGGAAGAGGAGGACGCGGGCGCGGGACAGGAGGGCGGCGTTCAGCTCGAAGGACGGGTTCTCCGTGGTGGCGCCGACCAGCGTCACCGTGCCGTCCTCCATCACGGGCAGGAAGGCGTCGAGCTGCGCCCGGTTGAAGCGGTGGATCTCGTCCACGAAGAGCAGGGTGCCCCGCCCCATGGCCCGGCGCCCGCGCGCCGCGTCGAACACCTTCCGGAGTTCGGCGATGCCGGAGAAGATCGCCGAGATCTGCTCGAAATGCAGGTCGGTCTCGTGCGCCAGGAGCCGCGCCACGGTGGTCTTGCCGGTGCCCGGAGGTCCCCAGAACACCAGCGAGCCGAAGGAGCGGGCATTGAGGAGGCGGGTCAGGGCCCCGTCGGGGCCGGTCAGGTGCTCCTGTCCCACCACCTCCGCCAGGGCTTTCGGACGCAGGGCATCCGCGAGGGGACGGGGGGCGGTGTTGGCCAAGCCGGCGGAGGCGAACAGGTCGGACATCGGCGCATCAAAGACGCGGGTGTCCGCCGCCCGCAACCGGGAAAATCGCGGCCTCCCCTGCCGGCTGGGCCATCAGCCCCCGAACATCGAGGTCATGACCTCGCCGCCGCGGTTGATCGAGACCTCCCACATGTTGAGGCTGTTGCGGGTGATCCGTTCCAGGTCCTTGGTGGTGGCGATCGGCATGCCGTTGATGGCGACGATCATGTCGCCCTTCTGCAGGCCTGCGCGCGCGGCGACCGAGCCTTCGTCGATGCTGGCCACCGCGACTCCGTCGGACGGGAAGTCGGCCTGAAGCTCCTCCGCCACGGCCGGGGACGTGTTCACCAGGGTCGCGCCCAGGAAGGGCGAGCGGGTGCGCACCTTGAGGGTGTCGCGCGGACGCGTCTCCGGTGCGGGGCCGAGCTTCACCGCCACGGTCGAGCGCCCGGTGCCGCGCAGGATGCCGAACTGGGTCTGGCCGGTGAGTCCCTTCAGGGCGAAGCGGTAGCCGAAGGCTTCCGGGTCGTCGACGCTCTTGCCGTCCACCGTGAGGATGAGGTCGCCGCGCTTGAGGCCGGCCTCCTCCGCCGGACTCTTGGCCTGAAGGCTCGCCACCAGCACGCCGGTGGGATGATCCAGGCCCATGCTCTCGGCGATGTCGGGCGTCACGCTCTGCACGCGGGCGCCGAGCCAGGGACGCCGCACGGCGCTCGCCCCGCCCTTGGCGGTCTCCACCACGGCGCGGACCATGCTGGCGGGGATGGCGAAGCCGATGCCGTGGCTGCCGCCCGATTGCGAGTAGATCGCGGTGTTGATCCCGACCAGTTGGCCCTGGAGGTTGACCAGGGCGCCGCCCGAATTGCCGGGATTGATGGCCGCATCGGTCTGGATGAAGAACTGGTAGTCGGAGGAGCCGACCTGCGTGCGCGCCAGCGCCGAGACGATGCCCTGCGTCACCGTCTGCCCGACCCCGAACGGGTTGCCGATCGCCATCACGAAGTCGCCGACTTCGAGGGACTCGGAGTCGCCGAACGCCATCGGGCTCAGCCCGCCGGACGGGCTCTTGATCTTGACCACGGCGAGATCGGTGCGGGGGTCGCGCAGCACGATGGTGGCTTCGAATTCGCGCCGATCGGCGAGCGCGATGCGCACCTCGTTCATGTTCTCGATGACGTGGTTGTTGGTGATGACGAGGCCGGATTCGTCGACGATCACGCCGGAGCCGAGGGACTTCTGGGCGCGTTCGCCCGGCGCGCCCCCGCGCCCGCGTCCCGCCCCGTTGTCACCGAAGAAGCGCCGCATGAACTCGTCCATGGCGCTGCGGCTCTGACCCCGCGTGTCCACGTGCGAGGCATAGACGTTCACCACGGAGGGGGCGGCCCGCTTCACCACCGGGGCGAAGGACAGTTGCACCTGGCCCTTGGCGAGGGGCACCACCTTCTCCGGCGCCCCCGGCTCGGGGACCGCCGGCGACTTCATCATCTGTGCCGTGGCGGGCGCGGCGGCGAGCGTCGCGGTCAGCAGCGGGACGAGCAGAAGGGACGTGCGCGGCATGGGAACTCCCGGGACGAGGGCGCGGCGGCCCTGCCCCGGTCTGGGACGGCGCCGCGACGGATTCCCGGATATCTAGACGCGTCGAGCCGCCGGCGCGAGGGGCGCCGGAGCCGGATCTTTCAGCGCCGGCCGATCGTGCCGGTGAAGCGGCTCGCCCGCTTGGCGAGGGCCGCGAAGCAGCTCAGCGACGCGTCGGCGGCGCGCTGCATCTCGGTGACCTGGAGGCGGATGGCATCGGCCGGGGTCTTGGCGCCCGAGAGAGCCTGCCAGTGGGCCACCGCCGCGGCGCCCTCGCCGCGAAGATAGGTGAGCACGGTGGTGTTCACCTCGCCGAGTTCACCCATCACCTCGGAGATCCGCGGCGACTTTGCGAGGTCCGCGATTTTGCCGAAGGAAGCCTGGGAGCCTTCGAGGACGGACCGCGCCGCCGGCAGGGGCTCGGCCATGGTCGCGGGCAGGGTCTGAGCGATGGTCTCCACGGCGTCGGTCGCGACTTCGACGGTGTCGGTCGCGACTTCGACGGCGTCGGCCGCGGCCTGGACCGTCTCCCGCCCGCCTTCGCCCGGTGCCGCCGTCTCTTCCGGGACCACGGTGAGATCCTCGACGCGTTCGGAGGTCTCGGTCGTCGCGGTGGCGGACTCGGTCACGACCGGGACCGGCGTGCCGTCGCTTCCGGCTGCCGCCGCCAGAGCGTCCGGGGACACGCCTTCGAGGAGCGCGTCATGGAGGTTCGGCGCATGGTCCGACCCCGATGGATCGTTCGGGTCACCCATCTCGACGGCTTGCACGGTGTCGATGTTCATCGGTCCATCCTCCTGGCTGCCGGCGGTCTGCGGAAGCGCTCCGGCTCGGTCCTGCGCTTTGGAGGGGGGTCTGCGCCGTCTTGCCATGGCTTCTGTCTCCTTGCCGCTTCGAGGGGAAGAATAACCCGAAACGGCGGGATGTCTGCGGGGCGCCGCGCGGGCGGGCGGCACCCCGAGGCGCTGAAGGGGGCCGGCCGCGCGTTTCGGGCCTCCGGCCGGGTTCAGGCGGAGGGGCGCAGGGTGTTCTGAGCCAGGGCGCCCAGATCCTTGGCCTGGGCCTGCAGGGTGGCGATCTGGCTGCGGATGAATTCGCCCTGCAACGCCATCGCCTCGCGGACGTCGCGGGTCCGGACCAGCTTCTGGGCGAAGTCGAAGGTCGCGGCGGCATTTTCCTGAGCCTGGTCGAGACCCTTCGCAACGACGGTCTGCATCGACTCCTGCACCGACTTCGACGTCGTCTGCATCTGCTCGGCCGTCTTGACCGCGGTGCCGATGAAGGTGCTCACGGCGGTGCGGGCCTGATCGACGCTCTTCTCGGCGAAGGCGCGCATCTCGGCGGGGATTTCGAAGGTCTGACCGGTCATCTCGCTGCTCTCCAGGCTGCACCGACTCGTTCGATGCATCGCGGGAAATCTATGTTGCGATGCAACATGAACGTCAAGATCATCGGTCCGGAAAGATGCAGAATTTTGCCAACTTTCTGCGCCGCCTTCAAGCCGCCGAGGCAGCCGCGTCCGCGGGCAGCCGTTCGACGGCCCGGGTTGCGAGAATGCGTTCGTAGACCGCGATCAACGCATCGGTATGAACCCCCAGCGCCATCGGGCTCGCCCAGTAGCGGGCATGCGCGGCGGCGCCGAGGCTGGCCGTGCGTGCGTCGTCGTGGAGCGTCGCGGCCGCCCGGGCCCAGGCCTCGGGCTCCGGCGAAACGGAATAACCGTTCACCCCGTCGAGGATCTTCTCGGACGCTCCGGATCGGTTCGACGCCATCACCGGGATGCCGTTGGCCAAGGCCTCGTAGACCGTCAGGGGCCCGGTCTCGTACCAGCGGGACGGCGCGGCGATCGCCCGGGCCCGGCGGCGCAGGAGCGACCAGACCGCGTCCGGCGCCTGCCAGCCCACGAGCTCGACCCCGGGGCGCGCACGAAGCTCGTTCTCCAGGGGACCGGTGCCGACGAACAGGGCCGGAAGCCCGGCGGCCCGCGCGGCGTCCGCCACGAGGTCGACGCCCTTCTCACGGGTCAGGCGGCCGACATAGGCCAGCGCATCGCCCCGTGCCGGATCGGCCGGCACCTGCTTCGTGACGCGCACCGGATTGTCCACCCGGTGATGGGTGACCGCCAGACCCTGCAGGAGCGTACCCATCCGCGCCACGCTCGCGTCGCAGACATGGATGACGTCGAGGCGCTGCCGCTTCAGGGCCGCGCGCAGGGAGACCGAGCGCCCGACGCGCACCAGCTTGTGGAGCCGGCTCCGGCCGTCGCAGGGCGCTGCGAGGCAGGCGGCCGAGAGAGGCTTCAGAGCACAGGGCTCGGCCTGATCGAAGCGGTAATAGACCCCGTTCGGGCAGGCCAGGAAGTAGTCGTGCAGGGTCGTCACGACCGGGAGACCGCGCGCGAACAGCGCCGGGAAGACGCTGGGCGACAGGCTGCGCGTCCATTGGTGCAGATGGATCAGGTCCGGCCGCACCGGTAGCGCGTCGAGGGCGGCGCCGAGACGGGCGGCGGCCTCCGCGTCCCAGAGCCCGTTGAGCGCGGCGCGATGCGCCGGACGCTGCCAGATGTCCGTGTTGCCCAGCCCGATCCGGCGGATGCGGGGATGGTCGAGGAGGTCATCCACCGGCCCGTCGATGGCCTGGATGTAGGTCACGTCGAGTCCGGCCTCGGCGAGGCCCCGTGCCGATTCGACGGCCACCTTCTCGGCACCGCCGCTCGCCACCGCGAATTCCGCCAACACGACGATCTGCATGGGAGGTCCGAGACTGTGCCGATGCCTGAGGAATTCGCAGCGGACGACCCGACGACCACCGCAAGAACCGAGATTTACCGGAGATCAACGTACGTTCGGTAAAGATCGGGGAAGACCTCGTCGTTGGCCGGGACAGTTCACCATGCACCTCGTCCTTGTCGTGGACCACGCCTTCATCAACGGCGGACAGGCCAAGGTGGCCCTGGATGCCGGCCTCGGGCTGCGTGCCCGCGGCCACAGCGTCACGGTGTTCGCCGCCGTCGGCCCCGCCGACCCTCGCCTGGAGGCGGCCGGCATCCGCGTGGTCTGCCTCGGCCAGGACGACATCGGCACGACCCGGAACAAGCTCGCCTTCGCCGCACAGGCGATCTGGAACCGTCCGGCCGCCCGGCGCCTGGCGGAGGAACTGCGCGGTCTCGACCCGCGCGACACCGTGGTCCACGTCCACGCCTTCGCCAAGGCGCTCTCGCCCTCGATCGGGCGCAGCCTCGCGGCGTCCGGACTTGCGCTGCTCTATACGATGCACGAGTTCTTCCTCGTGTGCCCGAACGGCGGCTTCTACGAGTATCCGGCCGCCCGGATCTGCCACCGCACGCCGATGTCCCCGGGCTGCCTGACCACGAACTGCGACGCCCGCAGCTACCCGCGCAAGCTGCTGCGGGTGGTGCGCCACCTCGCTCTCGAGCACGTGGCCGGCCTGAAGGCGCTGTTCCCGCACATCGTCACCCTCAGCGCCCTGCAGGAACGGGTCGTCGCCCCGCATCTGCCGAGCGCGACCCGCTTCCACAGGGTCGACAACCCGATCGCGGTGGCCAACGCGCCCCTCCGCTCCGGGGCGCCGGGCGATTTCCTCTTCGTCGGGCGCATCTCCACCGAGAAGGGGGCGCCGATCTTCGCCGAGGCGGCCCGCCGCGCCGGCGTTCGCCCGGTCTTCGTCGGGGACGGGCCGGCTCGCGCCGACCTCGCGGCGCGCTATCCCGAGGCCGTGATGCTGGGCTGGCGCGACGAGGCCGGCGTCCAGGCCCTGATGCGGCAGGCCCGCGCCCTCGTCTTTCCGAGCGTCTGGTACGAGGGCCAGCCCCTCACGGTCTACGAGGCCCTCGCCTGCGGCGCGCCGGTGATCGTCAGCGACGCCTGTGCCGGCCGGGAGGCGGTGGAGGACGGCGAGACCGGCTTCTGGTTCCGCTCCGGCGACCCGGACTCGCTCGCCGCGCATCTCGTGCGACTCTCCGACGACGGCCTCGCCGAGCGCATGAGCCGGGCGGCCTACGAGCGCTACTGGGCGGCACCCCTCACGTCGGACGCGCATCTCGACCGGCTCACGCAGGTCTATGACTTCGTCCTGCGCGAGGCCCGAACCGCGGGCGCGCCGGCCGGCCGCGTCGCCACGCGCTCTCAGCTTCCGGCCGTATCCTGAGACAGCGGCCGAGATCCATCGACCGCGATGGACTGGCCCGATGCGGGATGTCTCAGACCCGGGTGGGCGTTCTGGCCGGCCTGTCGACCCTTGGGTGGACCGATCCGGTCATCGGGCCCGGATCCCCCTATGGAAACCCCACGCGCGCCCGGCGTTGTTTCGGACGACGTGCCGAGGAAGGCGCTGAATCCCCGAACCGAAGGAGTGCCCGCATGGCCGATCACCAGAAGACACCGGAGAGCGACACGATCTCCACCACGGGCCAGGCCGCCCCGAAGGGGTCGGACAAGAACCGCCCCGAGAACCAGAAGGGCGAACTCGACGCGCGCCTCGACGAGGCGCTGGAGGAAACCTTCCCGTCGAGCGATCCCGTCTCGGTGAAGGTCACCAAGTAGCGCGACCTCGACGACACCCTCTGTGAATACCGGAACGCCGGGGCGATCGGATTTCCCTGGCGTTCTGGCGTCGGCTTGTGCGGCTCAGGCGGCTTCGAGCAGGCGGCGGGCGATGACCTGGGCCTGGATCTCGGCGGCACCCTCGAAGATCGAGAGGATGCGGGCGTCGCAGAGCACGCGGCTCACGGCGTATTCGAGCGCAAAGCCGTTGCCGCCATGGATCTGCAGAGCGTTGTCGGCCGCCGCCCAGGCCACGCGGGCGCCCAGAAGCTTGGCCATGCCGGCCTCGAGATCGCAGCGCTTGCCCTCGTCCTTCTCGCGAGCCGAGAAATACGTCAGCTGGCGGGCGATGTTGATCTCCACGGCCATCATGGCGATCTTGTCGGCCACGCGGGGGAAGTTGATCAGAGCCTTGCCGAACTGCACCCGGTCCTCGGCGTAGCGCAGACCAAGGTCGAGGGCGTTCTGCGCCACGCCGATGGCGCGAGCCGCCGTCTGGATGCGCGCGGATTCAAAGGTCTGCATGAGCTGGGCGAAGCCCTTGCCCTCGACCTCGCCGAGGAGGTTGCCGGCAGGGACCTCGAAGTTGTCGAAGGCGAGTTCGTACTCCTTCATGCCGCGGTAGCCGAGCACATGGATCTCGCCACCGGACAAGCCCTGGACCGGGAACGGCTCGGCGTCGGTGCCGCGCGGCTTCTCGGCGATGAGGAGCGACAGACCCTTGTGGCCCTTCTCCTCTGGCTTGGTGCGCACGAGACAGGTCATGATGTCGGCGCGCACGGGGTGCGTGATCCAGGTCTTGTTGCCCGAGATCTTCCAGACGTCGCCGTCCTTGACCGCCTTGGTGCGCAGGCTCGCGAGATCGGAGCCCGTGTTCGGCTCGGTGAACACGGCGGTCGGCAGGGTGTCGCCCGAGGCGATGCCGGGCAGGAAGCGATGCTTCTGCTCTTCGGTGCCGCCGCACAGGATCAGCTCGGCGGCGATCTCCGAGCGGGTGCCGAGGGAGCCGACGCCGATATAGGCGCGCGACAACTCCTCGGAGACCACGCACATGGAGATCTTCGGCAGGCCCATGCCGCCGTACTCCTCCGGGATCGTCAGGCCGAAGACGCCGAGCTCGGCCATCTTGGTGACGATCTCCATCGGGATGTAGGCGTTCTGGCTGTGCCACTCGTGCGCGTGCGGCACGACCTCGGCGAGGCCGAAGCGACGCATCTCGGAGCGGATCGCCTCCATGTCCTCGTCGAGACCGGACTTGCCGATGGTGGCCGAGCCGCCGTTGTCACGGATCCGGGCCACGAGGGCAGCCCGGTTCTCGGGGGTGTTACCCTCGGCGATCAGGGTCTCCACCGCTTCGGTGCGGAACTTAGCGACCTCGCGCGCGCCAAGGCCGAGGGAGCCTGTCGGCCGCACCATCTCGCCCTGGCTCATCGGAATGCCCGAGAACATCTGGTCGAGGTACTCGCCGAGACCGATCCGGACGAGGAGGCTCTCGGTCTCGCCGAACTCTCCACTCTCCGTCAGACGCTGCGCGTACGCGCCGAGCTCACGCACGCCCTCGGCATAGGTCGCGATCCAGGCGAGACCATGCGTGGCGTGCTGCTGGGTCTCCATCTTCTCGGCCGAGATCTTGCCCTCGTCCGACAGGATCGTGGTGCGCACCCGCCGGGTCGCCTCGGCGACGAGGGCTTTGGCGGCCTCGGCCGCCTCGCGGGCCAGGGTCACGAGGTCCTGCGGTTCGGTCGAGACGACGGGAGAGGCTGACATGGCAAACTCGCTGGCAAAGGAACGATACTTTGCAGTCCATTATAGGCAGGTTCGTCGCCCCTGTAGAGGCGTCTCGCCGCACTGCGGCACTATCCCGCCTGAATTCATTATCCGTGGGCGTGAAAAACCCTGATTTCTCTTTGCTAACCAAGGGATGATGAATTTTATTGAGACGCCTCTCAAAGAAAAAGTCACCGCCTCACCGGCGGGGGCTCATCCGCGACTGGCCAGAGCGACACCGAGGGTGGCGATGGCCATGCCACTCATCTGGACCGGCGCGAGCGACTCTTCGAACAGGAGGTACGCCATGACAGCCGAGACCGGCGGTACCAGGAACAACAGCGACGCGACACCCGCCACGGCGCCGCGCTTAATCAGCATCAGAAGCAGGAGGATGCCACCGACGGAGTTGACGAGGACCGACCAGGCAAGGCCGAGCCAGAGGGGCGTGGAAGCATCGAATCCACCCGTTCCGAACAGGAGGGCGATTGGAACGGCAAGGAGTACGGCGCCCGCGAACTGAATGGCGGCATTGCTGAGGAGATCCGCACCAGCCCCATGTCGCTTCTGCCAGAGGGTTCCGCCGGTCATCGCCACCATCGCGAAGAGGCAAGCAGTCAGGGCCGGAACCGGGATGCCGGCAGGATCCGAGGCGCCGATCTTCGGTGCCAGGACGAGAAGCGCACCGGAAAAGCCGATGCCGATACCGAGCCAGCGCCGCCGGCTCACGGACTCCCCAAGGACGCGACCTGCCAGGCTCGCGGTCAACAGGGGCTGCAGGCTGCCAACGAGGGCAGCGATGCCGGACGGCAAGCCATGCTGCACCGACCAGAACACGCCGATGACGTAAACCCCCTGCATCAGCACGCCGGCGAACGCGGCATGGAGCCAGCCGGTGCGACCGCGCGGCCAGCGGGCTCGGAGCAGGAGCGCCAGGGTCGCCAGCACCAGCGCGACGGCAACGACCCGGATCGCCACGAAGGTGAAGGCCTCGGCATGGGGAGCCACGAAGCGGGCCGCGACGAAGCCCGTCGCCCAGATCAGAACGAACAGGGCGGGGACGAGGAACGGAGCGGGCGCGGGCATGATGGCGGCCACGCATCACAGGGTCGCGATAAATTCAAGCAGGTAGGGCGCCGCCTCGCGCACGGCACGTTGCGCGAACCGGTCGCGTGACGTTTAGAAGACACGCCCGCCTGCCCCGTTCGAGGACGAACCCCCGCCCCGTGAGACGTCTCCGCAAACCTTTCGAGATCGCAGGCGTCGCCGCCCAGCGTTTCGTCGCCCATGACGGCTGGGCCATCGCCAGCCACATCGCCCTCTCGAGTCTGACCGCGCTGTTTCCGTTTCTGATCCTGCTCGCCGCCCTGGCTGGTCTGTTCGGCACGAAGTCGCTCGCCGACGAGGCCAGCGTCCTCATCTTCGATGCCTGGCCGCGCGAAGTGGCCAAGCCCATCGTCAATGAGGTGCACCGGGTGCTGACCGAGCAGCGCGGAGGCGTGCTGACCCTGGGTGCCTTGCTGGCGCTTTACTTCTCCTCCTCTGGGGTCGAGAGCCTGCGGGTCGGGTTGAACCGTGCCTACGGCCTGCGCGAGGTACGGCCCTGGTGGCTGACGCGTCTCGAATCCATCGGCTATGTTGTCTGCGGCGCCTTCGCCATGCTGGCCTTCGCCCTCTTGGTGGTGCTTGGCCCCCTGATCTGGCGCAAAGTCATCAACGTGGCGCCGGGGCTCGAGCCCCTCAGCCTGACCGTCGCGATCGGACGGATCGGAATCACGGCCTTCCTGCTCCTCACCGTACTCGTGATCGCTCATAAGTTTGTCGCGACAGGGCGCCGCTCCGTCCTGGCGGTGGTCCCCGGAATCGCAGTGACCTTGCTGCTGTGGTTCCTGGCCGGCCTCGGTTTCGGCTACTACCTCGACCGCTTCTCCAACGCCTACGCCTCCACTTATGGCGGCCTCGCCACCGCGATGGTGTTCCTGGTCTTCCTGTATTGGCTGGCCGCGATGTTCCTGTTCGGTGGCGAGATCAATGGCACCGTCATTGCAGCGCGACGCGTGCGGCTTCAGGCGCGGATGCAGGAGAAGCAGGCCCGGGCTCGGGGGCTCTGAGTCTGTACTGCTTCATCTGCGCGCAGGGCGCGCGATGACATCCGCCTGTGACCCTGGCGGCCTAGTGTCCCGGTTCGGGCACGGGCAGTGATGGCGTAAGCGGCGGCGCGGCGGCCGGCCCGGGGGAGCTTCGATGCGGATCAGGTTCGGTTGCGAGATGGGCTATGATTTTCCGCAGCCGACGCCCGTCATCGCCCGCCTGAACTCCTATCCGGTGAACGGCTTGGCTGCCGTACCGCCGGACGTGCTCACCCTCGATCCACCGCTGCCCCTCCGCACCTTCCGTGATGTCTTCGGCAATCGGACCGTGCGCTTCATGGCTCCCGCCGGTGCCCTGACCCTGAGCGTGCATGCGGAGACGGAGGATGACGGCGCCCTCGATCCGGTGGTGCTGGAAGCCGAGGAGCACGCGGTCGAGGATCTGCCGGAAGAGGCGCTGCCGTTCCTCGTAGCGAGCCGCTACTGCGAATCCGATCTCCTCTCGAGCGAGGCCTGGCGGCTGTTCGGGGACCTCGAGCCCGGCTGGTCGCGGGTGCAGGCGATCTGCGACTACGTCCACGGACACATCACCTTCGGCTATGGGTATGCCCACGTCGACCGCACCGCTGCCGATGCCTTCGCAAGTCGGCGCGGCGTGTGTCGCGACTATGCTCACCTGTTCGTCGCCTTCTGCCGGGCCCTGAATATCCCAACCCGCTACTGCACCGGCTATCTCAGCTTCATCGGCGAGCCCGAGCCGCATGCCCCGGGGGACTTCGCCGCCTGGACGGAGGTCTATCTCGGTGGCGCCTGGCACGTCTTCGACCCGCGCAACAATGCTCCGCGCCGAGGCCGGATCCTGGTGGCCCGTGGGCGCGATGCGGCGGACGTGCCCCTGACCCATACCTTCGGACCGAACCGCCTGACGAAGTTCCGGGTTTGGGCGGAGGACGGTGCGACGTCCGCCGCGGCGGATTGATCGCCTGCACCTGAAGACGCCGCATCGAGTGGGACGCGGATACCGTTCAGACGCAAGCGCAGCGTGAAGCCATAACTTTCAGGGTGCCGTCTAAGTCCTTGGCAAGACAACCAAAAGCCCTCGTCCAAGAACCGGCGAGGGCTTTTGGTTGTCGATTTGCGCTGCGCGGATCACGCCGCGAGCGGCATGCCTTGCGGCTCGGACCCCGCCATGAACTGGGCTCGCGCGAGATCGGCGAAGCGTCCGTTCTGAGCGACGAGCTCGTCGAAGCTGCCCGATTCGACGATCCGGCCCTCATGAAAGACGAGGATGCGGTCGGCGTTACGGATCGTCGCTAGGCGGTGGGCGATGACGAAGGTGGTGCGACCTTCCATCACGGCCTCCAGGGCACCCTGCAGCTTGCGCTCAGTGGTGGCATCGAGGGCCGAGGTGGCTTCGTCGAGGATCAGCACCGGCGGGTTCTTGAGGAGCGCGCGGGCGATGGAGAGGCGCTGGCGCTCGCCGCCGGAGAGCGAGCGTCCGCGCTCGCCGATCACCGTATCGAGGCCGTCGGCTTGGCGGGCCATGAACTCGGTGGCCTGGGCCCGCTCCAGGGCGTCGAGCATCTCGGCATCGGTGGCGTCCGGGCGGCCGACCTGCAGGTTCTCGCGGATCGAGCGGGCGAACAGCATCGGCTCCTGGAACACAACACCGATGTTGTGGCGCAGGCTGGACAGTCCGATGTCGCGGATATCGCTGCCGTCGATGCGGATGGCGCCGTGGTCCGGGTCGAAGGCGCGGTGCAGAAGGCCGAGCGTGGTCGACTTGCCCGAACCGGTGGTGCCGACCAGGGCGATCGTCTCGCCGGCCCGGGCTGTGAAGGAAACATCTTCCAATGCCTTGCGGCGAGCGTTGTACGAGAAGCCGACGCCTTCAAAAGCGACCTCACCGTCGAAGCGCGTGACGTGCTGGGCACCCGGACGGTCGTGGACCGCTGGTGTGGTGTCCAGGATTTCGAAGAACTCGTCGATCTTGGGCATCTGCTGGAACAGGCCGTTGATGCAGGTCGCAACCTGGTCGAGGCGCGAGACCAGCATGGTCGCGAGGCTCATGAAGGCCACGACCTCGCCGACGCTCGCCTGACCGTGCTGGTGCAGGGCGATGCCGGTGATGAAGATCGCCGTCATGGTCAGGGTCGCGGAGGCGCGGGTGGCAACGTTGGCGAGCGCCCACCAGGACAGAACCGGGATCTGCGCGGCGAGCAGGTTGCGGATGATGTCGTGCATCGCGTCCTTCTCGGCCTTGGCACGGGTAAAGGATTGGATGACGGCGACGTTACCCAGCGCGTCCGAAGCGTGCTCGGCCAGGCCCGACTGGTAGGCCTCGACCCGGCCCTGCAGGGTCTCGGTACGACGCATGACCATCGTGGTCAGGGTCGTGAAGGCCAGCACGAGCACAACCAGGATCGAGCCGAGCTGCCAGTTCACGAACAGGGTCATCGGCAGGAGGACGATCAGGGAGACGAAGGCCACGAAGTGATCGCGGAAAAAGCCGAGCCAGAGCCAGAACATGCCGTTTGAGCCCTCCAGCATCGCCTTCAGGACGCGACCGGAATGGTTCGAGGAGTGGAAGGCGAGCGGCAGCTCGAGCACGTGCTCGAAGTAGTTGGCCATGGCGGTCAAACGGTTGCGGTGGGCCAGCCGGTCCGCGTGCAGGGCGATCGTCACGCCGGCCGCGATGGTGAACAGGCCGAAGGCCACCCAGGCACCAATCAGGGGCGCCAGCGTCGTGAAGGCATTGGTGCTGCTCTTGAGGTGGGTGAGCTGGTCGATGATGCGGCCCATGAGAAGCGGCTCGGCGAACGCCGCCACCGCCAGGGCCACATTGGCGCAGGCCAGGACCGCCGCCAGACGGCGGTCGGAGCCCAGAAGACCCATGACCCGTACGTAAAGACGAACCAACGACATGATACCGTGTGCTCCGATCCCTGACCGGGTTGCGCGAACGCGTCCCGGCGGAGGCCGCCAAATCCTTGGCGTTGCGTGCCTTATGCGGAGCGCTCCCTGAACGGTGCATGACGCGAACCCCTCGGGTTTGGCCAGAGTCCGGCGGTGTTTTTTACGGTTCGTTCAACCTGAATCCGTAACGGTGGGGACGGCGCCTCGTCGTGCGGCGCCAACGCGGCATGCGGGCAGCCGCTCAGGCTCGAGTGATCATGGATCTCGCAACCGGTATCGGCCTCGTCGGCGGCTTCGCCGTCGTCTTCGTCCTGATCATGATCGACGGCGGCAACTTTGCCGCCTATTTCGACAAGCACGCCGTCATCGTCATCTTTGGCGGCGCCACCGCCGCGACGATGATGCGCTTCCCCTTCTCGACGATGATGCACGGGCTCCCGATGGGCCTGCGCTACGCCTTCTCGATGCGCGCCATCAAGCCACGCGACCTCATCGAGGAGATCACCAAGATAGCCGACGTGGTGCGGAAGTCCGGCCCGATGGCCTTGGAAAACATGGAGATCTCCGATCCCTTCCTGGCCCAAGGGGCACGCTACATCGCTGATGGTTATGACCGCGAGTTCATCCGGGACACCATGGAGCGCGACCGCGACAACTTCCTCATGCACCTCGACGAAGGCTCGAAGATCTACCGCGCCTTCGGCGACTGCGCCCCGGCCTGGGGCATGATCGGAACCATCCTCGGCATGGTGACGATGTTCGCCAACATGTCGGACCCCTCGAAGCTGGGCCCGGCTATGGCGACTGCCCTCCTCGCCACCCTCTACGGCGCCCTGATCGCCAACATGATCACCCTGCCGCTCGCCGACAAACTCCACGTGAAGCTGGAGGAGGAAGATGTGTCGCGCTCGCTTATCATCGACGGCATCCTGCTCATCCGCGACGCCAAGAGCTCCTCCCTGGTGCGCGAGATGCTCATCGCCTACCTCCCGCACAACCACCGCGACGAACTCGTGGCCGAGCCGGCGTGATGGCGCGCACCCGCATCACGCGCGACGGCGCCGATGGCTAAAAAGAAGCGCGGCGGCGCGCATGGCGGCCACGGCTGGTTCGTGACCTTCGCCGACCTGATGGCGCTTCTCATGAGCTTCTTCGTGATGATCGCCGCCTATTCGACCCAGGACCAGAAGAAGATGCAGGCGGTGGCCGGCTCCATGCGCGACGCGTTCGGCGTCAACAAGGAGTCGCGCTTTGCTGGCATCATCGAGAAGGACGGCCTCGCCCACGCCGACAAGGTCAAGTACAAGCGCGACATTCCCCCTGACCTTGCCTCCGATCACACCACCCCGCCCGCGGTCGACGGCAACGTTGACGAGGGTATGCCGGACAAGGGCTACCCGGACGGCGCCGGTCTCGCGGCAGCGAGCCTGCGTCAGGCGTTGCAGGACATGCCCGAGGTCGCCGAGCTATCGAAGAACATCATCGTCGCCCCCTCGCAACGCGGGATCGACGTGTCGATCGTCGACCAGGATGGCGCCTCGATGTTTCCCGATGGATCGAGTCGGCCCAATGCCCGTACCCGACGCCTCTTGGAGCGGATCGCCGGGACCTTGCGCAAGATGCCTAATCGCATCGCCATCACGGGCTACACTGCGACGGAGAGACCCGGAACGCGACTTCTCGCTCCGCCTTGGGAGCTTTCGGCCAATCGCGCGATCAGCGTGCGCGAGATACTGGCCGGCAGCGGCGTACCCGATGACCGTTTCGCATCCGTGACCGGGAAAGCCGATACGGAGCCGCTGTTTCCGGACAATCCCTACCTCCCGGCCAATCGCCGGGTGACGGTGACGCTCCTCAGCGAAACGTCACCGACGCCTCGCATGAAGAACTTTCCCTGAGCCGCCGAGCCTGCGCCTCGTGCACCGTCCGGCCTGACGGCTGGCTCGATCGAGAGGCGTCATCGGCAACGGAAAAGTTTTTCTCGCCCAGCCATCCGGGGAGGCCTCCCTCCCCCCACCCCCCGGAAAACGCGCTCGCAGTCTGACGTCCGGTGGCTGTGCCAGCTTCCGGCCGGGACAGGCTATCCCTGGATAAAGCCTACTGTGCCAATAGGAGGGCCCAATAGACCTTGTACTTCGATCCTGGTGCGTAGGCGGTGGCGATGCCCATACGCTGCACACCGGGCGCAAGCATCGCTGCATTGTGTGCCGGACTATCGCGCCACCCGGAGAACGCCTCGGCCAAGGTGTGATACCCGGCCGACAGGTTGGCCTCTGCTGACTCGAAGCCGAGCCGCTCGACGGCATTCTTGACGGTCTGAGCCCGGCTCGGTCGATCGGCGGCGGCCATGGATGCCGCCTCCGCCTCCGCCAGCTTCTGCAATTCAAGATCAAGGCGCAGGGGCCCTGCGCCGTTTCGCGCGCGGTAGGCCGAGATCATGTCACGTGCAGTCGCCGTATCGACCTGCGCCGACTGCGTCGTCATCGGCCAGTAGAGGCTGGGAAGCGTAGAATTTACAGGCTCCGGGGTAGCGCAGCCGGTGAGCAGAGCCAGACCGCCGGCCATCATGCCGGCTCCGAAAATTAGTACCGTCCTCCGCCCCACGCCTCGTTCTCCCTACGCACCGTGTCAGCTCCCCGCGCGCCGCCTCCCCGCCTCCGCGGAGCGCATCGGCTCGGCCTCGTCGAGCCGGTCCTCAACGCGCTGCGGCGCGGTTTGGTCTCCGGAGCGTTGCGGTTGGGCGAACGCGCTGGCGATCTGCCCTACGGCGCTCTGGAAAGAATCCAAGCCTTGCACCGTGACCACGCTGGACCCCGGCCCGAGGGCAGGGATCATTCCAGCCTGCGACAAGGTCTGAAAGACCGTAAGGTTCAAATCGTTCTGCACTTTCAGGCCAAGACTGACGTCGACGATCATGACGATCAGCTCGAATTCCAGGAAGGGATCGCCGATCTTGCGGAAGACGACGCGGGGCGGCGGTTCCTTGAGCACGTCCGGTTGGGCTTGAGCGCAGCCCATCAGGAGTTCGGCCGCGTGAACGGGGTCCTGGTTGCGCAAAACGCTGACCGTGATGCTGACGCGGCCGGTCCGATCGCCACGGACCCGGTTCTTCACAATACCGGAGATCAGGTTCGAGTTCGGCACTATCACAGCCGAGCGGTCGAAGGTCTGAATCTCGGTGGAACGCACCGAGATGCGTTTCACGATGCCTTCGCTGTCTCCGATCAGGACCTGATCGCCGACGCGGATCGGGCGCTCCCAGAGAAGAAGCAGGCCTGAGACGAAATTGTTGACGATAGATTGGAGACCGAAGCCGATACCGACCGAGAGGGCACCGGCCACGATGGTGAGTTTCTCCAGGCTCAGGCCCAGGTAGGAGAAGGCCAGCGCCAGGGTTAGTAGGAAGCCGATATAGCCCGCGATCGTCGAGATCGAATTGCGCAGGCCTGCGTCGAGGTCGGTGGCCGGCAGGTAGGTCTGTTCGAGCCAGCGCTGGATCGCCCGCGTCACCGCCATGCCGAGGAGCAGGAGACCGATGGCGAGCGCGATCGTGGAGAGCGAGATCGTGACGTCGCCGACCTTGAAGCCGAAGAAAGCGCTGCGAACCGAGCTGAACACGTCGGTCGAGTCGAGGCCCCAGGGCGCCAGGGCAAGCAGCGCGGCCACGAGGACCAGTACCACTCGCGCGAGGCCGGTCGCCAGCACGGCGATCTGATTGATCGAGCGCTTGCGCAAGCCGGTATTGGCCTGGAGCGCGGTGGCGATCTTGGTGTCATCGCAGAGCGTCCCCCCGATGAAGGTGTCGGCGCTGGAGATCAGCAGGAACAGCAGGACGAAGAGCCCCGCCGTCCAGACGAGCTGGTCGATGACGAAGGCCGCGAAGGCCACGTAGCCGACGAGGGGGGCGATGGCGATGACCACCACCGCCGCCCAGCCGAGAAGCCGCGCCGGGCCGCCGATCCCGGTGGTCGCCTCCGGCGCCACGTAGGGGCCGAAACACGCCTCCTCCTGCTCGGCCGAATCGGCGAAGCGATGCAGTCCGATGGCGAGGATCAGCGCTGTGGCAAGCGCGCCGATGCCGCGCGTGGCGATGGAGATGGGCAGCGCCGCCGAGATCCCCGAGTTCAGGGCCTCGATCGACTTGACCACTGTGATGACGATGGCGATGCCGACGGCCAGACGGGTCACCCGCGCAGCGGCGGCGTCGCTCATGGTCGCGACGCGCCAGGACGGCTTGTCGGGTGAGAGCAGCGCGTCGGCCAGGGCCTCCACGAAGGCGATGAAGGCGAGGCCACCCAGGATGGCGCCCGCCACCGGCAACAGGCGCAGGGGCAGGAGATCGGTGGCATCGAGGGCGTAATAGACCGCGTAGCTGCCGATGAACGCCGGGATGGTGCCGAGGAGGAACACGCGCCAGGCCGCGAGGAGCTTCCGGCGCTGCGAGGGGTCGACGGCCTTGGCATCTCGCCGGCCGAGGCGTGGGGCGATGTTGCGACGCCCGAAATACAGGGCGATCGAGATACCGAAGGCGATCCCGAGCAGCAGCAGGTTTCCGATGGTGCCGTTGCGGGCGAACAGAGTCGCCGTATCCTCCACAGCGCCTTGCAAGGCGCGTCCGTCGCGTGGGATGTCGGCCGCGATCCTCATCCACAGGTCGGGATTCACGAGGGCGGTCGATCGCTCGAACAGGCCGCGAGTGAAGGCCGCGCGACGGCGGTTCGAGACCTGATCGACGATCTGGTCACTCTGGACCAGGAGGGAGCGGGCAAGTCGCTGGGTCTCGTCGATCTCCGCAACGGCGTGCTCGCGCTCCGTCCGCTCGCGCGCCACGTCCTCGCCCTCCTCACCGTCCTTCGGCTTCGGACCGAGCTGTGTCAGCCGCTCGCGGGCCGCATCGAGGCGCGGGGTGGTGATGTCGATGACGTGACGGATCTTGTCCGCGATCACCTCGATGCCTTCGCGGGCGCGGGTCAGGTCGCCGCTCCCGATATTCGGTCCGGTGAGGATTTTTTCGCGCTGCTCCAAATCCGCCTTGGCGCTGTCGAGCTGGTCGCGGACGTTTTGGATCTGCTCCGAAACGGCCGGCTTCGGGGCCGCCGCTTTGGGGGCCGGCTTGCTATCTGCGGGGGCTGCTGGCGCAGGGGCCGGGGCAGCCTTCGTCGGGGCCGCGGCGGGCGGCGCCGTGGGCGTGCCCTGCCCGACTGCGCCCGCAGGAGCCAGGACGAGGACACCCAGCCAAGCGGCGATCAGTGCCGCACCTCGGGTGCCTCGGGTCGTCTGGCCTCTCGGGATACCACCCATGATGATCCTTTCGCGCTGCGCCGTCGCGCGGTTCTGGCGCGCTGTCGCGCCTCGCCTCGTCGGGCCACTGGCAACCCGCATGCCCGAACCGGACGGGTAGAACCTGCACGACTCGGAAGCACGGGGAGCGACCGGAAACCGCCCCATCGCCGAGCAATGGGGCGAAAGGCTGACGGTGCGGCAGATACAGGCAGCTGATCGGTACGGATCGCCGGTCTGTGGGCGCGACCTCGTGGAGAGCGGGGGTGACCTTCACAAGCGTGTCACGCTGATATTAGACTAAATCCCGATGGACTTGGCCTTTTCGTTCCCGTGCGAGGAGGTGGCGACGACCATCCGCGCCGATGTGCGTCGCCACGAACCGGGCGTTCCCGCCCGATGCGACGGCTTTTGGCCAATGCCTGGCTCCCCCGCCCCTCCTCGGCGCTTGTCGAGCGGCCGGGCCCTACCCCCATTTCCGCCTGTGCCACGACGCTCCGGGACGCGGAGATGTTTGATCTTTCACCAACCTGGGACGATGCGCCCACCGACCTCCGCGCGTTGTCCCTCTGTTGACCCGTCGAGAGGGTAGCGCCGATGCTGGATCTTCAAACGCTCGTACTAAATGCGGATTATCGGCCGCTCTCTTATAATCCGCTCTCCTTGTGGTGTTGGAAGGATGCCTTCACCGCGTTGTTCCTCGATCGAGTCACGCTGGTGGCCAGCTACGACGTCGAGGCTCGGTCCCCGTCTCGCTCGCTGCGCGTGCCCAGCGTCGTTGCCCTGAAGAGCTATGTGACGCTGGCACGTAGCCCGGCCTTCACCCGCTACAACATCTACCTGCGAGACACTTTTTCCTGTCAGTATTGCGGCCTGCGCCTTCCGGCGGGTGGCCTAACCTTCGACCATGTCGTGCCCCGGTCCCGCGGCGGCCTGTCGAGCTGGGAGAACGTCGTCGCGGCCTGTTCCCCCTGCAACCTGCGCAAGGCCAATCGCACCCCGGCAGAGGCGGACATGCCGCTGCTCCACGAGCCGCACCGGCCGACACGGCACGAGCTGCACCGCCGCCAGCCGGAGTTCGATCACCGGGAGTATCACCACACTTGGCTCGATTATCTCTACTGGGACACCGAGTTGGAGACCTGAGTGCGGTCAGAGCGCCTGGAAGCGCGGCGGAGGCTCATTGTAGAGCGGTAGTGCGAGAGAGCGCGGCACGCGACGGACGGGAATCAGGACGACCGGGCGTCGCGGGGCAACGTAGACCGGATCCCGGTAGGCGATGTGCGGCGGGAGGAGAGGACGCCGGTCGCCCCGGCCGGGTTCGCCGCCTGCGTGAGCGGGCGCTACTCCTACGAACGAGGCCGCAGCGCTCGCGAACAAGGCCGCGGCGCTGCCGAGTAAGATGTGGCGACGCATGAACGAACTCCCGGCGGCGGCGTGGTCGCCGCGCGGACGACCGTAAAAGAAAAGAGCGAGCGATCGCTTAAGGGCCTTCAGAATTTCACGGCGGCGCCGGCCCGCACGGTGCTGATGGCGATCCGGTTCGCGGCACTCTGCTGGAAGTCGTTGAGCATGACGTACTGATATTCGCCACGCAGGAGGATGTTGCTCGTCAGGGCGAACTCCAGGCCGCCACCAAGGACGAAGCCGCCCATGGTCTTGGTCTTGGCAGTGCGGACCACCTGGGTGGCCGGAGTTCCGGATTCCGGGTTGTTCGGGTCGAAGCCGTTCGCTGTGTAGCCGAAGTTCTTGACCGCCACGGGATTGCCCGTCGTCAGAGCTTGGTTGGCCTTGTAGGCGATCGTGTCGTAGCCGTAATCCTGAATCGCGACGGATTGCTCGGTATGGACCCGGCCGATGGCGAGGCCGCCCGTAACGTAGGGCAGGAAGTTTCCGATCGCGTAGCCGCCGCGGGCGCGAATCGTGCCGTAATCCTCGATCCGCGCGGTCGCGGCACCGGTCAACGAGACCGTCTCCAGGTAACCGTCGGATCCGACCTTGAACCGGCTGAGGCTGTCCCGCGTCGAGGCTGTCCGGTCGAACCGCGTATAGTCGGCCTCAAGGCCGATCACGGTCTCGTCGAACTGGTAGTTGAAGCCCGCGAAGGCGCCGTAGCTGGCCCCTTCCATATTGCCACCCCGGGACGCAAGCAGGCTGGAGGCGTTGAAGGTCGTTTCTGCGGTGGAGTAGCGCAAGGCGTTCGACACCAGCGGCGTGTAGGCGTTCTTGAAGCCGGCGGTCGCTGACGAGTACCCGCCGTGTCCACCGAAATAGACGCCGTTCCAGTCGATGATCTGGACTTCGGGTTCGTAGTCGGAGCCGCGCAGGATGCCGTAATCGAGGTCCGCGCCCCACGCCGGCACGACGATTCCGACAGTGAAACCGGTCAGGAGCGCGAGGGAAACGGTACGCATCGATATCGTCCTTAGGGCGTGAGCCCGATGGGTCAGATGGCTGAGCCTATGGTTCGGTTTTACTTGAGTAACCTTAACGTTCCGTTGCCCTGTCCTTCGCGGGAACGGTAAGGAGCCCGGCGGCGAGGCGCTCGCCGGGCCGGGTCCCTTATTCGTAGGGATTTCGGTTCCAGCTCGCACCGGGGAGGCTCGCCGGACCGCCAGCGAAGCGGTAGCGCAGGCCGACGCGGACCTCATGCGAGGCGAGGTCCTTCAGGCGCGAATCGAAGCCGTAGGTGTCGAGCCCTGTCTTGGCGCGGCCGAGATCGACGTAGCGATAGCTGGTGTCGAGGCTCAGGCCGGCGCCGATCTCGTAGGACACGCCGCCTGTGAGGGCCCAGGCCAAGGAAGCGACCGAGCGGCTCGGGCGCCGCACAACGTCGCGCAAGCCGGTGCCCGCATTGCCGTCGCAGGCTTCCAGGATGCAGGTCGTCTGGGTGTAGGCCTTGCCGAGATGCTTATCGGCGAAGCCGATGCCCCCGCCAATATAGGGCGTCAGGCCCCACCAGGTCCCGAGGTCGGCATAGATGTTCACCAATCCGGTGAGGACGTCGAGCTGAGCGGATTCGATGTTGTAGCCCGTCACGAAGCCCGAGCCCGACGAATAGGCGCTGTAGCGGGCGGGCATCCGCTGATCGATCGTGGCGTCCACGCGCAGCCAGTTGTTGATGCGGTAGCCGACGCCGCCGCCATAGCCGGGAACCGTCTCGAGATTCAGGCGCGTGAGGGGATTGAGGGGGCGTCCGTCGGCCGGCGCTGGGGTCGCATCATGGGGACGGGCATAATCGCTGACCGTCGCGTCGACCCGGAGGTACCACCCCTCCCCGATGGCGACCGGGGCCGGTGGCGGTGGTGGCAGGGGGCGAAGATCCGCCGCCGAGGCGGTGGGCGCCAGCCCTTGAGCAGCGAGCATCAGCCCGAAGGCCGTGACGAACCGGAACGTGGATGCGGCCATGACACTCTCGAACGCTGAACGATTTGAAGCGATCGAAGGGGCGCGCGGCACGCCTCGGATCACGCAACGCCGCACTTTAGAGCGGAACCGTTAGAGAGGACTTAACCCTAACGCTTTGTCGCAACGGGGTTTTTGATGATCGCCGACGCCCGGAAACGGACGAAGGCCGAGGACGCGGCACCCCGCGTCTTCGGCCTTCGGATCCATCCGGTCTCTGTCCCTGCTGGGGGGAGCCACCCGGCAGGGCACGCCTCCGTCAGTATTTGCGAACCAACGGGGCCGGCTCGGGCTGATACTCGGCGACTGCAGGGGCGACGATGCCACCGAGCAGCCAGCGCATGCCTATCCGGACGTCGTGGGAGGTGACCTCCTTCACCTTGTAGACCGCGCCACCGCAATCCTGGTTGATGCAGTTCACGACACCCGAGCGCGCGTCACCCAGATTGAGGTAGCGATAGCCGAGTTCCAGCTTCAAATTGGGCGTCACGCTGTAGGCGAGACCGGCCATGGCCGCCCAGGCCAGCGTGTTCGAATGTTTGTCCTTCGCGAATCCATACCCGCCGGTCGCGTTGCCGAAGCCGCGATCGTTGAATCCGGAAAAGTCGTGGAACGCAGTGCCGACGCCGCCGCCGACGAAGGGCGTCACGCCATACCAGGTGCCGAGATCGATGTAGCCGTTCGCCATTACGACGACGGACGCCAAGTTGGCCTGATACGCGTTGACCCCGCGGCACCCATCCGAGCGGCAATCCGCTCCATAGCTGTCCTGGAAGGTCAGCTTGCCGCCGCCGCGGTACTCGGCCGTGATATCGCCGTGGAAGTAAGCGCCGAACTGATAGCCGACACCGCCGCCGGCGAAGAATTGGCTTTCGATGGCCTTCTGGTCGTATCGGTACCCGTCCGGAAGCGATCCCTTCAGGACCGTGGTCGAGATGGCGCCCACGCTGGCTGCGCCAACGCCGACGTCGCCGCGCAGGTACCAGCCGCCGCCGATCTCAACGGGCGGGGGCAGCGGCTCGGGCGGCAGGGGCGGAAGCAGATCCGCCGCTTGGGCGAGGCAGGGCGCTGCCACGCTCGCAAAGAGCGTGATCGAGCGCGCCAAGGCAGACAGCTTGGTGCGGCGCATCGGATGTCCTTCAATCGACCGTGTGCCGGAAGCCTGAAATGCCGGCGGGATGACGGGGACATCATGGGATCCAAGAGTTAAATCAGATTTAACGTTAAATCTTATCCTTGCGGATGCGTTGACGGCTGTCACACAACGCTTGGTCCGTGATTACGGCGGAATGCACGCTCGTTTTGAGTAGAAATTTAAGCGACAGGGAAACACTGCCCGTGCCCAGCAGACCAGAGGATGTTCGCCGCTTGGCCGGGGCACTTCCTGAAGTAACCGAGGGGGCGCACAACGGACACCCGGACTTTCGGGTTCTTGGGCGGATCTTCGCGACGCTGTGGGTGGAAGAGGAACGGTTGGTTCTGCGCCTCTCGCGAACGCTGCAGGCCGAGTGGATCGAGGCCGAGCCCGATCTCTTCGAAGCGGTGGACGGCGCTTGGGGTCGGCGCGGTTGGACTTGTCTCACCCTTTGGGAGGCGGATGAGGACATGCTGGCCGCAGCTCTCCTGGCCGCTTGGCGAGAGGTCGCACCTGCGGCTTACGATCAGATCTAAGGTCTCGCATCTCGAACGGGCCAAAGCATCTGTGCCGAGCCGTTTTAGTCAAACCCGAGCGAATTCACGCCGCAGCTCTGGCAACAGCCTCGACTACATCATTCACCACCTCCGTGACGAGACCCCGGTCGTCCCCTTCGGCCATCACACGGATCACCGTCTCGGTGCCCGACGGGCGGATCACCAAGCGGCCGGAATTGCCGAGGCGCTCACGCGCCTGAGCAATTGCCGTGACGACCGAATCCGCACTCAGCGGCTGGCCGGACCGGTAGCGTACGTTCTTGAGGATTTGGGGCAGCGGCTCGAAGCAGTGGCAGACTTCGCTGACCGGACGCTCCTGACGCTTCACGACGCTGAGCAACTGCAAAGCCGCCACGAGGCCATCGCCGGTGGTGGCGTAATCCGACATGATGATGTGTCCGGACTGCTCGCCGCCGAGATTGTAGCCGTGCTCCCGCATGTGTTCGAGCACGTAGCGGTCCCCCACTGCGGTGCGCGCCAGATTCAGACCGATGCCACCCAGGAAGCGCTCCAGGCCCAGGTTCGACATGATCGTGGCGACCAGCCCCGGCTGCGTTAGGCGGTCATCCTCCTTCCATGACCGGGCGACCACGGCCATCAGCTGATCGCCGTCGACGGACTGGCCCTTCTCATCGATGATAAGGACCCGGTCTGCGTCGCCATCCAAGGCGATGCCGATATCAGCGCGCAGCTCCCGAACCTTGGCCGCAAGTGCAGCCGGCGCGGTTGAACCGACGTCACGGTTGATATTGAAGCCATCTGGCTCCACACCGATGGCGATCACTTCGGCACCCAACTCCCAGAGGGTTTCGGGTGCCACTCGGTAGGCGGCGCCGTTCGCGCAATCCACGACGATGCGCAGGCCGTCAAGGGTGACGTTGCGCGGCAGGGAGCGCTTGGCGAATTCGATGTAGCGGGCGTGCACGCTCTCGATGCGCTTAGCACGTCCAAGGTCCCGCGAACCAGCCAGACGCTTATGCAGTTCGCCGTCGATCAGTGCCTCGATCTCCCGCTCGACATCGTCACTGAGCTTGAAGCCGTCGGGCCCGAACAGCTTGATGCCGTTGTCCTCGAAAGGATTGTGCGAGGCTGAGATCATCACGCCGATATCGGCGCGCATGGATCGGGTGAGCATCGCCACGGCCGGGGTTGGCATCGGCCCGAGTTGGAGTACGTCCATGCCCATCGATGTGAAGCCGGCAATCAGGGCGGTTTCAATCATGTAGCCCGAGAGACGCGTATCCTTGCCGATCACGACTCGATGGCGGTAATCGCCGCGCTGGAAGATTAAGCCTGCCGCTTGACCGACCTTCAGGGCAAGTTCCGGCGTGATGACGCCGTTGGCCCGTCCCCGGATACCATCCGTGCCGAAATACTTGCGCGACATGCTTTTCGCGTCCCGTCTGCTGTTCTCGTGTGTAGGGGAACTGAGTCCGCCTTAAGACGCAATCCTCCGACTGACCGCCGGTGATGATGCTTCGGCATTAGGTTCACCCATGGGATGAAAATCCGGTTGCCGGATCCCGCCCTTGAAGACCAAATCCATCATATCGTTAGGACGGCCTTGATACGAACGAGCCCGCCGGTGGCGGGCTCGTGATGTCAGATGTGGCTTATCTCAGGTTTTAAGCCTGTGGCTGAGGCTCCAGTCCATCACTGCCGCGTGGACGGCCACGGCCGGCAGACGGAACGGATGAGCCGCGCAGCGTGGTCGGTCCATCGCCCGCGTCCCGTATCGGAGGTTTGCCCGCGATGAGGTTCTTGATCTCGTCACCGGACAGGGTTTCGTATTCGAGGAGACCCTGAGCCAATGCCTCCAGATCGTCCTTGTGCTCACCGAGGATGCGGCGCGCCTCTTCGAGGCCGGTTTCCACGAGGCGGCGAACCTCCGCGTCGATCTTCTGAGCGGTCGCCTCCGAGACCGTCTGCTGACGACCCATCGACATGCCCAGGAAGACCTCGTCGTTGTTCTCTCCGTAGGCCACGGTACCAAGCTCGGGCGAGAAGCCCCAGCGAGTCACCATCATGCGGGCAAGACGGGTCGCCTGCTCGATGTCGGACTGTGCACCCGAGGTCACCTTGTCGGCGCCGAAGGTCATCTCCTCGGCGATGCGTCCGCCCATCATGATGGCGAGGCGCGAGGTCATCTGTTCGAAGGACATCGAGAGCTTGTCGCGCTCGGGCAGCTGCATGACCATGCCCAGTGCCCGGCCGCGCGGGATGATCGTAGCCTTGTGGACAGGGTCCGTCGCCGGGACGTTGAAGGCCACGATGGCGTGGCCGCCCTCGTGATAGGCGGTCAGCCGCTTCTCGTCCTCGGTCATAACCAAGGTGCGCCTCTCGGCACCCATCATCACCTTGTCCTTGGCATCCTCGAACTCATGCATCGTGACGATGCGCTTGCCGCGCCGCGCGGCGAGCAGGGCCGACTCGTTGACGAGGTTCATCAGGTCGGCGCCCGAGAAGCCGGGGGTGCCGCGCGCGATGACCTTGAGGTCGACGTCCGGCGCCAGAGGCACCTTGCGGACGTGGACGCGCAGGATGCGCTCACGGCCGACGACGTCGGGATTCGGCACCATGATCTGGCGGTCGAAGCGGCCCGGACGCAGCAGGGCGGGGTCGAGCACGTCGGGACGGTTGGTCGCCGCGATGATAATCACGCCCTCGTTGGCCTCGAAGCCGTCCATCTCCACGAGGAGCTGGTTCAGGGTCTGCTCGCGCTCGTCGTTGCCACCGCCGAGGCCGGCGCCACGATGGCGGCCGACCGCGTCGATCTCGTCGATGAAGATGATGCAGGGGGCGTTCTTCTTGGCCTGCTCGAACATGTCGCGCACGCGCGAGGCACCGACACCGACGAACATCTCGACGAAGTCAGAGCCGGAGATGGTGAAGAAAGGCACGTTGGCTTCGCCCGCGACCGCCCGGGCGATCAGGGTCTTACCCGTGCCGGGGGGGCCAACGAGGAGCACGCCGCGCGGGATGCGGCCGCCCAGGCGCTGGAACTTCTGCGGGTCACGCAGGAACTCGACGATCTCCTGCAGGTCCTCCTTGGCTTCCTCAACGCCGGCGACGTCGTCGAAGCTTACACGACCGGAGGCCTCGGTAAGGAGCTTGGCCTTCGACTTGCCGAAGCCCATTGCGCGCCCTGCCCCGGACTGCATCTGCCGGGAGAGAAAGATCCAGGCGCCGATGAACACGAGGATCGGCAGCCAGCTCACGAGCAGCTGAATGAACCACGGCGTGTTGTCGGATGGGGGACGAGCGGTGATCTGCACGCCCTTGCTTTGCAGCTTGGACACGAGGCTCGGGTCGTTGGGGGCATAGGACGTAAAGTTGCCGCCGCCGACATAGGTGCCGCTGACATCCTGCCCGGAGATCACAACCGTCTGAATTTTACCGGAATCGGCATCATTCAGGAGCTGGCTGTAGGCGATCTCGGAACCGCCACCACGATGACCCGGGTTCTGAAACAGGGTCACAAGGGCGAGCACGAGCAGGAAGATGACGACCCACAAGGCGAAGTTGCGGAAATTCGGGTTCATCGATCAATCCCTGGAGGCATCGGGGCCCGCCGCGCGAATTGGGGCGGGTCGCTCCTGACGCTCCCCGCCAATGTAGGCAGCGAGTCCCCCCTTGCCAAGTCGAAGGGGAGGCCGTGCCATGGCCATGCCGCCGCGGCAAGGCCGCATCGGATGGGAGGGTTACGAAGATTTCCTTCCCCGGCGCAGTGGCGCCGAGGTCAGCACCAGATCCCCTGCCCGCGTCACTTCGAACAATATCCCACGCAGAGTGCGGCGTACCGGAATCCCCTCATGCAGCGCGGGTCGAAGGTCATCCAGAACGAGGGCCTCGAGCCGTTTTAGCCGCTCCGGGCTATCGGGCTTCATCTGCTCTGCCGCGAGGCTCGCAACACGAAGAAGTACGGCGTCCGGCAGGAAGCGGAGATGGGGACCGTCCAGGTGGATGCCGGGGCGGCACTCCGGCCGGAGTGCCGTCACGAAAGCGATCCGCGCCGCTTCCGTCAAGGCCGCGTCGTCACGAGCGCAGCGCGCCGCGAGACGGCAGAGCCGATCCGGACTCAGACCTTCGCGGGTGAGGTCCGGTATGAGCCGGCGCAGGCGTGCTCGGGCGAAGCGTTCGTCGTCGTTGGATGGGTCGCGCACGAAGGCGAATTGCCGGCGCTCGCAATAGTCCACGAGTTGAGCCTTTGCTATTTTCAGGAAGGGCCGTGCCAGTCTGATGGAAGGTGTCAGGGATCGCTCGGTGCGCATACCCGCGAGGCCTGCCGGCCCGCTCCCCGCCAGGAGACGCATCAGAACGGTCTCGGCCTGATCGTCCCGGGTGTGCCCGGTGAGCACGAGGCCGGCACCGATGGTTTCGGCATGGGTGGCAAGGAGAGCGTAACGCGCGATGCGGGCGGCCTCCTGAAGCCCCCGCGACGGCTTTGGTCCGGTCCAGGCCAAGGTTCGGTGGGGGAGACCGACAGCTTCGGCGAGGCTGGCGACCGCCGCGGCTTCCACGCCCGCTTCAGGCCGAAGGTTGTGATCGACCGTGGCGACGTGGACGGTCGCCGCAGGATCGACGGCCGCCGCTGCAGCCATTAACGCGGTCGAGTCGGGTCCGCCGGAGACCGCGAGGAGGACCGTTCCGCCAGTCAGATAGGGGCGGAGCGCGTCCTCGACCGCGTCGACCGGTTTGCTTAGGCGGCGCAGCGCGCGCGCTTCTGTTCGCGGGTCACGCCCTGGCGGACGCTGGCGCTGGCAGAAGGAAATTTACGCTCCAATTCCGCGAGGGTCGCACAGGCCTGCTCGCGGGCTCCGAGTGCATTGAGCGAGGCTCCGAGCTTCAGCATGGCATCCGGCGCTTGCGCCGAGCGTGCATAGTCCGTGGAGACTTTCAGGAATTGCTCGGCCGCCTCGCGGTTGCGATTGCGCTGTAAGTAGCTCTCGCCGAGCCAGTAGGTTGCTGATGGCACCAGTGCGTCGCGCGGGTGGGATTGGATGAATTGGCGCAGGCCCATCTCGGCCTGCTCGTACTGGCGCTGAAGGATGTAGGCGTAGGCCATCTCGTAATCGGCGCGCGCATCCCCCGTCCCCGTGGCGGCGACGCTGCCGGCCCGGGGCGGATTCGGAAGTGCACCGGTGGTCGGAACGCGGGCGGGCGGTGACAGGTCGACTGGGCCGCCGAGACCAGGCGGCGTCAGGCCGGGCTCCTCGTCATCCGCCTCGACGACCGCCGGAGGCACGTTGCGAGCCCGGGGCGCTTCGGCCCCCGCCCCGCTCGGCGTGGTGGTACCCAGCTGCATCGGCGCGCCCGGTTTGCCAAGATTGTGCTCGGGATCGAAGGCGTCGCTGCGCTTCTGGGGCTTGGCCGGAGCCGGATTGGTCCCCGATGGAGCGCCGCTGCGGCCCCCCTTCGCCTCCTGCAGGCGGAACTCCACGTCCTCTTGAAACTTGCGGAGCTGCTCCTTCAACTGGCGATTTTCATACTGCAGCGTTTCGATCTGCCCCGCGGTCTGACGCGACTGGTTCTCCAGCCGATTGAGCCGGACGACGAAGTCGGACGCGTCCTGCGCCATCGCGGGAGCCGACATCCCCCAGAGGATCGATCCCGTGACGGATCCGGCTGCGGTGGCGAGGCGGGTCGCGAGGAGGAGGCGGGCAAGCATGACGGGCGTTACCGGTGGTCGAGGAGCGGAGGTGCGTTCGCGAAGACCGCAGCCCGCCGATAGCAAATGCTGTCCCACGCGGCAAAAATGCGGCCATGCCGCGGCACATCGTTTCGGGCGCGGGATCCTGAAGAGGGTTCGGCTCCGAGATCCCGCGGCATCCTTGCGTCAGGAACCAGCGCCGCGATCGAGCACGGTGACGGCGCGGCGATTCTGGGACCAGCACGAGATGTCGTTGCACACGGCCACCGGACGCTCCTTGCCGTAGGAGACGGTACGGATCCGCCCATTCGCGATGCCGCGCGAGGCCAGGTAGTCCTTCACAGACTGGGCGCGGCGCTCGCCGAGGGAGAAGTTGTACTCTCGGGTGCCGCGCTCGTCGGCGTGCCCCTCGATCAGGAAGGTGTAGCGCGGATAGCGCTGCAGCCAGTTGGCCTGCTTATCCAGGGTGGCGGTGGCGGTCGAGGTCAGATCGGTGGAGTCCGATTCGAAGAACACCCGGTCGCCGATATTCACCACGAAGTCCTGGGCACTGCCGGGGGTGTTGGCGCCGCCGTTCATGCCACCGCCGGCGCCGAACCCGGAGGCGTCGGCCAGATCCTTGTCGTTGGTGCAGGCTGCGACGCTGAGGGCGGCGCAGAGGGCGGCCGCCAGCGGAAACACGCGGAAGCGCGCAATCATGGACATGATCCTGTTCTCCTCGGGCACAGCCGCCGGATCCCTGATGATCAGGCTGACGACGTCGCCTCATGTGACCCCCTCGGGGACACAGCGGCGGTTCTTATGCGGTCTCGGTTAAGCGAAGGTTCCGTCAACCTTAAACGGATCTTGCCGAAATCGGCCAAAGTCTCGTGAAACCCAGTCTCCATGCACGCCCGCTCCGGATCGCTCCATTGTGGGCGAGGTGAGACGAACCCCGGAGATCGGCCCCGATTGCGGCATCGGCGCGACGCTGAAGTCGAT
This sequence comes from Methylobacterium sp. Leaf88, assembly GCF_001422795.1. Classification (NCBI taxonomy): domain Bacteria; kingdom Pseudomonadati; phylum Pseudomonadota; class Alphaproteobacteria; order Hyphomicrobiales; family Methylobacteriaceae; genus Methylobacterium; species Methylobacterium sp. Leaf88. Next base: position 205,634 of record NZ_LMMK01000007.1, on the reverse strand, counting down.
GTTTGTACGCGCGTCCAATCCGTGGCGGCATGGCAACATACGAAGCCCCGCGGGCTTTAGGATTGGTTTCGGATCGCACGGATCGCCGTCACCGCGGCTTCAGCGGATCGCCGGACGGCTGCCAAGGGCGCCGCAAGATCGGTTCCATCCAGGCAAGCCCGCTCCATCTCCGAACAGCGCTGGGAGAGATCGAAGAAGCCAAGGGACCCACTCGCGGAAAGCAGGATGTGGGCATCCTGCCCGAGGACGATGCGTTCCGAGGCCGGCGCCTGAAGCCGTCGGCCGATCTCGGTTCTCAAACGGTCGAGAAGATCCATTAGGCGGGCCCGGCCGAAGATGTCTTCCAACTCCTTGAGTGTGCGGGGCTCGTAGATCGGCCCTACCCGCGGGGCGGGCGCATCAGGGGCTGCGGACGTCTCGGCCTCGCGGGTCGAATGGTCCGGCATGAGGTCGTCCAGACTAGGTCGAGGGCGGGACTTGGCCCAACCACCGCCTCTGTTGATCGGTGGTTAACCTCTACCGGACAAAGCCCACTGTGCAAAGAGTTGGTGCGATCCATGCACCGGCGTCAGGTCCTCGTCGTCGGGGACAATCACCGGCTTCCTGAAATGCCGACCGCCCTGTGCCAGCGGAACGGCATTGCCGTGGTCTCGGTTTCCGGCGGCGAGGCGGCTGTGGCCGTCCTCCGGCAGGCCAGCGCGACAGAGAACGGAGTGGGCAATACTTCGTACTCCTGTTCACCGCCATCAACCTTCCAGGCCTCATCGACGGCTGGTCCGTTGTGCAGGCTTTTCGCGCGCTCGATCCCGATGGACTGGTCGTCTGTTCGTCGACCCGCGTCTGCAAAGATCGCCATGCCGTGCCAGACAGCGTCTTCCTGGCAAGCCCTTCCGGACCCGGGATGTGCTTGTTTTCGCCGGCTCGCTAAAGCCTGAACCCGCCGCCGGATGGGAGCCGCTGAGTCTGCCGGCGACAGGCTGATGTCGGGGCGCAGTCAGGCCCTGAACAATGCCCGCACGGCGGGGTTCGCCCGCCAGCCCGCGACCCGGATGCATCCGAGAGCCTCCGGCGCATGGCGCCGATAGATCGCGAAGCTCGCCGCAATGAAGGCCCGTAAGTCGTAGAGCTTCGGGTCGCCCCGGCGGGCCCGGTCCTTGAACAGCATCGTGCCGGTTAGGCCATAGTGCACGGCGAGGTCAGGGTAGAGGGGCCAGACCACGTCGGCGCCCAGATCATCCGGGAGATAGTCCTCGACCTGGGCCGGAAGCGGTTCAAGGCCCGCTTCAGTGGCGAGCCGCCGGGCAATATCAGCCAGCACGAACAATTTGGGATGGTTCAGGACGTGCATGAAGCAGCCGCGTCGGGACCATCGGGCGAGCTCCGCCTCCAGCGGAAACATGATGTCGCGTGCGCTGCCGAGAAGCTCCGCTGCGGCGACGTTCCAAGCTTCGTAGAAGCCGAGTCGTGTGTAGACCGACTCGCGGAACAGCTTCACGGTGTCCTCCAGTCCCAGCCCTTCCAGATAGGCGCACAGGACGATAGCGGAGTGATAAGGACCTGTCGGCGAGGCGATGAGGCGCGAGGCGGAGAGCGCACCGACATCACCCACGAGGACCATGTCGGGCTGATAGCCCGGGAACAGGATGGTCGGGTACAGGCGGAGGCGCGGATCGCCGTCGCCGAGGGCATGGACGTTGCCGCCCTCGACGAACCCTTCGGGGAAGAACTGTGTGAAGACGTGGTCGAAGGGGGCGAGATCGGCCTTCAGGCGCTCGAGGCTGCCATACCGTCGTCCGAGGCCGTCGAAGGGTACGAGGTGGACCTGCGCGCTCGGAAGCAGCAGTCTCAGAGATTGGGCGACGCCCTCGGCCTGGCAGTTGCCTAAGACCGCTATCCGCGATCCGTCCCGAACCGGGTCAAGCGAGTCGATGCGGGGCTTGCGCCATGCTCCCGCCCAGGATCGCCACGATGAACCCGGGCGTGCGAGGGAGGCAGCCAAGGCCGCGACAGAGTCCGGGACCAGTGTCTTGGTGGACGTGCGCGGCAATGGCCTGAGCGATCGGATGGAGATGCCGCCGTGGTGATGAACCCTTACGCCGATCTACCGGCCGAGCGATTTTGGCGCAAGGCCGTGGCAGGCGTGGCGCCCTTCGCCCTGGCACCCGCCCCGAGCGGCCGCTTTACCATCGCCCCCGAGTCCCGGGTGGCGACCGCTGGTTCGTGTTTCGCCCAGCATGTCGCCCGCGCCCTGACCCGGGCAGGGTTCGGGCATTATCTCGCCGAGGCCGCGCCCGACGGCATGGCGCCCGAAACCGCCGCCGACCGTCAATACGGGATCTACTCGGCCCGCTACGGCAACCTCTACACCGCCCGCCAGCTTCTGCAGCTCTTCGACCGGGCTTACGGCACCTACGCCCCTGCCCTCTCGATCTGGACGCGTCCGGACGGTCGCCTGGTCGATCCGTTCCGCCCCGGGATCGAGCCGGCGGGCTTCGCTGACGCGGCCGAGGTGGATGCCGATCGCCGGCGGCATCTCACGGCGGTCCGGGCGATGTTCGAAAGCCTCGACGTCTTCGTCTTCACCTTGGGACTGACGGAGGGCTGGATGCATCGCGCGGATGGCGCGATGCTCCCGGTGGCCCCCGGGGTCATCGGCGGCAGCTTCGACCCGGATGCCTACGCCTTCGTGAATGCGCGGGTGGGTGACGTCCGCGACGACATGCTGACCTTCCTCGAGCGGCTGTTCGCGGTCAATCCAGCCGCCCGGGTCATCCTCACGGTCTCGCCGGTGCCCCTGATCGCGACCTACGCGGACCGGCACGTTCTGGTCTCCAACACCTACAGCAAAGCTGCTCTGCGAGCCGCGGCCGAGGAGATCGTCGCGGCCGAGCCGCGCGCCGTCTACTTTCCCGCCTACGAGATCGTCACGAGTACCGCCAATGCCGTGCGCTACTACGAGGACGATCTGCGTTCGGTTACGCCCACAGCGGTCGCCCACGTGATGCGGGTGTTCCTCGACGCCTTCACCACACGGGCGAAGGCCCCGATCCTGACTCAGCCCCTCGGAATCGAGTATCGCCGCGCGGCCAGCGTGATCTGCGACGAGGAGGCCATCGAGCGAAGCCTGACGTGAGCGCCTACTGGAGGTGCCGTGTGTAGGTGTCGCCCGCCGCGCGCTTCAATTCGGCGCCAGCTTCGCGCCCGATGCGGGCGGCGTCCGACACGGCGCCGGAGCGCTGGACGGCCCAGTGGGCGCTGCCGTCGGGCAGGAACAGCAGGCCGTCGAGGTTAAGCGTGTCGCCGCTGATCCGTGCCAGGGCGGCGATCGGCGTCCGGCAGGAGCCGTCGAGCTCGGCCAGCAGTCCGCGTTCGGCCTCGAGCTCGGCGGTGGCGGTGGCCGAGACCAGGGGGGCCAGGAGGGCGCGCACGGCGGCGTCAGCCGCGCGGCACTCGATGCCGAGGGCGCCCTGCGCAACGGCCGGGAGCATCTCGCCGAAATCGAGCACGCTCCGGGCCATGTCGGCCATGCCGAGGCGCTCCAGGCCGCAGAGCGCCAGGAGCGTGGCGTCGCAAGTCCCCTCCTCCAGCTTGCGCATGCGCGTGTTGGCGTTCCCGCGCAGGGGTACGATCCGCAGGTCCGGACGGCGCATCAACACCTGCGCCGCGCGGCGCAGGGACGAGGTGCCGACCCGGGCCCCCGACGGAAGCTCGGCGAAGCCGGACGCGCGCGGCGACAGGAAGGCGTCGCGGGGGTCATCTCGCTCCAGGATGCAGGCGATGACGAGCCCGTCGGGCAGCCAGGTCTCCACGTCCTTCATCGAGTGGACGGCAACGTCGACCACGTCGGCATAAAGCGCCTGCTCGAGTTCCTTGGTGAACAACCCCTTGCCGCCAATCTCGGAGAGCGGGCGGTCGAGGATGCGATCCGCGACGGTGTTGACCACCACGATCTCGGTCTCGAGGCCCGGATTGGCCGCGACGATCTTGTCCCGGACCATTCCGGTCTGGGCCAGGGCCATCGGACTTCCGCGCGTTCCGATGCGGAGGGGACGTTGGATCATGGGCGAGGATCGCTCGGTGGTGGGGGGCCGGAACCCGGGGGATCGGGCCGGTCCGGTCTGCTGAAACCTAGGTACGCAGTCCGCGCGCGGATGTCACCGGGACCGCGTTCGATCCGCCGCCGGCCGCTAAGTATTCCGAAACCACGCGTACAGGTCGCGCCTCCCGCGCCCCGCGATCTTAGGCCAAGCTTATCGCTCTCGGCGTGTATCTCGTGCGACGAGGATGTCACGAGCCAGGTCGGCGGACGCTCACCGATGAAGCGCAGCAAGCTTGAAGCCTATTACGAGCAGGAGTTCGGTCCGCGCGACGACGAGCCGGACGACCGCCCGCTTCGGCGTTCGTCCGGTCGGGATCGGGCGCCGGCCAGGCCCCGGCGGCGGCGCGGCGGGTTCGGCATCGTCCGTCTGCTCAAGGTCACGCTGATGCTCGGACCCATGACGATCCTGCTGGCCGCGAGCCTGCTGATGGATTGCCAGGGGGGCGTCCGGGGATCCTGGGTCCCCGACATCCTGCGCAGCACTGCCTGCGCCCGCCGCGACCTGGCCGGCCGGGTTCTCCATCTCGACAGCGACCTTCGAACGGTCGCGAACGGCCTGCGGTAGCGCGGCGTGATCGGGACGGACCATCGCGATCGTGGCGGGAGGCCGCGGTGAAGCTCGGAGCTCGGACCATGCCTCTGGAGACGCTCGCCGCGCCGGTGCGGGACGACCCTGCGGCCGACGCGGCCACGCCCGCGCACGCCCGGATCCGTGAGGCGATCATCCGCGACGGCCTGCGCACGCCCCGGACGGTGCGCCGGTTCGGGGAGTTCGAAGGCGAAGCGGACGCGGAGGTCCGGTCCTTCACCCTGGGCTGGGCGCCGTCCCTCCTCCTCAACCTCCTCCTGCTCACCGCGCCCTTCGCTCTGGTGATCGGGCTGCCGCCGGTCCTGGCCTGTCGCGAGCGCGCCGAGCAGTTCGGCTTCTTCGCCGGCGAGACCCTGTCGGGTTGTGCCGCGCGCGGCATCCGCGCGCGGATCGGCCGGCTTGACGACCGCATCAAGATGCTGGTGCGGGGCTCCGGCTCGTGACGCGGCCTCAGAAGGCCTGGAGCGCCAGTTCGGTGTGCTCGACGCTGGGCGGCGCCTCGAAGCAGGGCGAGACTATGGCCCGGTAGTCCTTCCAGGCCTGCGAGCCGGTGAAGTCCACGGTGTGGTTCTCGAGAGTCTCCCATTCGATGAGCAGGCGGTAGCGCTGCGGCTTCTCGATGGAACGCCGGACGGCGAAGCTGCGGCAGCCCTTGGCGGATTTGAAGATCGCCGCCGCCTTGGCGATGCCGGCCTCGAACTCGCCCTCCAGGCCTGGCTTGATGTCGATCTGCGCGATTTCGAGGATCATGAATCTCTCCGGCCGTAAGGTTCGAGGGGGGATCAGCGAAGGGGGCGGCCGAGGGCCTGGGCGAGCAGGCGCTGCGGGCTGCGCTCGGGGCGGGCCTGGTCGGCCACCGCGAGGTAGGCGGTCTGCTCCAGCATGTACTGGCCGCCCATGGCGCCGTGCATCACAAGGTCCGAGAAGGTCACCCAGGTCTGGCCGGGGGAGAAGTGGACATCGGCCTGGGGCGCCGTCTCCTGGTAGGTCATGTCCTGCTTCAGGGCGTCGTGCAGGTGCAGCATGAGGTGGTCGTACTCGCTGCGCCGAGCCTTGGTGATCTTGAGGAGCGCCAGCATCCGGGCCGAGAGCGGCGAGTAGCCGGGCAGGCGCGGCAGGAATTTCCGCGCCATGGACGGAAAGTCCTCGCCGACCCGCCAGTGGCGCGGCTGTCCGTTGGGGTTGATGTTCCGGAAGATGCGCAGGATGCGCTTCTCGCCGATCGGGTTCGACGGGAAGGCGTCCACGTGCAGGCGGGTGTCGTCGCGCCGCCAGCTCAGCTTGCGCTGGTCCACCTCGAAGGGGCGATAGGAGGTGCCCGCGAAGGAGACCTTGCCGGCATAGGCCGGCAGGTGCGCGGCGACCAAAGCCTCGGCGAAGGCGCGGTAGCGGATGAGGACCTGGCGCAGGGCCTCCTGCTCCTCCGGCGTGCCGGCCGCGCCCCGCAGGGTGGCTTGCGGCCCGCGGATGTTGACGTTCTTGGCCTTGCCGTCGGCGAAGGGGCGCTCGACGAAGCGCTCCTCGAAGGGGCTGAGGGGAAAATCGAGGTCGGGGAACATCAGGACCGCGCCGCCCTCGAGGGCATCCACCAGAGACGGCGTGCCGGGGGGCGGCCCCGCGCGTGAGACGGATACGATCGGGCTGATCATCGGGCGGGGATCCTCGAAAACCGCGGCGGGACCGGCGGTTTAGCCGAAGCGCACGCGCCTGACCACGGGCGTGGCGGCCCGCCGTCGATCCCCCTGCCCGTCCCGGCCCGGATCGGTCCCGACGGATAGCGGTGGATGACGGCGCTTGCCTGTTGTCACACCGCCCGAACCGGCCCAACCCTGACGGCCTGTCCGGAGCAACCCTGGCGTTTCGGTCGCGTTGATGGAACAGTCGCGGTTCCGACCTCACGGAACCCTGCGGCGATGAGGATGCCGACCATGGCGACGTTGAAGGAATTCGAGGAGTCCCTGCGCGAGCACGGCATGCACATGGCCCTCGCCCTGCTGGAGCGCCTGCGTGAGCGGGACCGGGCGACGCGGACGATCAAGCCGGCCCGGCGCCTGACTGGCCAGAAGATGACCCCGGAACTCGCCCGCGCGATCCTCGACCTCCACGCCTCCACCGGCATGACCCAGCAGGAGATCGCCTTCAAGGTCGGCGTGAACCAGGGCCGGGTCAACGAAGTGATCAAGCGCGGCAAGTGGCTGGACGACGATCCCCACGCCCCGGAGGCGGTCGCCCGCGACAGGGCGAAGGCCCGCCTGCGCGCCGATCCGCCGGCCGAGCGACCGGCCGCCCGCCGGTCCGTGGGCAAGCCCGCGGCCAAGCGGGCGAAGGGAACGCCGCCTGCGCGGCGTCCGAGCCCGCAAGGACAGCTGATCTTCGGCGACCTGTGATCGCACTCGGCGGTCGAGGAGCCTAGGCGTGGGGCGTTCCGCGTCTCTCTCGCGGGATCGACCGGGCGGGCTGCGCGTTGGCCCGCCATGCCGAACCGCGTCGCCCTCGCCGCCCTCGTTCTTGCCCTCTGCAGCGTCCCGGCGCTCGCGCAGCGGGCCTCAACGGTTGCCATGTCCTGCGGTCAGGCCAAGGGGCTGGTGGACCGGCGGGGCGGCCTCGTGCTCGGAACCGGCGGGCAGACCTATGACCGCTTCGTGCGCGATCGCAGCTTCTGCGAGGTCACCGAGATCACGGTCCCGGCCTTCGTGCCGGCACAGGATACGCCGCGCTGCTTCATCGGCTACCGCTGCAAGGAGCCGAGCCGCAGCGACTGGTTCGACGGCGGTTTCTGACGCGATCGCGTCGCCCCATGGGAAAGCGCCCCGGCCATGGGACCGGGGCGCTCCGAACGTCCGTCTGGGCCGATCAGGCGGCGTGCTGCGTCGAGCCCTCGATCACCGGGGCGCGCGGGGTGCGGCCGGTGGCGATCTGGATCTGACGCGGCTTCTTCGCCTCCGGAATCTCGCGGACGAGATCGATGTGAAGAAGGCCGTTCTCGAGGGCGGCCCCCGTCACCTGGACGTAGTCCGCCAACTGGAACCGACGCTCGAAGGCGCGGGCCGCGATGCCCTGGTGCAGGAATTCCGCCGGCTTGGCGGGATCGGACTGACGCTCGCCCTTCAGCGTCAGCGCATTCTCCTTCACCTCGATCGCGAGATCGGACTCCGTGAAGCCGGCCACCGCCACCGTGATCCGGTAGGCGTTCTCGCCGGTGCGCTCGATGTTGTAGGGCGGATAGGTCGGGGCCGCGTCGGCGCTCACGAACTGGTCGAGGGCCGAGAACAGGCGGTCGAAACCGACGGTGGAGCGATAAAGGGGAGCAAGGTCGAACTGACGCATCACATATTCTCCGTAAGAAGCAACATGCTGGTTCTGGGTCCGCCCGAGGGCCGGACCAGTCGCACCGCCGTATTGGCCGGTGCTCACCTGATATCGGAGCCGGGTTTCAGCCTCGCAAGAGCCTCAGCCGGCGCCTCGGCCAAAAAATTCGGTTCCTTTCTTGCCGCGAGACTGCGTCGATGCTGACCCTGCGTTCCACCCCGGACAATCCCGTTCCACCGGGCGGTGCCCTGAAGGCGGTGCGCACCGATGACGGACTCGAGCTGCGGGCCGCCCATTGGCGTCCGACCACCCGCCTGGTGAAGGGCACCGTCTGCCTCCTCCAGGGCCGGGCCGAGTTCATCGAGAAGTACTACGAGACGATCGCGGACCTGCGCGGGCGGGGCTTCGCCGTCGTGGCCTTCGACTGGCGCGGACAGGGCGAGTCGCAGCGGCAGGTCGACGATCCGCATCGGGGCCACGTCGCCCATTTCGACGATTACCGCCTCGACCTGAAGGCGATCACGGATGCGATCCTGCATCCCCTGATGCCGCATCCGCATCTCTGCCTCGCGCACTCGATGGGCGGGGCCGTCGCCCTGACCGGTGCCCATGACGGCTGGTTGCCGTTCCGGCGCGTCGTCATGGTGGCGCCGATGCTGTCGATCCGGATGGTGCGATGGCCGGCCGGGGCGGCCCTCCTGGCCGGCACCCTGCACGCGATCGGGTGGGGCCGGCGCTACATCCCCTTCGGCTCGGCGGTTTCGATCGCGACGAAGCCCTATCCGGACAATCGCCTGTGCCGCGATCCGAAGCGCTACGCCCGCAACGCGGCGGCCGCCCGGGATGTCGGGGCCGGTGCCGTGGGCGATCCGAGCATTGCCTGGCTCGCGAGCGCCTTCCGGGCGATGAAGCGCCTCGCCGACCCGCGCGTGCCGGGCCGGATCTCGGTGCCGACCCTCATCGTTGCGGCAGGCGCCGACCCCGTCTGCGGCACCTCCACCACCGAGCGGTTCGCCCGCCGCCTGCGCGCCGGGCACATCCTGGTGCTGCCCGATGCCCGGCACGAGATCCTGTCGGAGCGCGACAGCATCCGGCAGGACTTCTGGGCGGCCTTCGACGCCTTCATGCCCGGCTCCGACGCGACGGAACCGACCGACACGCGCGTGCGGCAGGAGGCGTGAAGTTCAGGAGCGGGAAGCGGCGCAGGACTCGGGAGCAAGGAGGGGTGTGCGCTTCAGGATCAGGTGCGGTCGTCCAACTCCGCGACGCCGCTCTGACGGTCCGCATAGGCCGCTTTGAAGGCCGGGCGCTGCTGCCAGCGCTTCCAGAATGCGTCGATGTGCTCGAAGCGCTCATCCAGCGGCGTGGCGTTGACCGGGAACTTCGAGAAGGCAATGGCGGTCGCCATGGTGATGTCCGAGAAGGTGGGTGCCGCGCCGCCGAGAAGCCATTCGCGACCGTCCGACAGATGCTGGTTCACCAGGCTCGCATGCGCCAGGGCTTCCTTGCGGCAGTGTTCGCCCCAGGCCGGGTTGCTGGTGAGTTCGAGCTTCGGCCCCAGGCCCTGATGCAGAACGTGGAACGCGGTGACGATCCGGTAGAGGATGTGCACCCAGATGCGGTTGTCCCACATCGTGTCGAGCCCTTGCTGCAAGGGGTCTTCACCCATGATGCGCCGACCGGGGAACGCCTGATCGAGATATCGAACGATCGCGGCCGTCTCCGAGAGGACGCTCCCATCCTTCAGCTTGAGGGTCGGCGTTTCGCCCCAGGGGTTCATCTTCAGGTGCGGCCACTGCCGTTGCTCGCCGCCCGGTGACATGTCGTAGACCCGTTCGGCGAAGTGATCCGCGATGCCTTTCTCGTGCAGGAAGATGCGCAGACGTTGCGGATTCGGGAATGCCGAGGGCGAGGTGAAAAGCTGAAGGCGGGACGCGGTCTCGGTGGTCATTCAAATCTCCCTGTCTGTCAGTAGGCAGGCGGAGAGCTAGGGCTGTCCTTTCGATCGGTCAACACCTATCTGCCAACTGGCAGGTACTAAAGGAACGCGAGGCGGCGCAATGAAGGCAGACAACAAGGAGGCGATCCTCGCGGCAGCGAAGCGGACGGCGATGGCGCATGGCTACGCTGGCTTGAACTTCCGCGATCTTGCGGCCGAGGTCGGCATAAAGGCAGCGAGTGTCTACTACCATTTCCCGGGCAAGGCCGAACTCGGTGTGGCGGTTGCGAAGCGATATTGGGAAGACATCGCCGCCGATCTCGACGCCATCTCGAACGAAGCGTCTGACCCGCTCGCCAGTCTGCACAGATATCCCGAGATTTTTCGCACGTCCTTGCAGAACGACAACCGCATGTGCCTGTCGAGCTTCATGACGGCCGAATACGACGATCTGCCGGACGTCGTGAAGCACGAGGTGAGGGCCTTTGCCGAGGTGAACGTCGCTTGGTTGAGCAAGGCTTTGACTGCAGCAGGGGTGGTGGAGGCGGTCGACAGCGACGGGCGGGCGGGCGCCATCTACGCGGCCGTTGCGGGCGCCCAACTCATGGCGAGAGGTCGAGCAGATCTCTCGCTCTTCGACACCCTCATCGACCACTATCGCGCGACCGGCCTTCTCCCCGCGTAGGGATCCGCCCATTTTGGAAGAAGGTCCGCTCCCGATCCGACGGCGGTCGTCCGGAGCGACTCCATCGGGTTGCCGCTGACTGTTCTTTGTAGGTTTCCCGAGGGAGGACCAAGGGCCAGAGCTGGACCGCCGGGCGGGTGAGCCCCGAGGAGCGTCAGAAAGCCGTGCGCCTCACGGATTGAGGTGGCGCAGGGCCGCCTCGTGCAGGCGCCGGTCCCCGGCGGCGACAATGCGCCCGCCCCCCGTCGCCGGTCCGCCGTCCCAGGTCGTCACGATGCCGCCGGCGCCCTCGATGATCGGGATCAGCGCGACGATGTCGTAGGGTTTGAGCCCGGCCTCCACCACCAGGTCGATCTGCCCGGCCGCCAGCATGCAGTAGGCGTAGCAGTCGGTGCCGTAGCGGGAGAGGCGCACTGCGCCCTCCAGGGCGAGGAAGCGCTCCCGCTCCGCCCCGTCCGCGAACAGGCGCGGGTCTGTGGTGGCGAGGACCGCCTGGTCGAGGGCGGTGCCGCGGCGGGTCAGCAGCCTGCGTTCGCCGCGGGGCGACCGCAGGCGGGCCTGGGCGCCGTCGCCCGAGAACAGTTCGCCGAGATAGGGCTGGTGCATCAGGCCGCGCACCGCCGCCCCGTGATGGGTCAGGCCGATCAGGGTGCCCCAGGTGGGCAGGCCGGCGACGAAGGCGCGGGTGCCGTCGATGGGGTCCAGGACCCAGACGCATTCGGCCTCGAGGTTTTCGGACCCGAACTCTTCGCCGAGGATGCCGTGGGTCGGCAGGTCGCGCCGGATCATGCCCCGCATGGCCACCTCGGCGGCCCGGTCCGCCTCCGTCACCGGATCGAAGGCCGCCCCGCCCCGCGCCTTGTCGTCCATGCCGAAGGCGGCGCGGAAGAAGGGCAGGATCGCCTGTCCCGAGGCCGCGGCGAGATCGTCCATGAACCGCGCGAGATCGACGACGCTCATCGGCATACCCCTCTTCCGGTCGGTGCCCGCCGGACAAAGCCCCATCCGGCAGAGTTCCATCGGGATGGTCGGGGAGCGAAGCGGAGGGAGGGGGCGGCGGTCAAGCCCAAAACCGTGCCGTCAGACCGGCATCGGTTGGACCGGGGCGAATTTTGTCTCGATCGCGGGCGGTTCGTCGGCCGGACGACGGGTCCCGTGCGCGGCGGCCACGACGGCCTCCACGGCGGCCTTCAGGGACGACACATGGATGTCGGCCTCCACCGCCCGGCGCCGGGTCGCCTCGTCGAGGCTGGCATCGTCCGCCTGCCACAAGCCGAGGACGAAGCAGGCGCCCGGGAGCTTGCGGTGCAGGCGGTCGGCCAGCCGGCGCAGGTGCGTGGGCTCGCCGCTGATCGCCATCGACACGATGCAGACGAGCTTCGCCGGGCCGGGATCGAAGGCGTCGATCCGCGCCCGTGCCACGTCGGCGAACGGCACCACCCGGGTGCCGATCCCGCGCTTGGCGAGGAGCTGGGCCAGGATCGCGCAGGCGGCCTCGTCGACGAAGCTGCGCCCGGCGACGCACAGCACCGTGCCGTCGGGCCGCCAGGCTTCCGGCACCGGGTCCGGGCGCGGGGCGTCGGGGTCGGCCTTCGCCTCGGTGTCGCCGCGCAGGTCGTCGCGGTCGGCCATCTCCTCGATCAGTCCGCCGACACTGGCCCGGATGTCGTTCTTCTGCTCGGTGGTGAGCACGCCGCGGGCGGCGTCCCGGGCGGCGAGCTCGAGGCCCCTCACCACCACCTCGTCGTAATAGGCGGTGAGCGAGCAGGTCTTCAGGATGAGGTCGGCATGCTCCTGCGCCTCCTCCGGATCGTCGGCCAGGATGCGCTGGTAGAAGTTCTCCACCGGAGTCAGGGCCGGCCGGTCGCCGAACAGGACATCGAGGAATTCGAGCTTGTCCACGTGGCGCCCGAGCACCACCAGGCAGACCGTCAGCGGCGTGGACAGGAGCAGGCCGACGGGTCCCCAGAGCCAGGTCCAGAACAGCGCCGAGACCAGGACCGCGAAGGGCGACATGCCAGTGGACTGGCCGTAGAGCATCGGCTCGATGAAGTGCCCGACCAGGGGTTCGAGGATGAGGAACAGGATCAGCGTCCCGATCACCATCGACCAGCCGGGATCGACCGCGGCGGCCAGCGCCAGGGGGAACAGGGCCGACACGAAGGCGCCCACATAGGGCACGAAGCGCATCAGCGCCGAGAAGATGCCCCACAGGACGGGATTCGGCACGCCGAGGAGGTACAGCCCGATCCCGACCACGAGGCCGAAAGAGGCGTTGAGGCCGAGCTGGACCAGGAAGTAGCGGCTGAGGCGCTTGGCGGCGTCGTCCATCGCCACGGTGGTGCGGTGGAGGTCGCTGGAGCCGGCGAGCCGGATCATCCGGTCGCGCAGGTCCTCCCGCTGCATCAGCAGGAAGAGCAGCACCACGAAGACGATGCCGATGGTGGCGAGGGGGTGCAGGATGGGCGAGATCAGCGTGCCCGCCATGGTCACCGGTCCCGGCACGCGCTCCTTGACCTCCACCAGGATCGCCTTCTCGGGCGGGGCCGGATTGGCCTGGGATTCCGGCTTGGTTTCGGGCTTCGGTTCCTCGTGGCTCTCGTGCATCGTCCGGCCGATGCTGGCGACGTAGCCGGCCAGGCGCCCGGCGGGCGTGTCGTTGAGGCCCTCGATCTTGCGCTCGATCGTGCTGCGGTAGCGCGGCACGTCCTTGGCGATGTCGGCGAGCTGCACGCCGATCAGCGTCGCCAGGGCGGCGGCGGTGCCCAGCGCCAGGAGGACCGAGGCCGCCACCGAGAGGAAGCGGCCGAAATGCCAGCGCCGCAGCAGGTTCACCAGGGGGCCGAGGACGAAGGAGAGCAGGATCGCGATGGCGATCGGGATGAGGACGTCGCGGCCGACATACAGTCCCACCATGATCAGGGCGGCGACGATGATCGGCGACGTCACGGCCTGGGTCGGCGTGCCGGCGGCCGCGATGCGCGTGGGTCGCGGGGGGACGAGGGACGGCTTCGGGGGGGATCGCAGGGCCATTCCGATTCCGTGTTCGAGACGCGACGCGCGGGCCGCCGACGTGGCCGGCACCGACGCGGTGAGAACGACCCGCGCGCGCGAATCGATCCCTCCCAAGGGTTCATCTCGTCGCGAAACCGTGATCGAGGCGGGTTGAGCCTGCCTCCGATGCATAGCTGAGCGGCGGCGCCGCACCGGTCTTCGGGCCGTCCGCCCGGGGTTGCCGCGTATCCGTCCGCCTGGACGCCGTCATCCTGAACGTTCGGGTGCCAGCGGGAGGACGAGCGCTTCGTCGATTCTCGGGCGTGTCTTGCGCCGAGGGCGGTTCGACCTGATCGCGCCCGGAGAGGATGGGCCGATCGTGTTCGACGCCGCATGGAGACGTGCTTGGACTGCGCGAATTCTATGTCTGTATTAGGACGCCTGCGCGAACATAAGATAATTTCGGAGTCTATTTTCGGATGTGCAGGCGCAGCGATTGGTTTTAATGGAACTCTAAGCTTGGTTGCGTACGGTGTTCGACAGCGAGGGGACGGGGCCCGTCCGACGATGGCTGGAGGCAGGTGTGCACGACACGGCGAGTGATGCTGGCACGGGACCCGGCGTGGCCGATGCCACCAACCTGCGGGGCATTGCCACCGAGATCGCGGCGCTCCAGCGCATCGCCTTCGACAAGAGCCGGCGCATCCAGTCGATCACCGGCCAGGTGAAGATGCTCGCCCTCAACGCCCTGATCGAGGCCTCCCGGGCCGGCGAGATGGGCCGCGGCTTCTCGGTGGTGGCGCAGGAGGTGCGTGCGATCGGCGCCGAGGTCGAGACCGTCGCCCGCGCCCTCGAGGTCGAGCTCTCGAACCGCATCGCCGGGCTCCAGGTCCGGGTCCGGAGCTTCGCCGACGAGTCCCAGACCCAACGGCTGATCGACCTCGCGCTCAACGCCGTCGAACTCATCGACCGCAACCTCTACGAGCGCACTTGCGACGTGCGCTGGTGGGCCACCGACGCGGCCCTGGTCGCCTGCGCGGCGGAACCAAGCCCGGAAGCCGCCACCCACGCGACCCGGCGGCTGGGCATCATCCTCGACGCCTACACGGTCTACCTGGACCTCTGGCTCTGCAACCTGAAGGGCAACGTGATCGCCCACGGACGCCCCAACCGCTATCCCGGCCTCATCGGCCGCAACGTCGCCGACCAGGACTGGTTCCGGCGCGCCGCCGCCCTCCCCGACGGGGAGGCCTACGTCGCCGCCGACGTCATGGGGCAGCCCGGTCTCGGCGGGGCGCAGGTGGCGACCTACTGCGCGAGCGTCCGCGCGGACGGCGACAGCCGGGCCGGGCCGATCGGCGTCCTGGCGATCCACTTCGACTGGCAAGCCCAGGCCCGGGCCATCGTCGACGGCGTGCGGGTGGCGCAGGAGGACCGGGCCCGAACCCGCGTGCTCCTCGTCGACGCGCGCAACCGGGTGATCGCCGCCTCAGACGGGTGCGGCGTCCTGGAGGAAACCCTGCCCCTGGCCGCCGGCGGGCGGCTGAGCGGCGCCGACCAGGATCCCCGGACTGGCCGGATCGTCGCCTTCCACCGCACGCCGGGCTACGAGACCTATGCGGGCCTCGGCTGGTACGGTGTCATCGTCCAGACGCCGGAGTGAGCGCGCTCAGACCAGGACCGGCATCGCGGCCTGCCCCGCGGCGCCGAAGACGCGGGTGTAGCGCTTGATCTCCTCGGCCGGGCCGATCGCCTTCGACGGATTGTCGGAGATCTTCACGGTGGGCCGGCCGTCGGCGGCGATCACCTTGCAGACGATGGAGATCGGGTCGAGGCGGCCGTCCGGCACCAGGCCGCGGAAGTCGTTGGTGAGCAGCGTGCCCCAGCCGTAGCCGATCCGCATCCGGCCGTGGAAATGGGCGTGGATCGCCTCGATGGTGTCGATGTCGAGCCCGTCGGAGAAGATCGCGAGCTTTTCGCGCGGGTCGGAGCCCCGGGAGCGCCACCAGGCGATGGCCTCCTCGCCGCCCGCGATCGGCTCCTTCGAGTCGATGCGGATGCCCGTCCAGGCGTTCATCCAGTCGGGGGCATTCGCCAGGAAGCCCGTTGTGCCGTAGGTGTCGGGCAGCATCACCAGGAGGTTGCCGGCGTAGTCCTGCTGCCAGTCGGCCAGTACCGCGTAGGGCGCGCGGGCGAGGCCCGCATCGTCGTCGGCCAGCGCCGCGTAGACCATCGGCAACTCGTGGGCGTTGGTGCCGACCGCCTCGACCTCGCGGCGCAGGGCGATGAGGCAGTTCGAGGTGCCGAGGAAGCGGTCGCCCAGGGCCTCGTGCATCGCCTCGACGCACCAGTCCTGCCACAGGAAGCCGTGGCGGCGCCGGGTCCCGAAATCCGCGATGGACAGGCCGGGCAGGCGCTGCAGCCGCTCGATCTTCTCCCAGACCCGGGTCATGGCCCGGGCATAGAGCACCTGCAGGTCGAGCTTGCCGAGGTGGCGCACGACGCCGCGCGTTCGCAGCTCGTTGAGGATGGCGAGGGCCGGCACCTCCCACATGGTGGTCTCGAGCCAGGGGCCGTGGAAGGTCAGGACGTACTGCCCGTCCCGCGCCTCCAGCTCGTAGTCCGGCAGGCGGAAGCCCTCCAGCCAGTCCATGAAGTCGGCCGAGAACATCTGGCGCTGGCCGTAGAAGGTGTTGCCGCGCAGCCAGGTGGATTCGCCCCGGCTCAGGCGCACCGAGCGGGCATGGTCGAGCTGCTCGCGCAGCTCGCCGGCATCGACGAACGCGGCCAGCCGCACCTGCCGCGAGCGGTTCTGGATGCCGAAGGTGACGCGGGCGTCGCGATGGCGGCGGAAGATCGTCTGCGCCATCAGGAGCTTGTAGAAGTCCGTGTCGAGCAGGGACCGGACGATCGGGTCGATCTTGAAGCTGTGGTTGTACACCCGCGTGGCAAGATCGAGCATGGTTCGGATCACGGCCCCTCAGGCGGCGCCCCCGGGCGTCCGCGCGGCCGCAGAGGCGCACGGCACCGCGGGCCGAGTCAATCGGTGACACGAAGCGGTTGGGGGTGCGGCTGTGGGCGAGGCGGCGACCCGGCCGGTTCGGGCGATGGCGGGTGCCGCGGCGGCATCCACGTCACCGGTGCCCCACGCTGAGGGCATGTTCTCAACGACTGCCCACGACCCGGCCTCGCCGCCTCGCAGCGCGGCGCGGACGCGAATCTCGGTCCGAGCGCGATCTCGTCTTCACCGAAACGGGATTCTTGGCCGAAACGGAATTTGGCATTGTTCGCACTTGAGTGCATCCTGCCCGGGCATCGGGCCGGCTTGTCAGGAACAATAAGACGGGACGCTCGGCCGTGGAGGACACATGAACGAGATCGTCAAGCCCGACTCCCTGATCGTCGCCGAGGCCGAGAGCCTGACCGAAACCTTCTTCGGCGGCTGCCCGCACGATTGCCCCGACACCTGCTCGATGCTGTTCGAGGTGAAGGACGGCGAACTCATCGGGGTTCGGGGCAACCCGGATCACCCGATGACCCGCGGCGGTCTCTGCGTGAAGCTGAAGGACTACGAGAAGCGCCACTACCACCCGGACCGGCTACTCTATCCGATGAAGCGGGTCGGGCCGAAGGGCTCCAAGCAGTTCGAGCGCATCACCTGGGACGAGGCCCTCGACACCATCGTGACGCGCTGGAAGGCGATCATCGATCAGCACGGGCCGCAGGCCATCGCGCCCTACAGCTATCTCGGCAACCAGGGCCTCGTGCACGGGCTGAACGGCGGCGACGCCTTCTTCAACCGGATGGGCGCCACGGTGATGGAGCGGACCTTCTGCGGCGAGGGGTCCTGCACGGCGTGGCTGCTCACCGTCGGCCCGACCGCCGGCCTCGACCCGGACAGCTACATCCACTCCAAGTACATCGTGATCTGGGCCTGCAACTCGGTCAGCACGAACCTGCACCACTGGGCTATCGTCAAGGACGCCCAAAAGAAGGGAGCCAAGGTCGTCGTCATCGACACCTACGCCTCGCGCACGGCGAAGGCGGCCGACTGGCACATCGCGCCGAAGCCCGGCACGGACGGGGCGCTGGCCATGGCGCTGATCAATTCCATCATCGAGCAGGGCCTCGTCGACCAGGACTACGTCGACAACCACACCGTCGGCTTCGAGGAGCTGAAGGAGCGGGCCAGCACCCGCACGCCGGAATGGGCCGCCGCAATCACCGGCGTCCCGGCCGCGGAGATCCGTAAGCTCGCCCGCGAGATGGCGACCGAGCAGCCCGTGGGCATCCGCATGGGCGTGGCGCTGGAGCGCCACTACGGCGGTGGCCAGACGATCCGTGCCGTCACCTGCATTCCGGCGCTCACGGGCGCCTGGCGCCACGTCGGCGGCGGCGTCACGCAGTTCGGCGTCTGGGAGCACCCCTACAAGTTCGACGTGATGTGCCGGCCCGACCTGATCCCGGAGGGGACCCGCGTCGTCAGCAACCTGCAGATCGGACGCGCGCTCACCGGCGAGATGAAGCTCGACCCGCCGATCATGTCGATGATGTGCTGGAATTCGAACCCGGTCACGCAGGCGCCCGAGACCGACAAGATCGTCGAAGGGCTGATGCGCGAGGACCTGTTCATGGTCTCCGCCGAGCACTTCATCTCGGATACCGCCTCCTACGCCGACATCCTGCTCCCGGCCACGATGGGGGCGGAGATGGAGGACATGATCCTGTCCTGGGGCCACCTCTACCTGACCTATAACACCAAGTGTGCGGACGCGCCCGGCGAGGCGATCCCGAACAACGAGATCTTCCGTCAGCTCGCCGCGCGGCTCGGCTTCGAGGAAGAGAACTTCAAGTGGACCGACACGGAGTGCCTGGAGCACTACGTCGACTGGAACGCCCCGGCCTGCGAGGGCATCGACCTCCAGTACATGCGCGCACACGGCTTCGCCCGACTCAAGGTCGGTACGCCGGACGACCGGGCGCCGCATAAGGAGGGCAACTTCCCGACGCCGACCGGCAAGTGCATGTTGATGGTCGAGGGTGCCACGAACTTCGTCGCCCCGCCGTTCCGTCAGATGTACGAGGGCTTCCAGCCCGGCGAGGCCCTCGACCCGCTGCCCGACTACCTGGGCCCGCGCGAGTCCCACACCAACGATCCGGAGCTGGCCAAGCGCTTCCCGCTCAACATCGTCTCGCCCAAGAGCCACTACTTCCTGAACTCCTGCTACGCGAACATGGAGGACAAGCAGAAGGGCCAGGGCGAGCAGTTCGTCATGATCAGCCAGCATGACGCCGATGCCCGCGGCATCCGGGACGGCGACCGGGTCCAGGTCGCCAACGATCGCGGCGCCTTCAAGGGCGTGGCGCGCATCACCGACGACGTGAAGGCCGGCATCGTGGTCGCGACGCTGGGCTACTGGCGCCAACTCAACGAGGGGACCGTCAACAGCATCTCGTCGGGGGCCTTCACCGACATGGGCCACGCACCGTCCTTCTCGGACAATCTCGTCGAGGTCGCGCGGGCGAATTGAGGGCGTCGCCGGCGAGCGGGGCGACCCCTCGAACCGAGGCGCGCAAGCGTCCCACGGGACGCTTGTCTTTCGCGCCGCAGCCCGCGTGCCGGATTTCCCGGCAATCGGCAGGGACGCAGCCCGCGTGCCTGTCGCCGGTGGGCCCGGCGCGGCTCCCCTGCCCGCCCCCGGGATGAGGCCGGGCCACGCGGTCGTTCCGGCGCGATGCCTGTCCGCAGACGGCACCCTACGAACCAAGAGGGCGGTGCGCCCTTCGGCACGCCGCCCTCCGGCACGACACGGGCGTCCGATTCAGGCGAGGTCGACCTTCTTGGTCTCGGTCTTCGGCGACTCGCCGGTCAGCGCGGCCTTCACGTAGCCGTAGATGTGCAGCATCGTGGCGTTCGGGCTGTCCCAGTATTCGCCCTTCTCGGGATGGACGCGCAGCAGGGCGACCTCGGGATCCTCCTTCCCGTTGGGGAACCAGGTCTTCAGGCTCTCGCTCCACTTGTCGTTGATGACCGCCTGGTCGGTGACGATCTCGGCCTTGCCGGCGATCGAGACGTAGGTCTGGCTCGACGGATCCGAGTAGGCGAGGTTGATCTGGTTGTCCTTGCTGATCTCGGCGGTCTTCGGGGAGTGCAGCTTGGTGAAGAACCACAGGTCGCCGTTCTCGTCCGCCTCCTGGCACCACATCGGGCGGCTGTAGAGCTTTCCGTCCTGGTCGGCGGTGGTCATCATCGCGACCTTGACGTCCTTGATGAGGGCGAACAGCTTCTTGGCGCCCTCGTGGTCGCGGTGGTTGCCCTGGTGCATGGGATCGCAGTCTCCAACTCGTCGAAAGGGTTTCCGGCGCGATCATCGGCAACCGGATCGTGGGCTCAACGAGCCAGGACCGCATTGGTTTCGGAGAGGCGGGCCGGCGCCGGCGGCGCGAGGGCGGCCGGGGGCGACGTCCGGGCGGGCTTGCGACGCATCGCGCCGAGCCGGCCGAGGCGGCGGTCATCGAGGATCACGGCCGCGTCGCCGATGACCCGGACCACGTGGCAGTTCCGGCCCAGGCCCTTGGCCTCGTAGAGGGCGGCATCCGCCTCGGCCAGGAGTTCGGCCGGGGAGGTCGTCCGTCCGGCTGGCACCACGGCGACGCCGATGCTCACGGTGACGAAGGGATGGCCGTCGCCCCGGGCCAGGTGCGGGATCTGCAGGCCGGCGATGCCGGCACGCAGGCGTCGGACCACCCGGGCGACGGACCGGGCGTCGCATCCGCGCATGAGCACGGAGAACTCCTCACCGCCGTAGCGGGCGACGCAGTCGCGTCCGCCGCGCGTCTCCCCCGCGATGGCTTCCGCGATCCGGCGCAGGCAGGCATCGCCGGCCGGATGGCCGTAGGCGTCGTTGAAGCGCTTGAAATGATCGACGTCGATCATCAGCAGGGCGGTACCCCGCGCCTGGCGGGCCGTCCTGGCCAGGGCGGCATCGAGGGCGCGGCGGTTGGCGAGGCCCGTCAGGGCATCCGTCTCCGACAGCACGGTCAGGACCCGGCGATCCTGCTCGAGGCCGGCCGAGCGCAGGATCTCGCGCAGGGAGACGAGGTAGGCCCGGCGGCGCACGCCCTCGATCTGGTGGTTTCCGTAGAGGACGAAGAAGGCGCCCGCCAGGGTCTGGAACGCGAGGCAGAGGGCGAGCTCCGGGGCGAGATCCGTGCGCAGGGCGATGCTCGCGAACGAGGCCGCCGCGCTGAGGCCGGTGAGCAGGAGCGCATGGGGGAAGCGCAGCACCAGCATCATGGTGGCGAACACCATCATGAGCGGGTACTCGATGTAGCAGATGGCGCTCATCGCCTCCCGCTCCAGGCTGAATAGCAGGATCGGCACCGCCGTCACCAGCAGCATCGTGGCGGTGACCATGCGCTCGCGCCGCGGCCCCGGCATCCGGGTGACGGACCAGGCGAGCAGCAGGCCGAGGGGCGTGACCAGGAACAGCCGCAGGCCGATCGCCAGGGGCAGCATGCCCGGCATCAGCAGGGCGGTGGTGAGGTTGTAGGCGTTGTGGAAGACGAGGCCGATGAGGATCGTCCGGCGCAGATGGAGCGCCCGTTCCCGGCCGGTATCGATTTCGTAGCGGGCCGAGACGGGCCGGGAGAACCGCAGGAGATACGGGCTCATGGTCAGGTCGCCTTGAGCGACGTCGCCGCGCGGGTGCCGTCTCGACGGCCGCGCGGGGTCGGAAAACCTGTATCGGATCCAGGCGTACACGAATGAGCGTTCCTGCAACGGGCGAGACCGCCGCCGGGCGGTCTCTTTGTGTTGCATCGAACGTTGCGGCGGGCCGCGCGGACCCAAAACCGCGGCCGTCCCGTCGACTCATGCCTAGCGAAACCTGAACGCCTCCGTGGAAACCCCGGGCGCGGCGCCCCGTCCCGGCATGTTCCGGCCCCCGCCGCGACCAGGGGTCTCGCCCCCGGCAGATCAGGGAAGCGCTTGCACTCCGGCACCGCCTGTGCTGTCGCATGGGTTCGTCGCGGGTGGGCCGGCCGAGGCCGCAGCGTCCGCGATCCCCCGTTTGTCGCCGCGCCTCGGCTCTCCGGCCGGACGCGGCCAGGAGCCCGAACCTTGGCGATCACCCGTGACGACGTGCTGAAGGTGCTCTCGATGGTGACCGTCGATGCCGCGGGCACCACCCTGCCCGCCTCCGGGCGCCTGTCCCAGGTGGTGGTGGATCCGACCAACCGTGTGATGTTCTCCATCCTGATCGACCCCAGCGAGGCCGAGCGCTTCGAGCCGATCCGGCGCCGGGCCGAGGGCGCGATCCTGGCGACGCCGGGGGTCTCGGGCGTGTTCGCCAGCCTGACCTCCGAGCGTGGCCCGAACCAGCCGGCCCAGAACGCCCCGCAAGCCGCCCCTCCACAGCCGCCCGCCCCCGGCCGTCCCGCCGCGCCGCCGCCGCCGCGGACCGGCCCGGCCCTTCCGGGCGTGCGCCACATCGTGGCCGTCGCCTCCGGCAAGGGCGGCGTCGGCAAGTCCACCACGGCCTGCAACCTTGCGCTCGCCCTCTCGGCCCAGGGCCTCAAGGTCGGCCTGCTCGATGCCGACATCTACGGCCCCTCGGTGCCCAAGCTGTTCGGCCTGTCGGGGAAGCCCCGCGTCATCGAGGAGCGGCTGCTGGCCCCGATGGAAGGGTTCGGCATCAAGGTCATGTCGATCGGCTTCCTGATCGAGCCCGAGACGGCGATGATCTGGCGCGGGCCCATGGTCCAGTCGGCCATCACCCAGATGCTGCGCGAGGTCGCCTGGGGCGAACTCGACGTGCTCGTGGTCGACATGCCCCCCGGCACCGGCGACGCCCAGCTCACCATGGCGCAGGCGACGCCGCTCTCCGGGGCGGTCATCGTCTCGACCCCGCAGGATCTCGCCCTCATCGACGCGCGCCGCGGCGTGACGATGTTCCGCAAGGTCGCGGTGCCGATCCTCGGCGTCATCGAGAACATGGCGACCTTCATCTGCCCCCATTGCGGCACGGCCTCGCACATCTTCGGGCATGGCGGCGCCCGCGCCGAGGCCGAGCGGCTGGAGGTGCCGTTCCTCGGCGAGGTGCCGCTGAACATGACGATCCGCGAGACCTCCGATGCCGGCCGCCCCGTGGTGGCGGTGGACCCGGACGGGCCGCACGCGCAGATTTATCGCGGCATCGCCGCCAAGCTCTGGGGCAACCTGACCGGCGGTCCCGCGCCGCGGGCGGCTCCCCGCATCGTCATCGAGTAGCCGCGATGGCGCCGGTGCTGGGCGTGATCCTCGCCGGCGGGCTGGCGCGCCGCATGGGCGGAGGCGACAAGCCCCTGCGCACCCTCGGCGGCCGCACCCTGCTCGACCGGGTGCTCGCCCGCTTCGCCCCCCAGTGCGCCGCCGGCGTGATCCTCAACGCCAACGGCGATCCGGGCCGCTTCCCGGATTTCCCGGGCGCGATCGTGCCCGACGGCGTGCCGGACAATCCGGGGCCGCTCGCCGGCATCCTCGCGGGGCTGGACCACGCGGCCATCCATCATCCGACCACGCGCCACGTGGCCAGCGTCTCCGGCGACGCGCCGTTCCTGCCCCGCGACCTCGTCGTCCGCCTCGCCGAAGCGGCCGGGCGGGAGGGCGTCATCGCCATGGCGGCGTCGGGCGGGCGCGAGCACTTCACCGTGGCGCTCTGGCCGGTGGCCCTGCGGGCGGACCTGCGCGAGGCCCTGGTGGCCCGCGGCGAGCGCCGGGTCGGCGGCTTCCTGAGGCGCCACGGCGCGGTGGCGGTGTCCTGGCCATCGGAGCCCGCGGACCCCTTCGCCAACATCAACGCGCCGGAGGATCTGGCGGCGGCCGAGGCCCGGCTTGGCGGGAACGACGACGCCTGACGCCTCAGGGCGGGGCGCTCTCGACCGCGGCGCGCGCCCGCCAGCGCGGAGAGAGCAGCCCGAGGGCGAGGCCGCCGAGGACCAGGCCGGCGGCGGCGAGCTTCCAGGCCGGCAGCGGCTCCCCGAGCCAGACGGCCGAGGCCCCCATGCCGAAGACCGGCACCAGCAGGGCCATCGGGGTGATCTGGGCGGCGGGGTGGCGCGCGAGCAGCCAGCCCCAGATCGCGTAGCCGAACATCGTATTGCCGACGGACTGCCACACCACCGCGGCCCAGGTCGTCAGGTCGGCCCGCAGGAGGCCGTTGCGGATGGCGTCCCAGCCTTCGAGGAGGACCGAGGCGGCGAGAAGCGGGGGCGCCGAGAACAGGCTCGCCCAGACGACGTAGGGCAGCATCGCCCGCGCCCCGCTGCGCTTGGCCGCCATGTTTCCGCCCGCCCAGCTCAGGGCGGCGCAGACCACGAGCCCGAGGCCGAAGGGCGTCGTCGCGGCGTCGGTATGCGCGGCGATGACGGCGAGCCCGGCCGCGGCGAGGCCGAGGGCCGCCCATTGCGGGCCGGACACCCGCTCCCCGGTCAGTCGCATCGACAGGCCGATGGTGACGAAGACCTGGATCTGGATCACCAGGGAGGCGAGGCCGGGGGCGATGTGGCCGCGCAGGGCGATGAAGAGCAGGCCGAACTGTCCGGCCCCGATCAGCAGGCCGTAGGCGGCGAGGTTGCGCCAGGGGACTGTCGGGCGAGGCAGCAGGAACACGCCCGGCAGGGCGGCGAGCACGAAGCGCAGGGCGGCGAACAGCAGCGGCGGCAGGTGGTCGAGCCCGATCCGGATCACCACGAAGTTCGTGCCCCAGACCGCCACCACCGCCAGGGCGAGGAGGATGTCGCGAAGCGGAAGCGTGCCGGTCATGGGCCGCCATGTCCCAATTGGCGAGGGCCCTGCCTAGGCGTGGCGGGCCTCGAAACGAAAGAAGTGTCCGCACCTTCGCGCGGACACTTCCCTCGAACGCGGATCGAGCGAGTCGGATCAGGCGGCGCCGACTGTCGCCTTGACGATCTTGTCGGGCGAGCGCGGCGGCTCGCCCTTGTTCAGGGTGTCGACCACGTCCATGCCCTCCACGACCTTGCCCCAGACGGTATACTGCTTGTCGAGGAAGCGGGCATCGCCGAAGCAGATGAAGAACTGCGAATTGGCCGAGTGCGGGAAGTTGGTGCGCGCCATTGAGCAGGTGCCGCGCACGTGCGGCTCGGCGTTGAACTCGGCATTGAGGTCGGGGAGATCGGAGCCGCCCGATCCCGTGCCGGTCGGGTCGCCGGTCTGGGCCATGAAGCCGTCGATCACGCGGTGGAACGGCACGCCGTCGTAGAAGCCCTGGGCGGCGAGCGTCTTCAGGCGCTCGACATGGTTGGGGGCGAGGTCGGCGCGAAGTCCGATCACGACGCGGCCCTTGGTGGTCTCCAGGATGATGGTCTCGGTCTCTGCCATGGGTTTAGACTCCTTTTCCCTTAGGTCCTTGGTAGATGAAGCGGAGCGCGATGGGGCGCCCCGCGATGGCCGCGCCGAGGTCGGGGGTGATCTGGGCTGGCGTGCAGCGCCGGATCGCCGCCAGGGTCGCATCCGCGAGGATGCGATGGGCGCGGGGGTCTGAATTCGGGGCCGAGAAGGTCACGCGCGGCGTCCCGAGGACGCTGCCGTCCCGCCGAAGTGCGAAGCGGGTGGTGATCTCGGCCTGGGCCGAGCGGGACAATCCCCGGGGGGCCTCCCAGCAGGCCGCGAGGGTGGGATAGAGGTCTCGCAGGGTGTCGGCCGGTTTCGCGCTCTCGGCCAGGCCGCCCAGCGGGCCTTGCTCCATGGGAACCCGGACCGTGCCGCGCAGGGTTTCCGGAAAGGTCAGCGGGCCCGTGGAGGGCGCCGCCCACGCGGGGAGCCCTACGGCGACGAGCGCCGCGAGAGCTCCGAGCTGGACGCCGCCCCGCAAACTACTTGGCTCCCTGCGCCATCTGCATCTTCACGATCTTGTCGGGGTTCTGCACCGCCCCGCCCGGCGCGCCGGGGGACGCCTTCTTGATCGCGTCGACGGCTTCCATGCCCGAGGAGACGAGGCCGACCACGGTGTACTGCCCGTTGAGGAAGGGGGCGTCGCCGAGGCAGATGAAGAACTGCGAGTTGGCGGAGTTCGGGTCGGACGAGCGGGCCATGCCGACGGTGCCGCGCTTGAACGGCGCCGGCGAAAACTCGGCCGGGATGTTCGGCAGGCTGGAGCCGCCGGTGCCGTTGCCCTTCGGATCTCCGGTCTGGGCCATGAAGCCGTCCATCACCCGGTGGAACTTGAGGCCGTTGTAGAAGCCCTGCTTGATCAGGGTCTTGAGCTGGGCGACGTGCTTCGGCGCGATCTCCGGGCGCAGCTCGATGGTGACGCGGCCGTCCTTGGTGTCGAGGTACACCGTGTTGTCGTCCGCCGCCCAGGCTGCAGGCGCCGTCGCGAGGAGACCGGCGAGGCTGAGGAGGGCGATACGGCGATTCAGTCCAAAGGCCATGGGGTCAGCATGCTTTCGTTGGTCGTGGATGGAGAGATCAGGCCGCCCGGAAGCGCTGCGCGAGGCGCGTCGCCACCAGCGGCGGCACGAAGGGGGAGACGTCGCCGCCCATGGCGGCGATCTGGCGGACGAGGGTGGCGGTGATCGGCCGGACGCCGGTGGAGGCGGGCAGGAACACGGTCTGCACCTCCGGCGCCATGGCACCGTTCATGCCGGCGAGCTGCATCTCGTAGTCGAGGTCGGTGCCGTCGCGCAGGCCGCGGATGAAGACGCTGGCGCCGACCCGCCGGGCCGCGGTCACTGCGAGGTCGTCGAAGGTCACGATCGTCAGCGCCGTGCCCTCGGCCTCGGCCAGGGGCTCGCAGGTGGCGCGCAGGAGCTCCGCCCGCTCCTCGGGCGAGAACATCGGCGCCTTGCCGGGATGCACGCCGATCGCGATGACGAGAGTCTGCACGAGCCGGCACGCCTGACGGATGACGTCGAGGTGTCCGTTCGTGACCGGGTCGAACGAGCCGGCATAGAGGGCGGTGCGGATCATCGCGGCCCGGGGTAGAGCATTTCGACCCGAAACGGAACCTCCGGCCCCGGCACGAAAACGGGCTAACCCCCGCGCCCTGGGATGCGGACGGCCGCGGGGCCGTCCGCTTGACGGGGTGCGATCGGCCTTACGCGGCCTCGTCGCCGCCCTCGCTCTCGTCCTCGCCCTCGATGTGCTCGACGGACACGACCTTCTCGGTCTTCTCCGTGTTGAACACCGTCACCCCCTGCGAGGCGCGGCCGACGATGCGGATGTCGTCCACCGGCACGCGGATGAGCTGGCCGCCATCGGTGACCAGCATGATCTGGTCGGAGGGTTGGACCGGGAAGGAGGCCACGAGGTGGCCGTTGCGGGCATTGACCCGCATCGCCGTGATGCCTTTGCCGCCGCGGCCCGAGGTCCGGTACTCGTAGGACGAGGTCCGCTTGCCGAAGCCGCGCTCGGAGAGGGTGAGGACGAACTGCTCGTTGGCGCCCATCTCGTTGTAGCGCTCGAGGGAGATGGCGGTGGCCTCGGCCACCCCCTCCTCCGCCTCCGGACTCGCCGTCTCCTCGCCCTCGACCCCGTCGCCGATCACGGCGCGGCGCATCTTGAGGTAGCCCGCCCGCTCCTCGGGCGAGGCGTCGAAGGCGTTGAGGATCGTCATCGAGATGACGCGGTCGTCCTTGCCCAGGCTGATGCCGCGCACGCCGGTGGAATCGCGGCCCTTGAAGACTCGGACGTCCTCGACGGGGAAGCGGATACACTGGCCGGCCTGCGTGGTGAGCAGCACGTTCTGGTCGGCACGGCAGATCTCCACGTGGACGATGTGGTCGCCCGCATCGAGCTTCATGGCGATCTTGCCGGCGCGGTTCACCTGGACGAAATCCGAGAGCTTGTTCCGGCGCACGCTGCCGCTCGCCGTGGCGAACATGACGTCGAGGGTCTCCCAGGAGGCCTCGTCCTCGGGCAACGGCATGATGGTGGTGATGCGCTCGGTGCCGGCATCCATCGACAGGATGTTGACCAGCGCCTTGCCGCGGGCGTTCGGCGCCGCCATCGGCAGGCGCCAGACCTTCTCCTTGTAGACCTGGCCCTGGTTCGAGAAGAACAGCACCGGCGTATGGGTGTTGGCCACGAACAGGCGGGTGACGAAATCCTCGTCGCGGGTCGCCATACCGGAGCGGCCCTTGCCTCCGCGGCGCTGGGCCCGGTAGGTCGAGAGCGGCACGCGCTTGACGTAGCCCGCGTGGGACACGGTGACGACCATGTCCTCGCGCTGGATCAGGTCCTCGTCCTCGACGTTCGAATCCCAGTCGAGGATGACGGTGCGGCGCGGGGTGGCGTAGGCCTCGCGGACCTCCGCGAACTCCTCCTTGACGATGCCCATGATGCGCAGGCGCGAACGCAGGATGTCGAGGTAGTCGGCGATCTCGTCGGCGAGCTTCTTCAGTTCGTCGCCGATCTCGTCGCGGCCGAGAGCGGTGAGGCGCTGCAGGCGGAGATCCAGGATGGCGCGGGCCTGCACCTCGGAGAGGCGGTAGGTGCCGTCGTCCGAGACCCGGTGGCGCGGATCGTCCACGAGGGCGATCAGCGGCGCGATGTCGTGGGCCGGCCAGTCGCGCGCCATCAGCGCGTCGCGGGCGGTGTTGGGATCGGGCGAGGTCCGGATCAGGCGGATCACCTCGTCGATGTTGGCCACCGCGATGGCGAGGCCGCACAGGACGTGGGCGCGCTCGCGAGCCTTGTTGAGGAGGAACTTGGTCCGCCGGGACACCACCTCTTCGCGGAAATCCACGAAGGCCTGGAGCAGGTCCTTGAGGTTCATCAGCTCGGGGCGGCCGCCGTTCAGCGCCACCATGTTGCAGCCAAAGGACGACTGCAGGGGCGTGAAGCGGTAGAGCTGGTTCAGCACCACGTCCGCCATGGCGTCGCGCTTGATCTCGACGACGATGCGCATGCCGTCGCGGTCGGACTCGTCGCGCAGGTCGGAGATGCCCTCGACGCGCTTCTCCTTCACCAGCTCGGCGATCTTCTCCATCAGCGTCGCCTTGTTCACCTGATACGGGATCTCGGTGAAGATCAGCGCCTCGCGCTCCTTGCGCAGCTCCTCGACGTGGGACTTCGCCCGCATGATGATCGAGCCGCGACCCGTGGCGTAGGCCTGGCGGGTGCCGGCCCGGCCGAGGATCGAGCCGCCGGTGGGGAAGTCGGGACCGGGCACGTACTCGGTGAGCTGCTCGATCGACAGGCCGGGATCGTCGATGAGCGCGACGCAGGCGTCGATCAGCTCGCCGAGATTGTGCGGCGGGATGTTGGTGGCCATGCCCACCGCGATGCCGCCGGCGCCGTTGACGAGGAGGTTGGGGAAGCGCGCCGGCAGGACGGTCGGCTCCTCGCGCGACTCGTCGTAGTTCGGCTGGAAGTCGACGGTGTTCTTGTCGATGTCGGCCAGGAGCGCGTTGGCCGGCTTTGCCAGGCGCGATTCGGTGTAGCGCATGGCCGCCGCCGGATCGCCGTCCACGGAGCCGAAATTGCCCTGCCCGTCGATGAGCATCAGGCGCATCGAGAAGTCCTGCGCCATGCGGACCAAGGCGTCGTAGATCGATTGGTCGCCGTGCGGGTGGTAGAGACCAATCACGTCGCCGACGATGCGGGCGGACTTGACGTATTTGCGCTCGGGCAGGTGCCCGCTCTCGTAGGCCGCGTAGAGGATGCGCCGGTGCACGGGCTTGAGGCCGTCGCGCGCGTCCGGCAGCGCCCGGCTCACGATCACGCTCATGGCGTAATCGAGGTAGGAGCGCTTCATCTCGTCGGTGATGGAGACGGGCTTGATGTCGGAGGCGGGCGGCGGCGTGCCGGCGCCCGGAATGTCGTTCTCTGCCAAGGTCTTCGGTCTCTACCTGTCCGGGGTCCGGAGCAAGGGCGGCCCGTGTCGGCTCCGCTCGCTCACGGCGTTGTCGCGCGCGTCTCCGGCCGCTCAGCCGGACCGTGCGATGTCCTGCCCAAACCTATAGCGCATCTCGCCGGCCCAGGCCAACAAATCGCGGCTTAACCCCCTGGTAACGAACGGTTTGCCCGCGCGGCCGGAACTCCCTGCGCGCCCGGCTTCCTAGAGGAACTTCGCCGGGTCCGCGCTCGGCGGGGCCGGCTTCACGTCGGCCCGGTTCCACCAACCGCCGCCGAGCGCCTGGAACAGGGCGGCGGTGTCAGCATACTGGTTGGCGCGCGCGCCCGCCGAGGTGACGAGGGCCGAGAGGTAGGATTGCTGGGCGATCAGCACCTGCGCGCTGTTCAGTGCACCGGCCGCGTATTGCTTGCGGATGAGGCCGAGGCTCTCGTTGGTGGCCCGCTCGGCGGCCGAGGCCGCCGCCACCGCCCTGGCGTCGGACTGGAGCGCCCGCAGGGCGTCGGCGACGTTCTGGAAGGCGCCGATCACCACCGCCCGGTACTGGGCCTGGGCCTCGTTCAGCGTCTCCTCCGCGGCGCGCTGGCGCCGGAACAGGGTCCCGGCATCGAAGACCGGCTGCGCCACGGTGCCGACGATGCCGTAGAACGAGGCGGCCGAGGTCGCGAGCTGCGCGATCCGCACCGCGCTGGCGCCGCCATTGGCGGTGATGGTGAACTGCGGCAGGCGATTGGCCACCGCGACCCCCACCGCCGCGCTGGCCTGCTGGACGTTGGCCTCCGCCGCCTTCACGTCCGGGCGTTGCTGCACGAGGCGCGACGGCAGGCTCACCGGCAGGTTGGTGGGCAGGCGCAGGGAGGCCAGGGTGAAGGTCGGCGCGATCTCCTCGCTCGGCAGGCGCCCGACCAGGGCCGTGAGCAGGTTGCGCTGCTGGGCGAGCTGCTTCTCCAGGGGCGGCAGCAGCTGCATCGAGACCGAGAGGGCGGCCTGCTGCACCACCACGTCGGCCCCGGCGATCTGCCCGAGCGAAAGCTGCTTGTTGTAGAGGTTGAGGACCTCGGTCTGGGCCTGGATCACCTTGCGGGTGGCGTCGATCTGGGCGCGCAGCGACGCCTCCTGGATCGCCGCCAGCACGACGTTCGTGGTCAGGGTGAGGTAGGTCGCCTCGAGCTGGAAGCGCTGGTTCTCGGCCTGCGCCTCCAGGGATTCGATCTGGCGCTGGTTGCCGCCGAACACGTCGGGGGTGAACGAGACCGTCACCTGCGGCGTGTAGAGACTGTAGAACAGCTGCCGGGTGTCGTTGAGCGGCCCCTGCAGGGCACCGCCGGGGGCCTTCTGGCGCGAGCCGAGGCCGTTGGCGCCGACCACCGGGAACAGGGTGCCGCGCTGCGCCTCGACGTTCTCCTGCGCGATCCGGAGCGAAGCCTGCGCGGCGTCGAGGTTCGGGTTGTTGGCGAGCGCCTCGGCCACGAGGCGGTCGAGGGCGGGGGAGCGGAAGAGGGTCCACCACTGGCCCGGCACGTCGGCCCCGGAGACGAAGGTCTGGTCGGCGGAGCCGCCATGGGCGGTGCGGATGGTGTCGGCGGCGGTGGGGTTGCGCAGGGGCTCGCGGGTGTAGCGGGTGACCGGCGGATCGGCCGGCGGCACGTAATCCGGGCCGACGACGCACCCCCCGAGGCCCGTGACCGCCAGGACGAGCAGGCCGTCCCGGAGACGGCGCAACCTCCGGCCCCGGCCGTCCGGCGCCGCGTTCTGGGGGGATGCCACCATGGTGCCAAGGAATCCTGTCGCCGTCCTGGGCCGTAGAGGCGCCGGGCCAGGATCGAAGTCAACGCGGCCGGCGGCGCGCGCGCGAGGCTGTGACCGGCCCATCACGCGTGCTCCGCGCGGGCCGCCGCCCGGGCGGCCCCCTCCGACGGGATCGCGGCCGGGACCCGCCGGGAGAACAGCGCGATCAGGATCGGAACCACCACGAGGATGAGGTTCGGTGCGAGCAGGATGCCGCCGACCACCACCAGGGCGAGCGGCTTCTGCACCTGCGAGCCGATGCCGGTGGAGATCGCCGCCGGCAGCAGCCCGACGCAGGCGGCGACGCAGGTCATCATCACCGGGCGCATGCGCACGTTGGCGGCGTGCCACACCGCCTCGGTCCGGGCCCAGCCCTCGTCAATGAGCTGATTGTAGTAGGAGAGCAGGATCACGCCCTCCATGGTCGAGATGCCGAACAGGGCGATGAAGCCGATCGCCGCCGAGATCGAGAACGGCGTCATCGTCAGGAACAGCGCGAAGATGCCGCCGATCATCGCCATTGGGATCACGCTCAGCGTCAGCACCATGTCGGTGACGGAGCTGAAGTTGACGTAGAGCAGCAGGGCGATCAGCGCGATCGTCACCGGGACCACGACGGTCAGGCGCTGCACGGCATCCTGCAGGTTGGTGAATTGGCCGACCCATTCGAGGTGGAACCCGGGCGGCAGGGTCACCTCCTCGGCGATGCGGCCCTGCGCCTCCAGTACCGCGCCGCCGAGGTCGCGCCCGCGCACCGAGAACTTCACCGGAATGTAGCGCTCCTGATTCTCGCGGTAGATGAAGGCCGCGCCGGAGACCAGCTCCACGGTGGCGATCTCCGAGAGCGGGACCTGGATCACGCCGCCGGCGGGGTTGGCCGCCCCGACGGTGATGTTGCGGATGGTCTCCAGGCTGCGGCGGTACTGCGGCGCGAGGCGCACCCGCATGGGGAAGTGCCGGTCGGAGCCGTACTCGTAGAGATCGCCCGCGGTCTGGCCGCCGATCGCCGCCTGGACGGTGGTGTTCACGTCGCCCGGCGACAGGCCGTAGCGGGCGGCCTTGCGCCGGTCGATGTCGATCCGCACCGTGGGCTGGCCGAGGGAGGCGAAGACCGCGAGGTCGGCAATGCCCGGCACCTTCGCCAGGGTGGCCTTGATCGCTTCCGCGGTCCTGGTCAGGTCGTTGAGGTCGTTGCCGTAGATCTTGACCGAGTTCTCGCCCTTCACGCCGGAGGCGGCCTCCTGGACGTTGTCCTCGATGTACTGGGAGAAGTTGAACTCGATTCCCGGGAAAGCCTCGTCGAGCTTGGCCGAGAGGTCGCGGACCAGCCCCTCCTTGTCGAGCCCCTTGCGCCAGGTGTCGAAGGGCTTGAGGGGGGCGAGGATCTCCACGTTGAAGAAGCCGGTGGCGTCGGTCCCGTCGTCCGGGCGGCCCTGGTGCGAGAGCACGGTGACCACCTCCGGTACCTCGGCGATGATCTTGCGCAGGCGCTCCACGTAGGCGTTGCCGGCCTCCAGGGAGATCGAGGCCGGCATGGTGCCGCGGATGTAGAGATTGCCCTCCTCCAGCTTGGGCAGGAATTCGAGGCCGAGCGTACGGGCGGCGATGCCCGAGACGCCGAGCACCGCGGCGACCACGAGGAGCGACAGTACCTTGTTGCGCAGGCCGAAGCGCAGGATCAGCACGTGGCCGAAGCGCAGGAGCCGCACCACCAGGGTGTCGCGCTCCTCCACGTGTTTGGGGAGGATCAGGGCCGAGAGGGCGGGCGAGACCGTGAAGGTGGCGATGAGGCCGCCGAGCAGCGCATAAGCGTAGGTCTTGGCCATCGGGCCGAAGATGTGTCCCTCGACGCCCGTCAGGGTGAAGAGCGGCAGGAAGCCCACGATGATGATCGTGGCCGAGAAGAAGATCGCCCGGTTCACCTCGGCACCCGCGAGGGCGATCGTGCCGAGGCGCCC
The DNA here is from genome assembly GCF_001422795.1 of Methylobacterium sp. Leaf88. NCBI lineage: Bacteria > Pseudomonadati > Pseudomonadota > Alphaproteobacteria > Hyphomicrobiales > Methylobacteriaceae > Methylobacterium > Methylobacterium sp. Leaf88. The sequence goes on along the minus strand of NZ_LMMK01000007.1, from coordinate 172,416 downwards.
GGTCAGGCCCCCCGGCGGCGTCTGGCCCTCGCCGTGTTCCGGTTCGGCGAGGTGCCGGAACACGTTCTCGACCATGATCACGGTGGCGTCGACGATGAGGCCGAAATCGATGGCGCCGAGGGAGAGGAGGTTTGCCGAATCGCCGCGCAGGACCAGGATCAGGATGGCGAATCCGAGCGCGAAGGGAATCGTCGCCGCCACGATGATCGCGCTGCGCAGGCTCCCCAGGAACAGCCACTGCACCACGAAGACCAGCGTCACCCCGAAGACGAGGTTGTGCATCACCGTGTGGGTGGTGGTGTGGATAAGCCCGCTGCGGTCGTAGATGCGCTCCACCCGCACGTTCGGGGGCAGGATGCCGCTGGCGTTGATCTTGTCGATCTCGGCATTGACCAGGCCCAGGGTCGGCAGGCTCTCGCCGTCCCGGCTCATCAGCACGATGCCCTCGACGATGTCGTCGTCGCCGTCATGGCCGACGATGCCGAGGCGCGGCGCGTGCGAGACCCGCACCTCGGCCACATCGCGCACCAGCACCGGCACGCCGTTGACCTGGGTCAGCATCGTGTCGCGGATGTCGTCCATGTCGCGGATGAGGCCGATGCCGCGCACCACCGCCGACTGCTCGCCCACGTTCAGGGTCTGGCCGCCGACGTTGATGCTCGAATTGTTGAGCGCGGTGACGAGCTGCACCAGGGTCATGCCCTGGGCCTGGAGCCGGTTCAGGTCGACGGCGATCTCGTATTCCTTGGTCCGGCCACCGAAGGCCGTGACATCGACCACGCCGGGAATCGCCTTAAAGCGGCGCTGCAGCACCCAATCCTGCAGGGTCTTCAGGTCGGTGGAGGAATAGCCCGGCGGTCCCGTCACCTTGTAGCGCATGATCTCGCCCACGGGGCTGGTCGGCGAGATCTGCGGCTGGGCGCCGTTGGGCAGGGGGGGCAGCTGCGACAGGCGGTTGAGCACCCGCTGCAGGGCCTCCTGGTAGGTGAAGGCGTAGCTGAACTGCACCTTCACGTCCGAGAGGCCGAACAGCGAGATGGTGCGCACCACCGTGGCGTTGGGGATGCCGGCGAGCTGCACCTCCAGGGGAATCGTGATGTAGCGCTCGATCTCGTCGGCCGATTGCCCGGGATTCTGCGTGATGACGTCGACGAGCGGCGGCACCGGATCGGGATAGGCCTCGATGTTGAGCTGCGTGTAGCTGGCATAGCCGAGCGCCAGCATCACCAGGAACAGCAGGCAGACCAGCACGCGCTGGCGCAAGGCGAAGACGATCAGGCTGTTCATGGCAGAGTTCTTCCGGCCGAGGCCCGAGGACGAGGAAGGGGCCCCAGGCCCGACGGGTCAGGAGGCCTTGTCACCGCTCGTCGCCCGATCCATGAACACGGCGCCGCGCGTGACGATCGCCTCCCCCGCCGCGACCCCGGCGGTGACCTGCACCATCCCGCGGGCGGTCAGGCCCAGGGTGACGTCGCGGGCCTCGATGGCCCCGTCGGGCCGCGCGATCCAGACATGCGCCCGCGCGCCCTCGTACACGATGGCGGCGGCGGGCACGGCGGGCGCCGTCTGCCCCGGCCCGGTGAAGATCGTGAAGGTGGCGAACATCTCGGGCTTCAGGACCTGGTCCGGGTTCTCCACCTCGCTGCGCACCGCCAGGCGCCGCGTCGCCGGGTCGAGGCTGGCGGACATGTAGTCGACCCGCGCCTTGAAGACGCGGTCGCCGAAGCCCGCCACCGTCGCCTCCACCTCCTGGCCGATCCGGATGCGCGGGATCTCGCTCTCGCGCACGTTGGCCACCAGCCAGACGGTGGAGAGGTCGCCGATGACGAAGACCGGGTCGCTGGCGGTGGAGAGGTACTGGCCGAGGCCGACCTTGCGCTGGACGATGGTCCCGGCGATGGGCGCCCGGATCTGTGTCTCAGGGCTGAGGGTGCCCTTCTTCTCGAAGGCCGCGATTTCCGCGTCGGTCTTTCCGAGGAGGCGCAGGCGGTTCTTCACCGCTTCGAGCCCGGCCTCGGCGGTCTTCATGTCGCTCTGCGCCCCGATGACGTCGTTCTGGGCCGACTGATAATCCTTCAGCGCCACCGCCTTGGCCTGGAACAGCTCCTGCTGGCGCGCCGCGATGGTCTGGTCGAGCTTCAGCAGCGCGGTCGCCTTGGCGAGGGTGTTGAGAGCGGCCTGGTAGTCGTTCTGGGCCTGGACCATGTCCGTGGCCTCGAGGGTGAGGAGCACGTCGCCGGCCTTCACCGCATCGCCGGCGCGGACCAGCACCTTGGTCACCCGGCCGGCATAGGGCGAGGTCACCGGCACGTTGTCGTCTTCGTTCAGGGCGATGCGGCCCTCGGCCGTCCCTTCCGGCCGAAAGCCGACCGTCGCGATGGGGGCGATGTTCAGGGCGGCGCGCTGGGCCGGGCTCGGCCGGAAGAGCCGGGCCGGCCCGCCCTCGCGGGGCTCGCCGCCCGCGGCGGTCTCGGCCTCACTCGTTCCGAAGCGCTCGCGAATCGCCGTGCTCAGCCCCGTAAAGACGCTCATGACCGGGGCCGGCCAGAGGGTAACGGCCACCACCACGCAGATCAGCAACCCGAGGGGCGCGAGAAGGGTCGCGATCGTGCGCTTTGTCCCAGTCATGTGCCGCAAAAGTGCTTTCAGGTTGGTGGCCGGTGGTCAGGTCGGAGGCGTGTGCGTGGCTCGGACGACCTGATCGGGCGATCCGGATGCTGGAGATCGGGGTCAAATGTGGCGGGGAATACGTATCTCACCAAAGCAACGACCTCCCCATCCGAAGGTCGGACAGGTCGAGGGCGACCGCTGCGACTGTTTTAGCCAAGTCGCGTCGTGTTTGTGTGACGCCATTCGTGGCAAATTTCCGATTGGAGTCCCGCCTGCGCACCGACGACCGGCCCGTCGTTCTCCCCGGGGCCGGGGACGGCCACGGACGGGCGGTGACGCCCGCGGGCGGTGCGCCGGGAGGAGTGAGAAAGCCAAGCTTGCGCACGAGTCAATCCGCCGGTCGCGCCTCGCGACGGGCGGCGGCGGCCGTCCTCTCGCGAGACGCGGGGCGGCTGACGATTTCGTGTTTGCGGGGGGCTGCCGAGACCGGGAGTGCGCAGGGCACGTCGCGCGATCACCGCGCGGGCCGCGCGCCGAGGCCGGTATCCGGGCGCTCACGGGGCCGGTCATCGATGGTCAGGATTCTGGACATCTCATTGTGGGGGCAATGAGCTCGAATGGTCGGAGCGAGAGGATTCGAACCTCCGACCCCTAGTCCCCCAGACTAGTGCGCTAACCGGGCTGCGCTACGCTCCGACGCCCCTCGCGGGGTGAGGGGTCTTTAGCTTTCCGGTTTGCGAGGCGCAACCCCAAAACACGAAGCCCGGATGCGAGGTTCGCATCCGGGCTCGGGTCGGTCTCAGGCGTGGGAGGGCGCCGGGTGCGGATCGTGCTTGTCCGGCGTGGTGTTGTGCGGGTCCTTGCCGCGCTTCTTGGCGAGCCAGATCAGGAAGTTCCGGATCACCACGTAGAAGACCGGGGTCAGGAAGAGGCCGAACACCGTGGCGCCGATCATGCCGAAGCAGACGGCGGTGCCGAGCGCCTGGCGCATCTCGGCACCGGGGCCGGTGGCGATCACCAGCGGCACCGTGCCGAGGATGAAGGCGAAGGCCGTCATCAGGATCGGGCGCAGGCGCAAGCGGCAGGCCTCGACGGCGGCGGCCACGGGGCCCTTCCGCTCGGTCTCCTCCAACTGGTGCGCGAACTCCACGATCAGGATGGCGTTCTTGGCCGCCAGACCGATCAGCACGATCAGGCCGATCTGAGTCAGGATGTTGTTGTCCTGGCCCCGCAGCTGCACCCCGAACAGGGCCGCGAGCACGCCGGTGGGCACCACGAGCAGGATCGCCAGCGGCAAGGCCCAGGATTCGTACTGCGCGGCGAGCACGAGGAAGACGAGGAGCACGCCCAGCGCGAACACGTAGATCGCCGTGTTGCCCGCGGCCTTCTGCTGGTAGGCGATCTCGGTCCAGTCGTAGGCGTATCCGTCCGGCAGGTTGTCCTTGGCGATGGCCTCCATGGCGTCGAGGGCCTGGCCGGTGGAGATGCCGGGCTTGGCCGTGCCCTGGACCGGCACCGAGTAGTAGAGGTTGAAGCGCTGGACGATCTGCGGGCCGGTGATCTCGCGGATCGTGGCCAGCGTCCCCATCGGCACCAGGGCGCCGGTGGAGGAGCGGACCTTCAACTGCTCGATGTCCTGCTTCGAGACGCGGAACGGGGCGTCGCCCTGCACGCGGACCTGATAGATGCGGCCCAGGGTGTTGAAGTCGTTGACGTAGGCGCCACCGAGCGCCGTCTGCACCGTCGAGAACACGTTGCCGAGCGGCACGTTGAGCATGCGCGCCACCGTGCGGTCGATGTCCAGATAGAGCTGCGGCGTGTCGTTGCCGAAGGTGGTGAACACCCGCTGCACGTCGTTGCTCTGGTTCGCCTTGCCCAGCACCTCGCCGACCGCGCCGAGGAGCGGGCCGATGGCCGAACTCTGCCGGCTCTCGATCTGCATCTTGAAGCCGCCACCCTGGCCGAGGCCGCGCACCGGCGGCGGTGGGATGACGATGACGCGGGCTTCCTGGATGTCGGCGGTCGCTTTGATCACCTCGTTGGTGATCACCGCCGCGCTCCGCCCCTGGCCCGCCCGCTCCTTGGCGCCCGCCAGGGTGATGAACATCACGCCCGAATTGGTGGTGTTGGTGAAGGTCGCGCCGTCGAAGCCTGCGATGATGACGGTGTTGGTCACGCCCTCGATCTTGCGGGCCGCCGCCGCCGCCCGGTTCACCACCTCGGTGGTGCGGTCGAGGGAGGCGCCCGAGGGCAGCTGCACCACGCCGATGAGGTAGCCCTGGTCCTGGTCCGGGATGAAGCCGGTGGGGGTCGTCTGGACCAGGTGGAGGGTGGCGGCGATGACGGCCGCGTAGACGAGCAGCATCGCGATCAGCCCGACCGCGTAGTTCGTCAGGCCGTAGATGATCCGCCCATAGGTGTTCGAGAGCCAGTCGAAGCCCTTGTTGAACATGTCCGCCAGCCAGGCGACGAAGCGGAAGAGAAAGAACTTCGGCTTAGCGTGCGCGTGGTGAGGCTTCAGGAGCAGCTTGCAGAGCGCCGGCGACAGCGTCAGCGAGTTGAACATCGAGATGATGGTCGAGGCCGCGATGGTCAGCGCGAACTGCTTGTAGAACTGGCCGGTGATGCCGGGAATGAAGGCGGTCGGAATGAACACCGCCGAGAGCACCAGGGCGATGGCGATGACGGCGCCGCCGACCTCGTCCATGGTCTTGTGCGCAGCGTCGCCCGGCGACAGGCCCTCGGCCATGTTGCGCTCGACGTTCTCCACCACCACGATGGCGTCGTCGACCACGATGCCGATGGCGAGCACGAGCCCGAACAGGGTGAGGTTGTTCAGGGAGAACCCGAAGGCCGACATGGCCGCGAAGGTGCCGACCAGCGAGACCGGGATCGCGATCACCGGGATGAGCGCGGTGCGCCAGCTCTGGAGGAAGACCAGCACCACGATGACGACGAGGCCGACGGCTTCGAAGAGCGTCTTGTAGACCTCGTGGATCGACTCCTCGATGAACTCCGTCGGGTTGTAGGCGATGCGGTACTCGATGTCCGGCGGGAAGTTCTTCTTGAGGTTGTCCATCACCTTGCGCACCGACGCGGCGGCGTCGAGGGCGTTGGTGCCCGGGCGCTGGAAGGCGCCAATGCCGATGGCGGGCGTGTCGTTCAGGAACGAGTTGGTGGTGTAGTCCTTCTGGCCCATCTCGACGCGGGCGATGTCCTTCACCCGGACGAGGCGGCCGTCGGAGGCCTTGACGATGACGTCGGCGAATTCCTCGGGGCTCTGGAAGCGCCCCTGCGACTGCACGATGAGCTGGAAGGCCTGGCCCGTCGCGGCCGGCGGCGAGTTCAGGGCGCCGGCGGCCACCTGCACGTTCTGCTCGGACAGGGCCGTGATGACGTCGGAGGTGGTCAGGCCGTAGGCCGCGAGCTTGTTCGGATCGAGCCAGACGCGCTCGGCGTACTCGTTGCCGCCGAAGATGGTGATGTCGCCGACGCCGTCGAGGCGCAGCAGCTCGTCGCGGATGTTCAGGTAGATGTAGTTGGCGAGGTAGTTCTGGTCGTAGGTTTTCTTCGGCGACAGCAGGTGCACCACCAGCATCAGGTCCGGCGAGGCCTTGCGGACGGTGACGCCGAGGTTGCGCACGTCCGGCGGCAGGCGCGGCTGGGCGACCGAGAGGCGGTTCTGGACGAGAACGTTCGCGATATCGAGGTTGGTGCCGACCTTGAAGGTGACCGTCAGCAGCATGTTGCCGTCGTTGGTCGACAACGACGTCATGTAGAGCATGTTGTCGACGCCGTTGACCTCCTGCTCGATCGGGGTCGCGATCGTCGCCGCCACCGTCTCGGCGTTGGCGCCGGGGAAGCTCGCACGCACGGTCACGGTCGGCGGCACGATCTCGGGGTACTGCGCCACCGGCAGCGACAGGTAGGCGACGTAGCCGAGGATCAGGAAGACGATCGACGTGACCGACGCGAAGATCGGCCGATCGACGAAGAAGTGGGCAAAACGCATCGCTTGAACCTCTCGCCGCATGCGGCCCGCACGCGCGGGTTCGAGTCGGCACCGTTTCTTCGTCCGCGGTCTGGTGGCCGCTCCCCGGCCGTGACCGGTCGGGGATGATCCTCGTAGGGGCTGCGCCTGCCTCGGGGCTCACCCGTCAGGTCATGCTGGGCGTCAGGTCTTGCTGGGCGGCAGGGTAGAGGATTCGGCCGCCACCTTGGCGCCCGGACGGACGCGTGTGACGCCGTTGACGACGACGTTCTCGTCGCCCTTCAGCCCCTCGCGGATCACCCGGTAGCCGTCGACCTTGGGACCGAGCTTGACCTCGCGCAGGGACACCGTGCCGTCGTCGGCGACGATGTAGACGATGCGCTTGTCCTGGTTGGCCGAGACCGCCTCGTCGGGCAGCAGGATGCCCTGATAGGGCTTGGTGGCGGGCAGCGAGACGACGCCGAACAGGCCGGGCTTGATGAACCCGTCGGGGTTCTCCACGGTGGCGCGCAGCAGCACCGTGCCGGTGGCGTTGTCGACCCGGTTGTCCACGAAGTCGAGGGTGCCCTTGCGGGTCGGCTTCGCCTCGCCGGTAAGCGCGATCAGGATCGGGACGCCCTTGCCCTTCTGGGTCTCGCCCATGCCGATTCCGAGGCTGCCCTGGTACTTCAGGAACGAGCGCTCATCGACGGTGAAGCCGAAATAGATCGGGTCGAGGGAGACGATCGTCGTCAACAGGGTCTGGTCGGTGATGACGATGTTGCCCTCGGTGACCAGGCGCCGGCTGATGCGGCCCGAGATCGGGGCCTTCACCTCGGTGAAGTCGTAGTTCAGCTGCGCCTGGCGCAGCTGCGCGTCAGCGCTGTCGACATCGGCCTGCGCGGTCTGGGAGGCCTGCCGGCGCTGGTCGGTGACCTGCTCGGAGATGTTGCCGGACTTGCTCAGCGTCTGGGCGCGGTCGAGGTCGGTCTGCGAGAAGTTCAGCCGGGCCTTGGCCGAGACCAGGGCCGCCTGGGCCTGGTCGAGGGCCGCCTTGTAGGGTCGCCGGTCGATGACGAAGAGCAGGTCGCCCTTCTTCACCGTGGCGCCGTCGGTGAAGTTCAGCTTCTCGAGGTAGCCGGTGACGCGGGCCCGGACGTCGACGATGTCGACGGGGTCGAAGCGGCCCGTATAGGTGTCGGTCTCGACGATCTCGCGGACCACCGGCTTGGCCGTGGTGACCTTCGGCGGCGGTCCGCCCGGGGCCTGGGCCTGGGCGGGGGATACGAGGACCGGCGCGACGAGCGCCGAAGCGACCAGTCCGACGATCGGAAGAAAACTGAAGATCGAGCGCATGCGCATATGGTTATTCCCTACGATGCGCCAGCTAGAGGTCCGCCGCGACCTATGTCGTGCGCTGCCACACATGCTCCGCGCATGCCTCAGACCTCGACCGGTTCGCCGGAGCCTGCCCAATCCTTGAATCCGCCCCGGTAATGCGCCTCGATCGGCAAGCCGGCGTTCTGGGCGGCTGCCAGCGCTTGAACCGAGCGTACGCCCGACATGCACGAGAAGACCGGTGTCCGGGCGTCCTCGGCAATCAGCGCCGCGAGGGTCCCCGGGTCGAAGGTCGAGAGCGGATGGGTAATTGCGCCGGGGATGTGTCCTTGTTCGAATTCATGCGGCTCGCGCACATCGATCACCAGCATGGACTGGTCGGCGAGGCCGGCCTTGATCGCATCCCGGTCCAGGTCGACAACCTTCATCCGTCTGTCCTCTCTCGCACCGTCCCGTGCACGGTCGGTCACTGACGGATGTTCTTAGGCGTCAGTCGTCAGGACGGCAAATGGTGCGTGCCAGAACCGCCTCGACGGTCTCGAAATGCGCGGTCCAGCTCGGCGGGTTGGTGTCGGCCGTCCGGCATGCGAGCGCTTCGCGAAGCGTGGAGCCCGGCACCGAGAGGTCTTCCACCGCCTGGCGCCAGCCGAGCCCGTCGAGGGGATCGAGGAACCACGCGAATCCGGCACCGATCTCCCTGTGGACGGCAAGGTCCGAGGCGACGACCGGCAGGCCCGAGGCCGCGGCCTCGACCACGGGCAGGCCGTACCCTTCCGCGAACGAGGGCATCAGCAGGGCGGTAGCTGATCGCAGCAGCGCCGCGAGGCCGTGGCTCGACAGGCCGCTGACTTCGGTCACGTGCGTGCGGATGGCGGGGCACCGCTCCAGCATGTCGATGATGTTCTCCGCCTCCCAGCCCCGTCGGCCGACCAGGACGAGGCGGGGCGTTTCGGGCCCGTGCCGCTCGGCGAGGTCGCGCCAGAGATGCAGCAGCGCCAGGTGGTTCTTGCGCGGCTCGATGGTGCCGCAGGCGACGAAGGTCGGCCGCGCGGGCGTGAAGGACGGTCCCTCCCCCACCGGCCGGAACACCGGCTCGACCCCGAGGAGTGCCGCCGTCACGGGCGGCGTCGGCCGCCCCAGCGCCGCGCAGTATACGGCGAAGCGCTCGCCGACGTCGCGGGAATTGACCAGCACGTGCGCGGCGTGGCGGGCGACGGTCTCCATCCGGACCCGGTGCCGCTCCGCCTCCCCGGGCCGCCCGTATTCCGGATAGTCGATGGGGATGAGGTCGTGGACGAAGAAGATGGGCCGGACGTCGCGCCGGTCGTAGAGCCAGTCGAATCGGCCGGGCTTGTCGAGGCGCAGGTGCGAGCTATGCAGGTAGACGGTCCCGGCCGGCAGGATCTCGGGGCCACGCGCGCGAAGGGTCGTGGCCGCCGTCCGGGCCTGGATCCGCCGCCTGTCCCCGGTGCCGCCGCGCGCGGGCGCGGGGGTCGGCGGACCGGCCTCGCCCGGCGATCCGAGGGTCGAGACCAGCCGGCGGTAGACCGGATCCTGCGTCGCGTCGCGGTCCTCGACCCAGGCCGCCGCCACGGCCTCGACGATGCCGAGCGCCTCCGCCCGGGCCAGCACGCGCGGGCCGAACGCCGTCGACACCAGGCCGAAGCGGTCTCCGGCCTGGGCCAGGACGTGCCGGGCATAGGCGAGGTCGACCCGGTCGATCCCGCTCGGGCTCGGATGCCGCAGGCGGGTGATGAGACGGGTCAGGTCGAAGGCGAGGCTCGGGACGGGCATGATCCTCCGGTGGCGTTCAGGTGCGGTGCCGTATGGCCGGTCTCCGCCTCGCGCCTATATGCGCACGCCTCAGCCCGAGGCTACCCGCGGCCGACGCCGCCAACGAGAGCAACGCTTCGTGTCTCCCGGATACCTGCCCTTCGCCGGCGCCCTCGACCTTCCCGCCTACACCTGTGACAATTGCGGGTTCTGGCAGCGCCATTTCGATCGCCCGCCGACCTGTCCGATGTGCCTCGACGCCCGCCACGTGGTACCGCAGAAGGGTTGGCAGTTCTGGACCGAGCGGGAAGCGCAGGACCGGTTTCCCTGCCATTGGGAGGAATTGGAGCCCGGCGTGTGGCGGTTCTGGAACGATCCCGTCTCGGGCATCGGGCCCAGCGCCTATCTCGTCCAGACTCCGGCCGGAAACATGGGATTCGAGGCCTGCCCGGTCTTCAGCGAGGCCGCTCTCCAGCACATCGCGCGCCTCGGAGGGATGCAGGTGCTGTCCTCCTCGCACCCGCATGCCTACGGCGCGCTGGTGCAGCTTCAGGACCGCTTCGATCCGGAACTCTGCTTAGCTGCGGCGGACTTCGTCTGGAGCGCGGCGCTGCAGGTGTCCTGGCCCTACGACGATTTCCTCGAGCCCCTCCCCGGCCTCGAACTCCATCGCACGGCCGGCCACTTCGACGGCCACGCGGTGTTGTTCGATCGCAGGCGAAAGATCCTGTTCTGCGGCGACGCCCTGAAGTTCGAGCTCGACCCGCAGGACTTCCGGCGGGCGCTGACCATCTCGGCCCACAAGGCCTTCGTGCGCGGGGTGCCCCTGACCACGAACGAATTGCGGCGCTACCGCGACGTCTTCGCCCAGCTCGACTTCACCCAGACCTGGACGCCCTTCGAGCCAGCCGCCAATTGCGGCCGGGCCGAAGTGCTGGCGCTGATCGACGGCATGCTGGCGACCCGCCCGCACGCCGCCCCGGTGCCGCTCGACACCCTGAGGCGCTGAGGACCCGGGCAGGCCCGATCCGATCGATCCCGCCGGGAGAGCGGATCGGAGCGCGCCAGGGCGCCCCCCGGTCCGGGTCAGCCGCGCGTCGCGGCGGTCTGGCCGAACATCACCTTCTTGGCCTCCTCGCTCAGGGTCTTCCCGAAATCCGGGTTGATCTCCGGAGCGCGGGCATAGGCGGCCTTCGTCCCCGGGCGCTCGGCGATCGCCCGGAACCAGCGCTGGAGGTTCGGGAAATCTTCCAGGCGCTGGCCCTGCTTCTCGTAGGGCACGATCCAGGGATAGCAGGCCATGTCGGCGATCGAGTAGTCCGCGCCGGCGACGAAGGGGCGGTCGGCGAGGCGACGGTCGAGGACGCCGTAGAGGCGGTTGGTCTCCTTGACGTAGCGGTCGATGGCGTAGGGCACCTTTTCCGGCGCGTACTGGGTGAAGTGATGATTCTGGCCGAGCATGGGCCCGAGGCCGCCCATCTGCCAGAACAGCCATTGCAGCACCTCGGCGCGGCCGGGCACGTCCCCGGCGATGAAGCGCCCGGTCTTCTCGGCGAGGTAGAGCAGGATCGCGCCGGATTCGAACAGTGAGACGGGGGCGCCTCCGCCTGCCGGCGCGTGGTCGACGAGCGCCGGCATGCGGTTGTTCGGGGCGATGGCCAGGAAATCCGGCTTGAACTGGTCACCCTTGCCGATGTTCACCGGCTTGAGGGTGTAGTCGAGCCCCGCCTCTTCGAGGAACATCGTGACCTTGTGGCCGTTCGGGGTCGGCCAATAGTACAGATCGATCATCGCGGTCTCCGTGCTGCGCGCCGGGGCTCGGTCCGGTCGCGTCGGGCCCGAGGTGGGCCTCGGAGGAACGGGGGTCAAGCCGGGACGGAGGAGGGCCGCGGTCGGTCGTTCAAATGCGCCGTAGTTTCACAACGGGGAATTCAGGGGACCGTGGTTGCATCGCGGGAAATGAGGGAGCGACGGCATGGTCAGCGCAATTTCGGCGAGCAGCGGCGGGCTTCTGGCGGCGACTCAGCGCTACGCCACGGCCGCCGAGGGGATCGCGACGCTCGGCACCAGCCTGCCGAGCGCGACCCAGGTCGATCTCTCGACCACCGCCGTCCAGCTCATGCAGGAGAAGGCCAATATCGGGATGAACACCGCCATCCTGAAATCCACGCTCGATTCCGAGCGCCGGGTCCTCGACATCCTCGCCTGAGCCGCGGCCCCCCTCGCACGTTTTCGGAGGATCGACGCCCATGACGATCACCGTTCCCCTCATGCAGGTCGGGATCATCCGCGCCACCGAGATCGTGCATGGCGCCCGGAACGATGCGGCGCGACGCCACGAGGCCGAGCCGCGCACCGTTTCCGTCGAGGTGGATCGGGCACGGGATGCCGAGGGGGACGTGGTGGGCCGCCAACGCCGCATCGTCGACGTGCGGGTGTAGATCGACCCCGTCCACGAGAGACGCCAGGGCTCGCAGGCACACCTTCGCCCGCGGGGCGGACGCCCTCCCGCGCAACGTGACGGACCGCTCGTTTTCCGTGAGTGACGCGATCGGGACGGGCCGTCTTGATCGTGGGACGCCGGCGTCCCGATCGCCATCCTGGTGCTCCGGATCCAGTCCCGCTTCTGGGGGTGAGCGCCCGGTCAGCGCGACCGTCGTTGCTGGGGGTGGCGCAGATCGTTGTTCGACGCTTCCCCAGGGGCGAGGGCTGCGCCCCGGGTGCGGCTTGCCTCAGGCGGCCTTGGCGTTGCGCGCCGGCCGCTCGGCATCCGCGCCGGTCTCGCGACCCTTGGCGGCGATGTCGCGCAGCATCTTGACCATGGCGTCCGTCCGGTCGTCCATGGCTTCGTCGAAGGCCACATCCGTGCTCCCATCGTCGCCCCGGCGCAGCAGGATCACGGCACCGGCGGCGGCGGCGCAGAGGCTCGCGGTCAGCGGCGCACCCAACAAAGCGGTCAGGATGCCGTACGGCAGCAGCAGCGCCGTCGAGAGCATGCCTCCGCCCATGGCGGCCAGTAGAATCAAGACCATCGATCGACCCTCGTTCGACCTTCAATACCATGGTTCGACTGCGAGGATCGCGTCGGTTGCCGTCATCGTGACCGCCACGTTAACGATCGGCGTCGAATGCGAACTGTTCCCGACGTCTCGTCGGCGGTCCTGCCGATGAGGCTTCTCAGGACCAGACGCGCAGGATGATCAGCAACCCGACCGGGACGACGAACATCAGGGCGATCGCCCACTGGATCTCGTTCCGCGCGCGTTTCACCTCGCCCTCGAAGGCGTCGATGCGCGCCTCCAGGGCGCGGTATCTCGCGTCGCTCATGCCCGGCTCCGTCGATTCGGTTCGCATGGGCGATGTGGAAGCGCGCGACCGTCGCTGTCCAGCAATGGGGGGGAGCCGGCGAGGGCGGACGGGCAGGTCCCCCGCACGCGGTGCGGGACTCTTCCCGGTCCCTGGGGGGCCCGATCAGGGCGTCGGGCGGTATTCGTTGCCCTGATCCCCGCCTCGCCCGGTTGCCATTTGCCCCTCGAAACCGTACGTCCCGTCTACGCGCAAGCGTGTCGGGGTGTAGCGCAGTCTGGTAGCGCATCTGGTTTGGGACAAGCGGGCCAAAGCCGCATTAGATCCCCTCCCCTCACCTGCAAGTCCATAAGATCATTACTGTTTCTTCGGGCTGGCTGTCAGCCGTTTTGCGACCTCAGACTCGATTTCGGGACTTATTTCGGGACTCGGCGTAATGGATCGGGTTTTCCGGGACTCCGCGGCTTCCATCGCGGACCGCACGTCGTGGTCGTTGACGTGCGCGTACTTCGCCGTGGTGGTGATGTCCTCGTGCCTGAGGAGGACCTGCACTGTCTTGAGGTTGCCGCCAGCCCGTAGGATTCGCGTCGCCGCGGTGTGCCGGTTGTCGTGGTAGCGGAAGTTCGTGACCCCGGAAGCCTCCCGGGACCGGCGCCACTGCGTCTTCAGCCCCTCGTAGGTGATCGGTAGCCTGTCCCCGGCTTTGCGGTCTCCCCTCGCCTTCCGGCAGACGTAGGTGAAGACCGGGCCGGATCGTGTTGCGCCCTCGCCGTCGATGCCTGGCAACGGGAACAGCAACTCACGAACACCGGCCGACAACGGGATCTGCACCGTCTTGTCGCCCTTGCCTCGGATGGTGATCTGCCGCCCTCCCCAGTCGATGTCGGACCAGCGTAGCCCCACGCATTCGGCGAGGCGGCAGCCCGTCATCAGGGCGAAGTCGACGACCACCTGGTAGTCCGGTGGGAGCGCTGCAAAGAGACTGGCCTCTTCGTCATCCGTGAGTTCGCGTGTCCGCTCCTTCGGCTCGTCGAGCCGGTGGGTGCCCCAGGCGATCTTGGCCACGGGTTCATCCCAGGCGTCCCGGGCGCGGTTCAGCAACATGCGCAGCGGTTCGAGAACGGTCCTGTTCACCGTGGAGTTGGTGACGAGCTTCGGTGGCGGTGTGTCCGGGCGAGGCTTCCCGCTGCGCTTCGCGGTTTCGCCTCGGCGCCGCGCCACCAGGGAGGCGACCGTCGAATTCGTTATGGATCGGATCGGGGTGTCGGGACCGGCGGCAGTGACGAGCCAGGCGAGCGAACTTTCGAATGTGGCCCGGGCGTTTCCGCGGAAGAACTTACCTCGCTCCTCCCAGTATCGGTCCGCAGCTATGTCCATCGTGAGTGGAGCCGCTTCGTCTTGCGTCGGTGCAGCGGCGATCTGCGCCTTCGCGATCAGCCGTTGCTTTTGCTCTTCGCGGTCCGCTTCTCGCTTAAGGCGGCAGCCCGTCGAGCCATGAAACCGACGACCTTCAAGCCAGAAGTCGTAGAGGTAGAAAGGAGAGGTGTGCGCGCCCGCTTTGTTTTTCGGTCGATAGGTGGACACGACTCGCTCCTCCGCAGCCCGTCGATGAAGGCCTGGATGTCGTCAGGGTGGAACATGCGCCGCTTCCGCTTCAAGCCATGCCCGAATGCGATGTGCTTCACGGCGCCGGTCGCCATGTAGCCCCGAAGCGTTTTCGGGCTCATCGGGATGCGGGCAGCGGCCTCGTGAAGCGTGAGGAGGTCAGCCACCGCGACCTCCGTTCACATGCCCCTCCCCCGATCGGTCGCGGAAGGCGGTCGGACCACGATCGGTACTGCTGGCATCACCGGGTCGACCACCAGGATTGGCACACCACATCGGATTCTCGCCGGGCTGCCCGAAGAGGTCCGGGAGGAGCCCGTAGAGTAGCGGGGTGAGCTCGTTCAGCCGTCGGTTCGATGCTTCGGCAGCCATCCCCCGGATCTGGTCATGCTCGTCCGAATCGTCCGGGAAGGGTCGGTCCTCGGGCTGGCCACCCACGACGCAGGCGTCGCCGTGGATGAACTCCTGCAGCACCATATCCAGCACGACGAGGCCGATCTGATCGCGGGCGGCGGGAGCGAGCCTCGACCATGCCAATCTGAGTTCGGCAGGGCCGGGAATTCCGCTGGAGCATCCCAGTGGGTGTGGTGTCGAAACCTCATGCGGAATCAGGCAGATATGTGCCTGATTTCGCTCAGTTTCCGCCCTGCTGGGTGTGCTCAAAGGCCATTCCGACTCGCAAGCCGCCAATGCCCGGACGATTTGGGCGAAGCCATCCTCCGCGCCCTGCTTGCACCAGCGCCTATGATGCTCAGCGAGGGCCCGGAGACCGCCGAGCGTCGTTGGCATGATCCCCATCAGATCCTGCCGTGCTGCGGCCGCATGATCGCAAGCCGCATTACAGCGGCGGACGGAGGCATCGTCGTTTTCATCGAGTGAGATGCAAGCTGCGCTGTGAGCCTGCTCGGCCGCCTCGACGAGTTCGAGCGCTGCCAGGATCGGGTCCGGCGGCTCAAACCTAAGATCGATAGACCTCTTCATCGCGTACCGCCGCTGAGTTCGAGCCGATCGCGGTAGCGCACGACAAGTAGCAGATAGAGAGCGACGACCTCTTCCCGTTTGATGCCTTGCTTGAGCAGTTTCCAGACAGTTATGGGGTGGAAGTCGAACCCCTCCTCGCGCTCATCGTCAAAGGCATCGCGATAGAGGTTGCTGACCCTTTCGCGGATTGGTGGTTCGCTTAGGAGCCGGTCGAGCAGGGTGACATCCCATCTACGTCCGACGGCGTCGGTGTAAGCAGCCGCGAGGAAGCGATCCGCGGTGATGTCGCGTGAGGGTTTCATGCGGCATCCCCTGTTGGGTCGGTGGAGCTTCCTGCGAACAGCGCCGGCTGCTTCTCCTGGGCCCGTGCCCATACTTCCGTGCAGGCCTCGTGACCCAGGAGTTCGTAGGCGGCCTGGACGAAGGCATGCCGCTTGGCGTCGACCTTCGATGAGACCTGCGCCTGACTGGCGCCGAGCGCTGCCGCCCGCTCGGCGCGCCGGAGCGCACCGATCCGTTCCTGCAGCAGGGGACGGCTCCTCCGCTTACGCTTGAGCGCGATCTCCGCCCGGGTTCGCCAGGACGGATCGTCGGTCTCCCGGCCGAAGGCGACTTGGCCCTCGATCGCGAGGATGGCCTCGTCGATCTCGGCAAGGATCGCCTGGCCCTCGGCGCTGCTCTGGATGGCATCGAGTTGGATCTCGCTGCCGTCCCGGCGGAGGATGGTGGAGACGCAGCGGGCGAGCGCGGCGGTGCCAGTCAGATGTGACATCGGTTCAGCCCCAGGCCTGGGCGATGTCTGCCAGCAGGGCCGGGTTCTGAATGCGCCCTTCGCACGCGATCTCCTGCTGGATGCGCAGAGCCAGTTGGTTGTCGCGCTCCTGGTCGTTGATCGCGGGACGGTTGCCGATCTCGGTCGCGATCCGATCCATGAGGAAGGCGGCGCGGCTGTCTTCGTATTCCGCTCGGCTGCCGAAGTGCGATCGAACGACGAAGCCTTGGGCTGAGCGGCTAGCCACAGCCAGGGGCTCGCACATCGCCGCGCCCCACAGCGCGCGAGCGGCGCCGAGTTTGTCGTAGAGACCGCTGAGTTCGTGGATGCCGAGCGCCGACAGGCCGAGCGCATCGGCATCAGCCTTGGCAAGGGCAAAGACCGGCCCGGCTTTCGTGCTCTTGATCCCTTCGTCCAGCATCGGGCTTTGCGCGATGAGGCGCGAGATCACCTTCTCGTCGCCGTCCGAGATCTGGCACTCCATCGCGTCGGAGTACTCGACGGCGAAACGCGCCAGTTCGCGGCAGGCGCCGGTCGTGAGTGGCACCGTCTCGAGGATCGTTCCCTTGAGGTAATCGTCCAAGGCACGGCCCGCCGCGCTCCATTCGGGGCGCGGGTCGATCGTCGTTGGGTCCTGCTCGTAAATGTGGTGGGCGTCGAGGTAGGCCCGTAGCAGGCGGCGGCCTTCCTCGATGACAGGGTATGCTGGATCATAGATGCCCAGCCCGCGGATGGGCTGCTTGTCACCGAGCGCCTCGATATCGCGTACGACGCTGAGCCAAGCGGCCTCTGCCATCGAGGGCGGCTCACCTGCCAGACTGCGCGCGTCGCGGCCTTCGTATCGATAGATGGCCGTCTTCATCCGCATATCTTCGAAGCACCGAGCCTCGAACGCGCAGATCAGGCCGTGGAGCTCGTACGAGCGGTTGCCCTTCAGGGAGAGCTCGGCGTCGCTCATCGGCCGGGTGTTCATTTCCGCGTCGAGGGTGATCCATTCGCTGACCAGGGCGAACAGCTCAGGCGTCGGCGAGTTCGCGTGCCACTCGCCGGGCATGGCAGGCGGCAGGTCCGGCTGCCCTGCTCCGATTTCGAGGATCTGCGTGCCGTTGCCTGCCGAGCCGTCCCGTGACGGGTCCTGCAGCAGGCCGGTGATTGCCGTCTCCAGCGTAGGCTCACCCGAAAATCGAACGTCGACCTCATGGCGTGCGGACATGAGGGTGCTATCAAGGCAATTGCCCTGTTCCATGGTTTCATCTCCTGGGTTTGGGGAAGGCCCTCGCTGGTGTTGCTGCACTGGCGGGGGCCGTTTGTGTCGGGTGGCGCGCCGCGCTCACCCGAAACCTCTCAGATCTCGTGTTCGCCCTCGGTCTCGGCCTCGACGTCGCTGTGCAGGCACAGCGTCAAGACGCGTGAGGCGGTCAGGCGCGTCTCCGCAGCCAGGGTGATGGTGCCGGTCTCCACGTCGTGCGTATTCGATGTGTAGAGGCCGCTGCGGACCATCAGGAACAGGATGGTGTGGATCTCGCCGCCGCATTCCTCCTCGGCCAAGCCGAGCCAGTCCTGTAGGTGTCGGAACAACGCGAAGGGGCTGATCGGCCCGGCGAGATGAGCTGTGTGTCGGACGGCTTCAGCCAGTAGCGCAGAGCGCCACTCGGGCTGGCAGATCTCCTTTGCCCTCCTCGTAGCCGGGGGTTCGGAAGCCATCGATCAGCCCTCCATCTGGAAGGCGAGATGGCCGGCGAACCAAATGACTGAAAGACCAAGGATGGGGGCGAAGGGGAGGAGGTTGAGCAGCACGGAAGGGCTCCACCGCTGGGGCGATAGAGCAGATCATCATTCGGAAGTTTCCGAATGTCAACGAAATTTCGGAAATCGGTCAGAACATTCTTCGTATGCGCGATTCGGCGTAGGCGAAAATCGCCACCGCAACCGGTTTGTATTCATCTGGTTCGTAGCCTGCAAACTCCTTGAAGGTTGCAGCATCCCTTAATGGATTCTCTGGAGTGCTTACGGGAGCTCTCCATGTAATTTGTTCCTTGCGATCAGAAGTATCCGAGGAAAAGTCTATGTACTGCGGCGTAGGTCGAATTCTCCAAGCCGCTCTTTCTCGTAGGCCATTTCGAAATCTATCAATAATAAGCAAATCGCCATCGCGGATTAGCTCGGGCCAGAAATCCATTAGCACGCATCGTAAGATGAAGCCGCTCGGCGCAAATCTGTTTATACTATTTCCACGGATATACAGGTCGACCTGACCTTCTGATGGAAATCTAGTATCTGGCGGCAAGGTAGGCATGTCGGAGGCCTGGGATCGATGGCTGTATATGAAATCTTTGTCCAGCCAAACTCCGGGAGAGACCTCTCCAACAATGTAAACAGGCGGTCTGTCAAAATCTACAATATTATCTACAATGCTAATTTCATGCTGAGAGCCATCTAGATACTGCCAATCGCAATCTAGAGCCCGGGCTAATTTCTCAATACTGTCAGCGCGAACTGTTTTTTTTCGTTCATTCAGGATGTCATATATGAAATCCTTAGCTAGCCCTCCCCGTCGAGCTGCCTCGGCGGGAGACATGTCGAGCTGAGATAGCCGGGTGCTAACTCGCTGCTTCAAGAGGCTGAGGTTCCGCTTTGTCATTCGGTCTTATCCGAAAATGCGCTCAAGAGCGCCACTCGGACGTTTCCGTTGACTATTCGGAAACGTCCGACTATCGTCGGGCTATGGATAGCTTCTTGCGCGAAAATTTGGTGACCTGCCTCGCTGTATACATCTCAGCAGTCGGCGGGCGTGAGTCGACGATCGGGCAGAGGGCGGCCGGGGACTGGCGTTTTTTTCGGCGCTTAGCAGATCCTTCGGTAACTTTCACCATACGCAAGTACGAAGAAGTCATGTTGTGGTTCAGGGCAAATTGGCCGGCAGATGCTGCCTGGCCTGAAAACGTTCCAGACCCAAAATCTGTGGATCAATACAGTCTATTTCAATTAACAGCGGAGCAAGGCAATGCTCATGTCGCTGAAATCGATCCGTACCGCGGCGTCAATACCATAAATCCAAGGAGCGTTCAGGCATGAACGCTACCATTCTCGCGTTCAGGCTATCCCGGAACGATCCGCCACGCCTTCGTCTGTTCGGCCAGGGCAGCGAAAGATCGGTTCAACTCGCTCATGCCCATCGGGACGATCTCCAGCGTCGTCACGTTCTCGGCGTCGATCGTCACCGTGATGTTCACGATGCAGTCGCCTCGGGTGCAGTCGAACTGAATGTCGTAGATCGCCGTCGGAGCACACAGCGTCCGTTCAATCGAGTCCAACTCGATCTCGAACATCTCCTCATCCGTGTCGTCGGCCATGGTCGTCTCCTGGTCGGGATGTCCAAATCCTCGGGTCAGCATGGCCGAGACCCTTCAGCGTTCCAGGCGCATCAGCGCGTTGGCGATGGCGCCCAGCAGCGCGGCCGCCTGTCCACTCCGCGGCGTGCAGGCCTGCTCGTAAAGGCGGTTCGCCAGCCGCTCCTGCGCAGCCCGTCGATCCTGCGCCGGCAGCACCGCGATCAAGTCAACGCAGAGCACGGCCAGGGCATCGCCCAACGTGGGCAGTGCCGGCGGCTCGCTGCGTCCACCCCCACCGGCCGGAGGTAAGCCCGCCATGCTGCTCAAGGACTGGATGCGCACGGCCGAGATCGACGATGCCGTGTTGGCCGAGCGCATCGGCGACATCTCCATCTTCGGGGTCCGCAAGCTCAGGTTCCGCCAGAGGGGGCCTTCGATCAGGGTTGCCGCCCGCATCGAAGAGATCTCCGGCGGCATGGTCCGCGCCGCCGACTTGGAGCCGATCAAGCCGGCTCGCGCCTTCGCGGAGGCGGCTTCGTGACCGCCTCCCATCTCTGTTTCCAGGGTTCGGCCCTGCCGCACGCGCTCGCCCGCCAGAGCACCGCGCACGTCAGGTCCGACCTTGTCCGTTCCACCGTTCAGGGACTCCAAACTCAACCTCCTCGTCACGCCCATCACTGTGGCGAAGGAGCGTTGGGAGATGTCCCAAAAGTCTTGGGAGGGGTCGTTGACCGCCCTGGTTCTTGAAGCGGCCGAGGGGTTGCGGGAACTGGCCCGGCCGTTCGCGGCGGACGACCGGGTGAAGACCCAGATCGGGCGAGCCGCGCGACGGGCGGGCCTATCCTACTGGCGTGCCTTCGACCTCTGGTACCGCAAGGCCCGGCGTGTCGAGGCCGTCGAGATCGACGCTATCCGAGCGGCACGCGCAGCACGCAGCCGGGAGAGATCAGATGAATTGGCGTGCCTCGCGGCAGATTTCGAAGCGCTTGCGGAACGCGTGTCCCGTCTGGCTGCGCGACCCGGTGGGCCGGACGCTGATGCGCTTCGGGCTCTCGCTTACCGCTCTCGGCGTCTGGCTCAGGGAGAGTGACGAGTGATCCCGCTCACCCACGCGCAGCCGCCTCCGTGAGCCGGCTTTAGCGCTCCACCGCCACCCCTGTCTTCCCGCCCGAACACGGCGCTCCCGAACCCCGGAGCTTTGGCCGATGCCCCTTGCTGTCTCCAATTCCTCGACGTCCCCGCCCATCGTCGAGCGGGTGAAGGCGTACCGGTCCTGCCTGTTCGACCGGTGGGTGGAAGCCAAGCGCTTCGCTCAGACCAGCGACGACCTCGCCGACCATCAGGCCGCGGCGGACGCCTACACGGCCTTCATGCGGGCGCACCTGGCCTCGGACGAGCGCACCCACCTCGATCTCGAGGACGAGATCGCCCGGCTGAGTGGGGAGGTCACCCAGTTGCGAGCGCGGCTGCGGGGAAGCCGTGAGCACCATGGCTGAGCCGTTCGTCTATGACGTGCCGCCGACCGCCTCGATCGACCGCCTGATCCGGTGGCACGAGAAGCGGGCCGCTCAGGATGGCCGCCTCGCGCTCAGCCTTGAGGCGGAAGACCTGCCCATCGCCGCGGAGACGAACCGGCAGCGCGCGGCTGCGCATCGCGAGACGGCGGCGTGCCTCGAGGCTTTCCGCGAGCGGTGCTGCGAAACCCCGGCCGAGTTCCGGGGCCACCTGAAGCCTGAGGTGCGCCTCCGCGTGCAGATCCGCGCCCCTCCCTGATCCAAGCCGCCCGCGCGGCACCTGACGACCTAACAGCCTGAAACCTTTCACCGACCGCAGCCCGGTTTTCGGAACGGAAGCGTCATGTCTGATCTCAAGCCACGGCTGTCTGCGGACAGAAGCCTCTATGACGCGGCCGACGCGGCCCTGCGGAACCTCTGTCTGGACTTGATCCAGCGGGCTCAGGTGTCCGGCGACAACCGGATGGTCGTCGACTTCGGCGAGCGGTTGCTGCGCTACGGCTGCACCTCCATCGCCAAGGCATCGAGCCTGCCGAAGGCTGCAGAGCACGCCTACCGTGCCGCCGATGATCTCGTCGCCGCTTCCTTGAAGGGAGCCGGCCGATGAGCGTGATCGCAGCCAAATGGGTGAAGCGTCAGCAGGTGCGGACCACCTGCCGGGTCGTCCTTACTGCCCTCGCAGACCGCGCCGACAAGCAGGGGCAGTGCTGGCCCTCGCAGGCCACCATCGCGGCCGACACCGGGCTCGCTGTCCGAACGGTTCGGTTGGTGCTCGCCGAACTCACCGCCGCCCAGGTGATCCAGCGCATGCCCCGTGGCAACCGGCTCGGGGGCCGGGCGGCGGACCTGATCACCCTCAACCTCGGCCATGATTTCGACCTCCTGGCGATTGTCGACGCCGCCTCCGAGGAACCACCCTTTGCGGCAGAGGATGCCGCCAAGGGTGGGGAGGGTTACCGGCAGATTAAGGACGGGTTAGCGGCATATGAAGGACGGGTAAGCGGCACGACGTGCCGGGGAAAGAACCTAACAGGAACTCAAAGGAACCTATTACCTAGCCGCGAAGAGACGTTTCAGGAAAAGGCTCTGTACGGGGGAGCCCCCGGGGCTGCACCCCCCGATCCGTTCGGTGACGACGCCTTCGGGCCCGTCCTCCAACACGGCGAGGACCACGACGACTGGGACCAACTCGACGTCGTCGAGGAGGACGCCTGATGAGCCGGGTCCTCCGCCCCCATCAGGTCCGGATCGTCGAGCGGCTGCGAGAATCCCTCGCAGCGGGCCATTCCGAAGTGGTTGTTGATGGACAGCGCTTCCGCGCCATCCTCGGCTTTCCCCGCTACATGGTCGGCGACGCTGGCGAAGTGTTCTCCGCAATCCGCGCTTGCCGGATGTTGCGGCACACCGTCAGTCCGCAAGGCTACCCCTATGTGTCGCTGATGGACGCCGATGGGCGTCCACGGAAGATGCTAATCCATCGGCTGGTAGCAATCGCGTTTATCGCAAACCCACGACGGCTGCCCATCGTCAATCATCGCAACGGCGTCAAGACGGACCCATGCGTCGAGAACTTGGAGTGGACCACTTACTCTGAGAACAATGATCACGCTCGCGCAACGAACCTCTCTTCTGCCGTCGGCGAGACGCATTACGCCGCAAAGCTCAGCGATGCCGCGGTAGCAGAAATCCGAAGGCTCGGCGGAACAGGTCTTTTTCACCGAGAGATTGCCGTTCGGTTCGGCGTGCGGCGACAGCACATCACGAAGATCGTCAACGGCCAAGTCCGTGTCGGAGGTGTTCGATGAGAACGCTCAGGCCGCACCAGCACGAGATGATCAATCGACTTCGCAGTTCGCTTTCTGCGGGACATGGGCGCCCGATGATTCAAGCTCCGACTGGTGCAGGCAAGACCGTCGTCGCGGCGGCGATCGTCCAGGGCGCCCTGTCGAAGGGCAAGCGGGTGCTGTTCGTGGTTCCGGCCCTGTCGCTCATCGACCAGACCGTGCGCTCGTTCTGGGCCGAGGGCATCCGCGACGTCGGGGTGATCCAGGGCAATCACCCGATGACGGACCCGACGCGGCCGATCCAGATCGCATCGATCCAGACCCTGCAGCGGCGAGCGATCCCGCGGTTCGACATCGTGGTGATCGACGAAGCTCACCGCTGGTTCGAGATGCTGGGCGTCTGGATGCAGGCCGAGGACTGGGCCTCGGTGCCGTTCGTAGGGCTGTCGGCAACGCCGTGGACCAAGGGCCTCGGCAAGTTCTACGACGACCTCGTGCAGGTCACGACCACGGCCGAACTGATCGAGGCCGGCTACCTGTCGCCGTTCCGGGTCTACGCGCCGTCGCACCCCGATCTGTCCGGGGTCCGCACGGTCGCCGGCGACTACCACGAGGGCGATCTCGGCAAGGCCATGAACAAGCCTGCCCTGGTCGCGGACATCGTCCAGACATGGCTGCAGCGGAGCGAGAACCGCCCGACGTTCATCTTCGGCGTCGACCGGGCCCATGCGAAGAACCTGCAGGCCCAGTTCGAGGCGGCAGGGGTCCCAACCGGCTACATCGACGCCTACACCAAGTCCGCCGAACGCGAGGCGCTGTTCCGGCGCTTCACCGCGGGCGAGCTTCGCGCCATCGCGAGTGTCGGGTGCCTGACAACGGGCGTGGATCTCGACGTCCGCTGCATCGTCCTCGCCCGGCCGACGAAATCCGAGATGCTGTTCGTCCAGATCATCGGGCGCGGCCTGCGGACCGCCGAGGGCAAGTCGGACTGCCTGATCCTCGACCACTCCGACACCCACCTTCGGCTCGGCTTGGTCACGGACATTCACCACGATGCCCTCGACGATGGTCGCCAGCGCCAGAAGCGTGAGGCCAAGGTCCGGCCCGAGGCCCTGCCGACGAAGTGCCCCTCATGCGCCTTCCTGAAGCCGCCCAAGGTCCCGAAGTGCCCCGCCTGCGGCTTCAAGCCGGAGAAGCAGAGCGAGGTCCAGTGCGACGACGGCGAGCTTGTCGAGATGACGCCCAAGCGGGCGCAGGCCAGCACGATCGAGAAAGAATCGCTCTTCGGCCAGCTCAAGCACTTCGCTCGGCGCCGCAACTATTCCGAGGGTTGGGCCGCCCACAAGTTCCGTGAGCTGACCGGCGTCTGGCCTGATCGCTACCACAACGCGCCGCTGGTCGAGCCGACGCCCTTCATCCTGTCGTGGATCAAATCCCGCCAGATCGCCTACATCAAAGCGAAGGGCAGCACGCATGCGCACGCCGCTCAGTGATCGGGCCAGGGGGCGCTGGGCCGGTCTCCTGCCGCTCGTCGGGGTGGACGCCCGCTACCTGTCGGGCAAACAGGGCCCGTGCCCCATCTGCGGTGGCAAGACCCGGTTCCGGTTCGACGACCGCGAGGGTCGTGGGACGTGGATTTGCAATCACTGCGGTGCCGGCGACGGGGCCGACCTCGCGATGAAGGCGACGGGCTGCGGGTTCCGCGATCTCGCCCAGCGGGTCGACTTACTACTGGGCAGCGTGCCCGAGCAGAGAGGCCGACGCCGCTCGTCGCCTGACGCTTGTCGTGCATCGCTCCGCCGTCTCTGGCGCGAATCCAAGGTTGTCGTGCCCGGCGATCCGGTGGCCCTCTACCTAGTGACCCGCGTCGGCCTCAACGAAGCACCGCGATGCCTCCGGACGGTGGAACGGCTGCGCTATCAGGATGACCAGCCCTCCTGGCACCCGGCGATGATCGCCATGGTCTCTGGACCCGACGGCAAGCCTGCCACGCTACACCGAACATACCTGACCCCGGACGGCCATAAGGCACCGGTCGAGGTCCCGCGTCGCCTGATGCCGGGCACCATCCCCGAAGGAGCAGCGATCAGGCTGTTCGAGGAGGGACCCGTCCTCGGCATTGCGGAGGGCATCGAGACCGCCTTCGCAGCCGCCTCTCTGTTCGGGGTCCCAACCTGGGCTGCCGTCAGCAGCAGCATGATGGCGAAGTGGATGCCCCCCGTTACGGCTCGGGAGATCCTCATCTTCGGGGATCGCGATCCGAAATTCGGCGGCCAGGCAGCCGCCTACGCCCTAGCGCACCGTCTGGCGCAGCGGGGCCTGAAGGTCCGGGTCGAGATCCCTGCCGGATCCGGCGCCGACTGGAACGACGTCCTGCTCGAAGCGGGCCGCGCCGCCTGAGCTTCACCCTTCCTCCCTGTCCCATTCCAAGGAGTACCCATGAGCAGCCGAGCCAAGGGCAAGCGCCAGCGTGAACGTGAGCGTCGCCAGCGTCGAGAACTGCGTCGGATCGAACTGAGGGAGGGGATCGGTCGTGCCGCGCCTGGCCAGCCGGCCATGGCCAACGCCAGGAGCGCTGCAGATCCGATTTGCGGGGTAGCGTCACCCACCATCGATCCGACCTTGCTCTGGTACATCGCCCGCACGAAGCCGCGCATGGGCGAGCGAGCACTGCAGGCTCTCCAGGCCGCAGACGTGGTGACCTACCAGCCGCGTACCTCTGAGGTCGTTGTCCGTCGCGGCCGGCGCGTGGTCCGCCGCAAGCCGATGCTTCTGAGGACCGTCTTCATTGGGGTTGCTGATGCCAACCACCTCGACGAGGCCAAGGCTGCCCACGGGGTCGCTGAACTCGTCTGCTATCCCGTCGCGGACGCTTCCACGGAGGGCAACATCGGAGGCATGGTCCTGAAGCCGGCTCGGCTCGACGCTGATGTGCTGCAGCGCTTCGTTGGGAGGATCGCACAAGGCGAGATTGTCGAGCCGGTTGGCATAAAGGTCGGCCAAAGCGTGATCGTTCGGGAGGGTCCCTTTGCGAGTTTCCCTGCCGTAGTGAACGC
The DNA here is from genome assembly GCF_001422795.1 of Methylobacterium sp. Leaf88. Classification (NCBI taxonomy): domain Bacteria; kingdom Pseudomonadati; phylum Pseudomonadota; class Alphaproteobacteria; order Hyphomicrobiales; family Methylobacteriaceae; genus Methylobacterium; species Methylobacterium sp. Leaf88. Next base: position 146,375 of record NZ_LMMK01000007.1, on the reverse strand, counting down.
GATCCTCGCCAACGATCGCCTTGGCGTGGCGGTTAGCCTGTTCGGCAGGCCTTCGCCGGTCGAGCTTGGGATCGCCGAGGTCCAGCCTCTGTAACCGAGCCCGTCACGCTCGCGGTTTACGGAACGGTGCCGCCAGGCGTTGGGGACACCTTTCCATTTCAAAAGATGCAGTGACGGGTCAGGGCTGGATCGAGTCCTCGACCGGGCGTCTGACGCTCCGCTCGATACGCTTCAGCAGCTGGATCGCTCGACCGAGCGCGAGCATGACGAAGCCGCCGATCGTGCCTCCAAGGGCTGGGCCAAGGTATAGTCCGCCCTCCGATGCGGGCGCTCCAGAAGACGCGAGCAGGAAGAAGATGCCGAACGCGATGTGCAGCGCTCCGGCGATGTAGAGAGTGAGCTTCATGAAGTGCGATCCCGATCCGATGATGTCTCACGGCAACGCGCTTCCACGCGATTCCACGCCCCTGCGGGAAGCGAAGAGCCGAGTGGTATCGTCATCGGCTAGGGGTAGCGCTGCATGCTATGCCGCAGGATCATGTTCCATTTCGGTGCAGTTATTCATGGTCACCCGAGAGCGGAGTCACCGTCATGGCCCAGACCCGTCATTCACACATTGATCCGATCGAGGAAGGCGCACAAGCCCGCATTCATGGTCGCCCCAAGGACGCCTGCCCTATTCAAGTGACAGCGAGGAGCGTGCATCTTGGATGGAGGGCTACAATGGAACGCCGCGCGATGATGCTCCCGACCAGCGGCTAGGCTGAAAAGGCCCCCCCCATGTTGAGATCGATAGGCCTGATCTCCCTGGCTTTGCTGGGATCAGTAATCTGGAGCCACAGCGCATCTGCGAGAGGCATAGGCGCCAGCCCACCCGCCGGCCTTTCGCCCGCCACGGCACCGGGTGGTACGCAGGGCGTTGCTGGGCCAGAGAACACAGCCGAGGCGATCAGGAGCGGACAAGCGTTCGCCGTCCGCCCTGACGGGTGGGGGCATTCGGGTTCGTCGGCTACCGCCGAATGCCAACCGCTCTGGGCATCGTTCCTATCTAACGGCGGGTCACACGACACGTAGGAAGCTTCATCAAAACTGACGGATTGATCGAAGGCACACCCTTGGGCGCTCCTGAACTGATCGCGGCATGAACGTCGCTTTGTCATAGCTCGCTCGGCCGTTCATCCCGAACGATGGAGACGAACCTGATGACCGATGAAGATCCGAACGCCGATGCGGCGCCTAGTGAACGCCTCGCCTCAATCAACAACATGCTTGCGGAGTGGGCCGCGGCCTCGGCGGACGAAAGCCCCGCGCTCATCGAACGCTTTGAGGCAATGGGATATCGTGTTCGCGGTAAATCGCGGGAGGAGATTACGGAAGTGCTGAAGCATCCGCCTTCCGGCCCGCCAGCCTAGTGATGAATTGGGTTAGGGCCGGTTCTCAAGCATGTGAAGAGGTGGCCCTTGTCGATACCTGATCGCGAGCTTGAGCACTCACACCTATCGGGTCTCTTCACACGCGAAGGGATCACCGTCGAGGTTCAGATCTACCGCTTTGCGGGCACTGCAGAGGCTTGGACCTTAGAGGTTGTCGATCAGGAGGGCGGCTCAACCGTCTGGACGGAAAATTTCTTCACCGATCAAGCCGCTCACAAAGCGTTCCTCCACGCTGTCGAGGTAGACGGAATGGGCCAGTTCCTAGAGCCGGGTGAAACGCTGCACTAATCAGCGCGCTCTTAGATGCGGTGACCTCCTGGGTAGATCGTTCACTGCATCACCTCGGCTTCCGGCTTCAATCCGCGGAGTGACTCGCCAATGACTTGGTAGAGGGTCGACAGGGCCTCGTGACCCATGGGAATCCCGAAACGGTCTCCATCTACGGTCTTCAGGATGAGGATCCCGACATCCTCGCCCATCAGGATGCCAGCCTTCGCTTCGCAGAGCGGGAACATGAATGGGCCTTCGCCGTCGAACTCGACTTGCTGGGCTGCCTCCAACGCGAAGAACTGATCCTGCTCGGGGGTGCTATCACGGGTCATAAATGTCCCTTCCTTTGCGGCGATGTGGAAGGAGAACGTGCCCTGATGGGGTACTCTGCGCAACGGCAGATTTCTTGCAGCACAAAGCGCTTGATTAGAGGAGTGGAACGTTGCGCTGCGCGGCGAACTATTGTAGATCGTTAAAAACCGTGTAGGCGCTGTACTCTCCCGCGATGGGATCGATGTTAGGCCTCTACGGAGACGGGTTGTCCCGCTTCTCCACCGTGTAGGCTGGTTGGTAAGGTCTGACCCTATCAGGGCACTATTCACAATCAACCTGTGGGTTTGGTTTGATGACTTTAAGCCACGCCGATTGCGCAGCCCTAGATCATTCGTTCGCTCATCAGCATTCCGGCATCATCGAAGATGCCTTCCCATACTGATGTTGCAACACAAAGCGTTACTCGCCAGGTGCCGACGTGCTCCTCGATCCCTTTCTCGATGCGGCTGGTAACTTGCCCAAGCCGCATCTTCTGGCGCATCAAGCTCGGATTGATCATAAGCCGGGAATGAAGCTGACTCGGATCCAGTATCCAGTCGCCGCTTTCATTTCGTTCCAGTCGCATAATAAGCCTTCGACCAGCTTGGCGGCAGATGCTGAGATGGAAGCAAAGATAACACGTATTTTCCATCCTAGGTAAGTGGCGATTTTCGGAAATAATTTGCCTGGATGAATTACAGGCGTTTCGCTGCTTGCTTAAATTCATCGTCGGCGTGTCACCGACCCAGATTGATTATTTGGGAGGGCCAACCCGTCACGAGCTAAGCGCGTCAACGCCTCATGACATACCGCATCGAATTTTACGACGGCGAGAACGAGATTGGTTCAAGAGTGGAGCCGGGAGATTTGGTAGCTGCAAAGGCTCATGCTCGGGAAGGCCTCATTCTGCATAAGGCCACATTGGTACGAATCGCAGACAGCGAAGACCAAGAGGTCTGGGCTGAGCATGCCACCAGATCGGAGAGCGGCGCCCCCTGCTCATAAGGGGCGCCGGTAAGACCTAGTAGTAGTCGCGCCGGCCGTAACCTCGACCGTAGCCGTGCCCGCGGCCTCGACCGAAGCCGAACTCTCGACCACCGAAGCGATGCCCGAAGTGGCGACCACCGCCGTAGCTACGGCGACCGTATCCATCACCATAACCGCGGCGACCGTAACCGCCCCCGCCATAGCCTCCGTAGCCGTACTGAATGGTCTCCACAGCGGCCGCAGACTCAGTCGCCGTCACGACGCCGAGCGGTGCTGCCGAGGACGGTGTCGCTGCCAGGAACAAACTGGCAGCCATCAGGCCAGCACCGAGCGTAAGTGTCTTGAACATTGGGTATCTCCCTGCGGTCCTATCCGTTCAGATAGGCTGCACGTCCCTCGTAACAGCTCCAATCTGAACGGCGTTCACCCGCACTAGGTGCCGCATCTCCAGATGGGGCAGGCCAATACCTGTCAGGGACCCTTGGACCCCAAAACCGATATGGGTGGTCGGGGTCCCCAGAGTTCGCAGCGCCAGGGTCCCAAAACCCAGTAACAGGGTAACAGGTAACAGCGCCTATGGCCGAAACGACCGGGGCGAAATTCCTAAGCCAAGCCGACTTCGCCCGCCGACGCGGCGTGTCTCGGAAGACGGTAACGGGCTGGAAGCAAAAGAGTATTCTCGTCCTGAACGAGGCCGGGCTGATCGACGTCGAGGCGACCGAATGGGCGCTCGACCAGCGGCCGGCGAGCTACCGGGGTGGCGTTACCCACCGCCCGGTGCGGGTGGTAACAGGTAACAGATCGGCGCCCGAGCCGAAGGCGCCAGCCAAGCCGAAGCCGGACACCTGGCAGACGATCGGCGAGGTGATGCCGAGACCCGGCGCGGTGCCGGCCGAGGGTGACGACGACGAGGCCGGCCTCGACCCGACGAACTTGCCCCTCCCGCTGGCCATCCGGCGGAAGGAGAACTTCCTCGGCCTGCAGCGCAAGCAAGAGGTCGAGAAGAACGAGGGCAAGCTGGTCGACCGCGAGGCGGCCGAGAAGCTGTTCTTCGACACCGCCCGCGACTTACGAGATGCCTGGCTGTCTTGGCCCGCCCGGGTCGCCGTCGTGATGGCCGATGAGCTCAAGGTCGACCCCCGCGCGCTGACGACGATCCTGAACGCGCATGTCAAACAGCACCTCTCCGAGCTCGGCGATCCCCCGGCCGACTTCAGCTGATACGGAGAGCCTGGCCCGGTCCTGGCGGAAGGGCGTCACCCCAACGCCGAACCTCAACGTGGTGGAGTGGGCCGAGCGCTACCGGCGCCTGAGCAAGGAATCCTCTAACGGCGGCCGGTTCATCGTCTCCCGGGTCGAGGTGGCCCGCGGCCCGATGCTGGCGGCGACCGAGCCGGGCGTCAGCACCATCACCCTGATGGCCTGCACGCAGCTCCTGAAGACCACGGTCATCGAGAACATCCTCGGCCGGTTCATTCACATCGACCCGTGCCCCATCCTGGTGGTGCAGCCGAAGGACGACGCGGCCGAGACGTTCTCGAAGGATCGGCTGGCCCCGATGATCCGCGACACGGCGGTCCTGAAGGAGATCTTCGGGGACCTGAAGTCCCGGGATGCCGGCGCCACCCTGACGCACAAGCAGTTTCCGGGTGGGCACATCACCCTGGTGGGCTCAAACAGCCCGACCAACCTCGCGATGCGGCCGATCCGGCTGCTCACATGCGACGAGATCGACAAGTATCCGCTCTCGGCCGGTGGTGAGGGCTCGCCGATCGACCTCGCCGAGGAGCGGCAGGCTGAGTTCAAGGCGAACAGCCTTTCGGTACGGGCCTGCTCGCCGACGATTGCCGGCCGCAGCGCCATCGAGGCGTCCTACGAGGAGAGCGACCAGCGCAAGGCCTACGTCGAGTGCCCCGGGTGCCACGGCTGGCATCCCCTCGAATGGGAGCAGGTGCGCTTCGACAAGGATGATGCCGGCAAGATCCGGTCCGAGACGGCGCGCTACGAGTGTGTGGCCTGCGAACACCCGATGACTGAGCCTCAGCGGCTCGTCGCGCTGCGCAAGGTGGAGTGGCGGCAGACCCGGCCGTTCACCTGCTGCGGCGAGAACCAGAAGCCGGAACGGTGGGCGCCGGAGGCGCATGGCGTCGCCCGGGCGCTTTGCATCCACTGCGGTGCCGAGGCGGTGCCGAACGACCACGCGGGCTTTCAGGCGTCGAAGCTCTACGCGCCGAAGCAGACGATCCGCGAGACGGTGGCGAAGTTCGCCCGCGCGCTGAGACGAGGCCCGGAGGCGTTGAGGACGTTCTTCAACACCCAGCTGGCCCGGACATGGAAAGAGGGCGCGGACGCGCCGGAGTGGCAGGACGTATACGCCCGGAAGGACCGATACCGCAGCGGCACCGTGCCGGCGGGCGGGCTCATCCTCTTCGGTGGTGTCGACGTCCAGAAAGACCGCCTTGAGGCGAGCGTCTGGGCCTTTGGGCGCAACCGAGAGCGCTGGCTGATCGAGCACCGGGTGCTGCCCGGCGACACGGTCCGGGCCCAGGTCTGGAAAGACCTTGAGGCCATGTTCGATGAGACGTGGGAGCACGAGAGCGGCGCCGACATGCGGGTGCGAGACTGGGGCGTGGATTCGAGCGGCTTCACCGCCGAGGTCTACGCCTTCGTCCGGACCCAAGCGGGCCGGCCGGTCCACGCGGTCGACGGCCAGGACAGCTACGCGGCGGCGTTCCTTGGCGTGGGCGCGAAGGACGCGACCCCGGCAGGCAAGAAGCTGCGCCGCGGCCTGAAGACGATCCGGATCGGCGCCTCGTTCGCCAAGCAGGAGCTCATGGGGTGCCTGGCACTCCACCGCCCGCCCGAGGGCAAGCCCTTCCCGGCCGGCTTCGTCCACCTCCCGGACGACGTCACCGAGGATCAGGTCAAGCAGCTGACCGCCGAGGAACTGGTCACCGCCGTGAAGCGGGGCCGAACCAGGCGCGAGTGGGTGCCGATCGGCGGGCGACGCAATGAGGTGCTGGACTGCGCGAACTACGCCCGCGGGCTCGCCGCAATGCGCGGTTGGGACCGCTGGCGCGAGGTGCACTGGCGCGACCTTGAGGGCTCGCTGGGCATCGAGCGCACCCGGCCAGCCATCTCCATTGAGGAGGCGGTGTCCGAAACGACGGTCGCCGCTGGTTCGCTGGCGGCCCGCAATCTCCAGCGTGCCGGCGTCCGGCGCAGCAAGGCCCGCCGCGGGCCCGCGAGGTGGTGATGGCTGCGAACATCGACAAGCAGATCGCGGCCCTTGAGAACGCCATGGCTTCCGGCGCCCTGCGCGTCGAGGCGCCTGACGCGGCCACGATCACGTACCGCAGCTACGACGAGATGCGTCAGGCCCTGTCTGACTTGCAGGGGAGAAAGGCCGCGGCAGATGCTGCGTCGGGTGGGTTGGTCAGGCGCCGCACCCGTCAGATCGTCACGACGGGCCGCAGCGGGTGGTGATGCGGTACGGTGATGTGCGCATCAGCCTTAAGGGCGGCGGTCAGATCAAGCCTCTGGCTATGGATCTCTCTGGTGAGGTCGTGGGCGTTGCGCCGGAGAGCCAGCCCTACGATGTGGCCAATGGTACCGGCCGCCGTTCCCGTGCGTGGCGCGTGGGCAGCTATGGGCCGAATACAGCCATCACGTATTCGCTCGACGAGTTGCGCCGGAAGTCGCGTGACCAAGCTCGGAAGAACCCCTATGCGGGCGCAGCCGTTGACCGGCTCGTCACGAACATCGTTGGGATCGGCATCGTGCCGCGCTCCATGGCGGCGCGGTCCTACGAGGGTCTGACCAAGCCGCAGGCAAAAAAGCGCAAGGCCGAGGACGCCGCCTTCCGGGCACAGATCCAGAAGCTGTTCCTGGCCTGGACGGACGAGTCCGATAGCATCGGCGCCCACGACTTCTACGGCCTCACCGCCCTGGCTGTGCGCGGCATGGTCGAGGGCGGCGAGACCTTCACTCGCCTGCGGACCCGGCGACCCGAGGACGGGCTGACGGTGCCGCTGCAGCTGCAGCTCCTTGAGGGCGATCACTGCCCGCACCTGAAGACGGATGCAGCCAACCGGATCCGTCAGGGCATCCAGTACGACGCCATTGGAAAGCGCACTGGGTACCACCTCTATCGGGAGCACCCAGGCGACGGCCTGCTGGTCTCCAACATCGATCTCGCGCTGGTGCCGGCCACGGATGTCTGCCACCTCTACCGCGCGATGCGCCCAGGCCAGGACCGCGGTGAACCCTGGCTGGCCCGCGCTCTGCGCACGCTCTACGATCTCGACGGCTACCTCGACGCCGAGCTGATCCGGAAGAAGAACGCAGCTCGTCTGGTCGCATTCGTGAAGCGGGTCGTTGAAGATGACGGCTCGGGACCGCCAGGCAGCGGCGTGCTTGGCACCGACCCAGCTGACGATGACGGTGTTGCGTCACTGGAGCTAGAGCCCGGCACCGTGCAGGTGCTCGCGGACAATGAAGACATCGTCCCGTTCAATCCTGCGGACGTGGGGCCGAACTTCGAGGCCTTTGTACGCGAGTCCAAGCGCGGCATCGCAGCGGCCTGCGGGCTCCTCTACGAGATCCTGAGCGGCGACTACAGCCAGCTGAACGACCGCACGCTGCGCGCGGCGCTCAACGATTTCCGCCGCGCCGTCGAGCAGTGGCAGCACCACCTCGTCGTGTTCCAGTTCTGCCGGCCGATCTGGATCCGGTGGATGGACCTCGCCCTGCTCTCGGGCGCGTTGCGGCTGCCGGCAGGGATGACCCGGCAGGACGCCTACGCGGTGAACTGGATCCCGCAGGCCTGGCCGTACATCCACCCGGTCCAGGACGTGCAGGGTAAGACCATCGAGATCCAGGCGGGTCTCTCCACCCGAACGCGGAAGGTCGCCGAGGGCGGCTACGACTCCGAGACGGTCGACGCCGAGCAGGCGAGCGACAACGAGCGGGCCGATGCGCTCGGCCTCTCCTACACGAGCGACGGCCGGCAAAAGGCCACCGATACGCAGCCACTGCCGACCGACGATCCGGCGGCCGAGCCGACCCCGACCGCCGGCTGAGCGGCCGTTTCACCATTCGACGGAGGCACCATGGCCGTACTGGTCACGGGGAACGAGATCGTGCTCTCGGGCACGGTCGGCGACCTCTATTGGGATGACAGCTTCGACCACACCGAAGTGATCCTGGCTCTTGCTCAAGTCGGGCGCGGCCAGGACGTCACGATCCGCCTGAACAGCGGTGGCGGCATCGCCACCGAAGGGGCCGCCATCCATGCAGCGCTGAGTGCTCACACCGGGCGGAAGACCATCATCGTCGAGGGGATCGCCGCGTCGGCGGCATCGGTGATTGCCATGGCCGGCGACGAGATTGTCATGGCTATGGGCTCCATCATGATGATCCACGATCCGTCGGGGTTCACCTTCGGTACGGTCGCCGAGCACCAGCTTCAGATCAAGGCGCTTTCCGCACTCTCGGCCGCGATGGCCGGGATCTACGCCGATCGGTCCGGACGCACGCCGGACGGGGCCCGCGCCGACATGCGCGACGAACTCTGGATGTCGCCCGAGGAAGCCGTCGAGGCTGGCTACGCCGATCGGGTCCTGACCCGCGGCGCCTCGGCGGCATCCGGCACCACCATCAAGATCGATGCGGACGACGGGCACGACGGGATGTGTCCCGAGCCCACCGCCTTCGACTTCCGCCTCTACCAGCATCCGCCGGAGCGCCTCGTCGCCCTGGCTGACCGGCGTGCGTGGACGAACCGCGCTCGCCCCACCGCGGCCTCGCCGGCCGTCCCCCCACGCCTGAAGGAAAAACCCATGGCGAACGCACCGGCGGGCAACGAACCCGTCATTCCCGAGAACCCGACCGCTGCTCTGGCCGCGGTCGTTGACGGCGCCAAGCCCACGGCGACCGCCTCCACGGTGTCGCGCGCCGACGCCTCCGAGATCGTCACCCTCTGCGTCGCGGGCGGCGTGCCGGCCATGGCTGCCAGCCTCCTCGCCGAGGGCGCAACCGTGGCCCAGGCCAAGGAGCGCATCGGCGCGGCTGGTGAGGTCAAGAACCTCGTCGCGCTCGCTCGGCGCAAGGACCCGACCCTGCCGGCCGACCTCGACGCCACCATGCTCGCCGAGGGCAAGACGGTCGAGCAGGCCCGCGCCGCGCTCTTCGACAAGCTCGTGGCGAGCGAGGAGCAGACCTCGATTTCGTCCCACCCACCGGCCGCCCAGGGCAACGCCGGGCCCACCGCATCCGCCACCAGCATGCAGCGTGAGCTGAAGCGGGCTGGCCTGACCAAGGGAGCCTGATCATGGCATTTCTCGAAACCGCACAGGTCGGCTCCGACTGGCTCAAGGTCGAGGATGCGAGCTACCGCAGCCGCGACACCGCCATCATCGCGGCCGGCGCCGGCAAGCTGAAGACTGGCACGGTGCTCGCGCTCGTGTCCGGCAAGTACGTCGTGGCCGCGGCCACCGGTGCCGACGGCTCGCAGACCGCCGTGGCGGTGCTGTTCACCCCTGTCGACGCCACGAGCGCCGACCAGAAGGCCGTCGTCGTCTCCCGACACGCCGTCGTGAGCCACAACGGCCTGATCTACGGCCCCACCATCAACGATGCGACGAAGCGCGCAGCGGCCAACGGCCAGCTGAAAGCGGCGGGCATCATCGTGCGCGAAGGAGCGTAAGCCGATGCCCACCATCCTCGACATCTTCAACCAGGACGCATTCTCGGCCGCCTCGCTGACCGGCAACATCTCGCTGGTGCCGAACGCCTACGGCCGCATCAACGAGCTCGGCCTGTTCACCGCCGAGCCGATCGCGACGACCTCCGTCATCGTGATGATCGAGAACGGCGTGCTCAACCTGCTGCCGACCCGCCCGCGTGGCGGCCCGGCCAGCCTCGGCACCCGCGGCAAGCAGAAGCCTGCCTCCTTCGTGGTCCCGCACATCCCGCACGAGGACAGCGTCCTCGCCACGGACGTGCAGAACATGCTGGCGCTCACGGCCGGCGGCGACGCGGGCCTGGAGACCGTGCTTGGCTTCCTGAATCGGAAGCTGATCACGATGCGGCGTAAGCACGCCATCACGCTGGAGAACCTGCGGATGGGCGCCGTGAAGGGCATCATCCGAGACTCGGACGGCAGCGTGCTGCTGAACCTCTTCACCGCGTTCGGCGTCACCGAGCAGGTCGTCGACTTCCTCCTTGGTACGTCGTCGACCGACGTCCTCGGCAAGTGTCAGGACGTCACCGGGTACATGGAGGACAACCTCCTGGGCGAGACCATGACCGGCGTGCACGCCCTGTGCTCGCCCGAGTGGTTCCGGAAGTTCACCACCCACGCCAGCGTGAAGGAGGCCTTCAAGTACTATCAGTCGGGGCCGCAGATCCTGCGCGAGGACGTCCGCAAGGGCTTCACCTTCGGCGGAATCACCTTCGAGGAGTACCGCGGCAGCGCTTCCTTCATGCAGGAGGACGGCACCACCAGCGTGCCGCAGCGCTTCATCCCGGCCGGCGACGTGCGCTTCATCCCGCTGGGCACTACCGACACCTTCACCAACTTCTGGGCGCCCCCGGATTTCTGGGGAAGCGTCAACCAGGCCCCGAACGGCGCCGACTCCGAGGTGTTCGTGGCCCCGCTCGAGCCGAAGAAGTTCGGCAAAGGCATGGACATCCACACCGAGTCCAACCCGCTCCCGCTCGTGAAGCGCCCTGCGCTCCTCGTGCGCGGCACCACCTCGAACTGACGGAGGCGACCATGCGGTTGCGCGAAAAGGGCAGCAAGGACGGCGAGATCGTCACCCTGGGCTGGGACGAGGCGCAGACCGCGCTCCAGGCCGGCACCCACGAGGTGGTCAACGACGCGAGCGACGGCGGCGCCATTTCCGGCGAAAAAGGCCCAGAACCCGAAGATTCTGGCTCTGACGATTTCGACATCAAGACCAAGGCCGAGCTCGAAGCTCTGGCCAAGGACCGGAACGTCGACATCTCGCAGGCCAAGACGAAGGCCGACATCATCGAGGCGCTTCGCGCGCCGAAATGAGCACCTTCGCGCTGGCGGTCGATGCCATGTTCAACGATCCGAACATGGCGCAAGACGCGATCTGGCGCGCGGGCGGGTTCAGTGAGGGCCTGCCCGTGCGTATCCGGTATCGGTCCCCTGAGGCCATCGTCGGCCTGCAGGGCAACCAGTTCGACCTTAACGCGACCCTGATTGAGATCCGCCTGTCGGAGGTCGCCGAGCCTGCTAAGGGCGACATCGTCGACATCCTGGACGAGGAAGGTGCGATCAGGGAGACGGTGCAGGTCACGGGCCTATCACGGATCGATGCGCGCAAGCTCGTGCGCACCTGCGAGGTGGCCGCGCTCGCTTCAGACGACCTGGACGAGCCGTGAAATTCTCCGCGCAGGTCCCGGATGTGCGTGCTCTGCTCTCCGGAACCGAGGTGCAGATCGCAAAATCGGTCACCTCCGGCATGCGCGAGGTCACGGACGGCCTGAAGCAGGATCTGCGCGACGATGTGGTGGCTGCCGGGCTCGGAAAACGGCTCTCGAACACTTGGCGAGGCCTGACTTTCCCGAAAACGGGCGAAAGCACCGAGGCGTCGGCCTATCTGTACTCGAAGGCGGCTAAACTGATCGATGCCTTTGATCGCGGCGTCACGATCACCGCGAAAAACGGCAAATTCCTCGCGATTCCAACCCCTGACGCGGGCGTTCGGCAGACCTCACGTCGTCGAGCCAAGGGCTCGACCGGGAACGGACTGACCCCGGCGGCCTGGGAGCGCGAAACCGGGATCAAACTGCGCTTCGTGCCGACCAAAACCGGCGGTGTCCTCGTCGCGGACGCGTTCTACCGGCGGCAAGCGGCTCGATACCAGGGCCGGAAGTCGTTTCGAGCCATCAAGGAGGCCGGCCCCAGCGCCGGCCGCTCCTTCGTCGTCATCTTCGTACTCGTGCGCCAGGCCAAGCTGCGTAAGCGCCTCGATATCGAGGCCACCGCCAAACAGTGGGCCGAGCGCGTGCCGGGCGCCATCGCTGCCAACTGGCAGGCTTAGCGTTGCCCGCTCTCCTACGCTCCTGACGGGTCCGAGCCTCCCTCTCATCACCTGACCTCGTCAGGGGCGCCCGCCGCCCTCGCCTGGAGACACGCCTATGGCCGATCCCGTAACCCCGAGCGGCGCGATTACACTGACACTGGAGTCCGGTAAGGCTCTGACTGTTAAGGCGGGTGCTGGCGCGAACGGATCAATCGCGGTCATCAGCGGCAAGGCCGTTGAAATCAAGGACCAGATCGGGGCCAACGGCACGAAGACTTACGGGCCGTTCGAAGCGACGCGCCTAGTGCGCATCTACCCCCAGGCCGGCACGTTCACCTATCAGGTTGCGGCCTCCGTCTCTGCGCTGCCGTCTCTCGCCCCGGCCACCATCTCGGCCGATGGCAAGACGATCTCGGGCGTGGGCGTGAAGCCGACCACGAACGTGCTGGTCTACAACGTCGACACGGGCGTGCAGCTCGGGCAGGTGACAGCGCTCGCCGACGGTAGCTGGAGCCTGACGCTGAACGCCGCGCTGAGCTCGGGTGACCGCATCGGGTACGATCCCACCATCGTCGGGCCCGCTGCAGTCGTCGGCACTATCGTTGGGGCGCCAGGTCAAGTCGCGAACCTGGTGCTTGGCGCAGCGACCGATACGACCCAGGCTCTGACCTGGGATGCACCCTCTGGAGGGGGTGCTCCGACCGGCTACCTTGGCGAGTACCGCGCTGTGGGCCAGTCGGCCTGGACCACTTTCCCTACCAACGGCACGGGCACGTCAGCGACGGTGACCGGCCTCACAGCGTCGACGGCCTACCAATACCGGGTCACGGCCACGAACGACACCGGCCCGGGCCCCGCATCTGCAACGGTGACCGGCTCGACGGCGGCCGCGCAGAACCCCGGTTCGCCGGATGCGACCACGAATTTCGACGACGAGTCGAACCTCGCCCTCAAGTCCTCCCTCGGCGTCTAGGAGCCACCACCATGATGAAGCGTTTTCACGCGGCCCTGGCGGCTGCGCTCTTCCTGTCCGGCGCCGCCCCGGCTCTCGCCGACTTCCAGTTCACAGCGGGCGGCCAGACGTACACACAGGGCGCGACGGTGGTGGGCGGCAAGTCCCGCACCCATTTCATCCTGTACGACAACGCCGGCAACCCAGTGCTGACCTCGGGCAACCCGGGGTTCTTCAGCATCACCGGCGCGGTGCCGCTGCCCACGGGGGCCGCGACGGCGGCAAAGCAGCCAGCCTTCGGCACGGCCGGCGCACCGTCCCCCGACGTGACCAGCATCCAGGGCGTGGCCAACGGAACGCCCATTCCGACGGTGGGCTCGCAGCCGAGTAACATCGCGACCGGCCAGTTCTCATGCGGCACGACTGCCGCGCAGGCTGTCGCCGCTCGCACTGGCCGCCGGAATGTCCTGCTGATCCAGGAAGGCACCACGCTCGTCCGCATCGGCGCATCTGGCGTCACGCCCTCGACCGGGGCGCCGCTGCCCGGGACGGCCTACTCGTCGATGACGATCGACGGCAGCGCGGCCGTCTTCTGCGTCACCGGCTCTGGCACCCAGACCATCAGCTACGTCGAGACCTACTGAGGTCTCGTTTTCCGTCCGCGCTGCTCTGCCCGCCAGCCTCAGGATTTGACGATGCGAAGCTTCATCCACAGAGCGCTTGCATGGCTTCTCGTCGTCAACGTCGCCATCGGTGGCGGCGTCGTGCCGGCGGCTGCACGCACCGATCTGTCCGTGCCGGGTGTGGCGCTGAAGATCGGCGGGCAGCGTGGCCTAACCCTCGGCCGCGGCAGCGTCATTCCACCTGTCGCGGGGGGCAATACTAACCGGATGATGTTCGGCTCGACGCGCTCGGGCTGGCCGCTGTCGGTCGCAACTCCGTCAGCGGGGCAGGAAGCTCGCGTCTCCAAGACGTGCTTCTTCACGCCCGACTATCCGATCACGAAGGTCTCGCCGGTATTCTCGAACTTCAAGCTGACCGCTGACGGTCGCGTCTACCCCGAGGGCGACCTCGACGGCTCGAACGTCTCGCAGCCCGCCGGCGACATCGGCAATCCGATCACCGTCCAGCGGCTCGCCCTTCAGATCGGCAGCACCTACTATCAGGTGCCGTTCGACGGGACGAATGCCGGCGGCACGATCCCTGACGGCGGAACGGTCGTCGTTCCGGCCTACAACCTGCAGACCCAGGTTGCTGGCCGTACTAAGGCGTGCTGGATCGTTGGCGACGTCGTCTCGGCCGGTCAGAACCAGCCCGGTGGCCTTGATCGTCAGAACAACAATGGCGAGCAGGTCGCCCGCGCCGCCAGCCTCAACAGTGGCTGGTTCGACGGATCGGTTGCAATCCCGAACGGGAGCAACATCGGAGCCCCCGGCGTCAACACCGGCCGGACGTATGGCCCCATCACCACCCTGACCGATGGCTGGGACGGCCGCCCGGTCGTCTACGAAGACGGCGACAGCATGGCTGCAGCCGCCAACGACATCGGCAACTTCACGCCGGACAGTGGCGTCCAGGGCTTCCTCGCGCGAGGCCTCGACAGCAATGCCAACGGCGCGCAGCGATACCCTCACTTCAACGGCGCAGTCGGTGGCACTCGCCCGACCGGCATGACGACCCGCGACGTCGGCAAGTATTACCGTCGTGGCCAAGCCTTCGACGCGATGCGCGCTGTGAACGCCTCGCTTGGCTTCCTCGGCTCAGACGGCAAGGGCGCCCCGCCCTTCACGAATATCGCCTCGGAGCACATCAACAACGACGCATCTGGCGGAAATACTGCGTCCCAGCTTCAGGCGATCATGGATAACTACTGGGCCTTCCTGAAGGCTCAGTACCCCGACGCTGGTATCGTCCAGACGTCGGCGATGACGGCGAACTACAGCGACACGAGCACGAACGTAAACACTGGCCAGTGGACGACCCTCGAAAGCCAGGCGCCGCGTACCACGGACACCGTCCCGGGCACTGGCGCGCGTTGGATCGTCAACGATGCCTACCTAAACAACAAGCCAGCCGTCCTCGCGGCGACCATCGACGTCTCGTCCTATCTGATGGACGTGTCGGCTCGTAAGTGGAAGGTTCGGGCTTATACGGGCGCACTCGCTGCCGACTACACCAGCGGGCTCACGGTCTCGCTGACCACGGCTCCCACCGTCGGAGAGGCGATTGTCGTTGGCGCGGGCACGGCGTCGGCAGCGCGTCCGAACATGGTGACTGCTGTCAGCGGCTCCGGCCCCTACACGGTGACGTTGTTTAATCAGTTGCTTGTGCCCAACACGAGTTCGACGGTTCAGCCCCAGACTGCAGGCGCCCCCGTCAAGGCCTCTAGTGCGGTGGACGGCCTGCACGCCTCTCCGCTCGTGCACGCCGAGACGGCAATGGGCGTCGTCCAGGCGAAGCTCGACAACAAATTCGTCGTGACGGGTGGTACGACTCCCGCTCCGACTGCAGCACCGGCCAACACGTCGATCCCGACCATCAGCGGTTCAACCTCGCTGAACTCGGTCCTCACGGCCGGGTCTGGCACTTGGTCGAACAACCCGACGAGTTATGCCTACCAGTGGCTCCGGAACGGCGTCGCCATCTCGGGCGAGACCAACCAGATGCACATCGTCAGCTCGGCCGATCAGGGCACCACCCTGACGGTTCGGGTGACGGCGAGCAACGCGGTCGGCCCCTCGTCGCCGGCCACGTCTGCCGGCCTCGCCATCCCGGCCGCCGCGGCGCCGTCCGCCAAGACAATGGACAGCACCACCGCGACCATGGATAGCGCCCTGCTCACGATGGACGCGAACTGATGGTCCGGCTCGCCATCGCGGCCCTCATCTGGGCGCTCGGCGTCTGGAACCTGGCCGCGCCCGGCGCGGTCGGGCCGCAGGGGAGCCCGAGCTACAAGGTGCCTGGGGTCGACGCACTGCCGGCCGGGGTGACCTACGCCAATGGCCGCGTGAACATCACAGGCGATGGCGTCACGCTGGATGGCTGGGACTTCCGGGGCGCGAAGTACGTCACGGTCTCGGGCAACACCTCGGCCATCCGCAACTCCTTGTTCGACTTCGCTGGCGGCGAGCAGGGCGGCATCGACATCGGGTTCGGCAACCCGGTGGCGGGCGCCGTCGTCGAGTTCAACTCCTTCGACGGGCTGAAGGCCACTGGATCGAAGGCCAACGCCATCAACGTGCGGGATCTGAGCACGGGCGTCCGCATCCGCCGCAACCGCATCCAGGGGATGCAGCAGGACAGCATCACCCTGAACGGCGAGGCGATCGTCGAGGAGAACAACATCACGGTGGGCGGCTACGGCGGACCCACCGTCCACTCGGACGCGATCACGCTCCAGCGCGGCGACGGCATCATCATCCGCCGCAACCTGATCGACGTCACGCCGGAGACCGGCACCTACGGCGTCAACAACCACATCCGGATCCAGCCCCTCGGCGGGAACGCTGTCACCGGGGCGATGATCTACCGGAACATCTTCATCGGTCGCTCAACGCTCACGACCTACGCGATTGAAGCGAAGGACGCGACCGGCACGATCTCGGGTGTGCAGGTCTTCGACAACATCTGGGACCTGAACGCGAACGGACTCTGGGCCTATCCCACCAGCCCCGGCGTCGTCCGCTCAAGCGGGAATCGCCTCATCTCGGACGGCTCGCTTCTGACCGAGATGCCCGGCGTGAACACGCCGCAGCCCGCGCAGCGCCTCATCAACTCCGGTTCGGCCAACTAGGGATCATCGTCATGCTCGGAAACGTCTTCCGCCCCCGCGGCTTCGCGGGCCGCTTCCTCATGGCCGGTGCGCTGGCGGCATCGCTGCTTGGCGCGCCCTTCGCTGGCCAGGCCTATGCCGCCCAGCAGTCCATCGGCGCCGGCACGACCGCCAACGATGGCAGCGGCGACACGCTGCGGGCGACTGCCGGAAAGATCAACGGCAACTTCACCGAACTCTACACCGGCTTCCTGACATCGACCGCCGATCCGACCGTCACGAACGACAGCGCGTCGGGCATCATCGTCAACTCGCGCTGGGTCAACACGACCACCAAGACCGCCTTCATCTGCGTCGACAACACGGCCGGCGCGGCGGTCTGGAAGCGGACCACGGCCGATGTGCAGATCTTTCCGACGGCCGGGACCTACACCTACACCAAGCCCACCGGGTCGACGATCATCAGCGGCGTGCTCATCAGCGGCGGCGCGGGCGGCGGTTCGGGCCGACGCGGGGCCGCGGGGACACTTCGTACGGGCGGTGCGGGCGGTGCGGCCGGCGCTCGTATTCCCTTCACCCTTCCTGCCGCCGATGTCCCGACCTCGACGACCCTCGTCATCGGCGCTGGCGGTCCCGGCGGCGCCTCGATCACCACCGATGACACCAACGGCGCAGCAGGCAGCGCCGGTGGCCGGACTCAGTTCGGCGCTCTGGCTGCGGCAGGCCCCGGGCAGCAAGGTGCGGGTGGCAACACAATCGCTGTCAGCGGGGCCGCGAACGTTCCGGCCGGCGCGCCGGCCTTCGCTGGCACGAGCGGTGGTTCCACGGCCGCGGGTCCGGGCGCGGCAGGCGTAGCAGGTGCAACGGGTGCGGGCTCCGGCGGCGGTGGTGGCACCATTCCTGTCGCCAACACGGACTCTGCAGGTGGCGCCGGGTCCGCATCGGGCACCGACACCAACCCGGCTGCCCTGGGCGGCACCGCTGGTACGGCAGGCGGCGGCAACGGTGGCGACGGTGCTGCTGCGACCGGTAAGGGTCGCGGCGGCGGCGGCGGTGCTGGTGGCGGCTCAGGCAACGCCGTCGCGGCAGGCAACGGCGGCAAGGGTGGCAACCCCGGAGGCGGTGGCGGCGGCGGCGGTCCCAGCACGAACGGCTTCGCCTCCGGCGCGGGCGGCCAGGGTGGCGACGGCTACGCCATCGTCTTCGCGCAGTAGGCGCAGCGTTCACCACGCCGGATGTCGACGTGATCACGACCTGGAACGGCGACGTGATGATCACGGGCGGCGTCACCTCTCAGACCCTTTCGGGTGCCACGCTTCTCGTGAAGCGTTCGAAGGTCGTCGTGCTCGGCGGTCTGCCGTTTGAGAACGCGCCGTCGACTCCCATCACCATCCGCGTGATCTGCAACTGACCGGATGTCCTGATGCCGAGCACGCGCGAACAGGTCATCCAGGCCGTGGCCGCCCTCGTAAAGGATGCGCTGCCGAAGGCGACGCACTACCGGAACGCGGAGAAGCAGGAATCCATTCCGACCGGTGGCTACGTCAACGTCGATGACGGTGACCCAGGCGAGCCCGAGGTCACCCTGAACCCGACGACCTGGATCTACGAGCACCAGATCCCGGTCGAGGTCGCCGCGAACGCCACTCGGACCGTCGCCGCCGAAATCCGCCTCGACGCCATGATGCAGGCCATCGGCGCGGCCGTGGCCGCCAATCGGACTCTCGGCGGCCTCTGCGACTACCTCATGGTGCAAGCCGCGCAGACCGAAGGCCTGACCACTGACGGCGCCCCGGTGTCGCGCTACGCCCTCGTCAACATCGTCGCCGTCTACGGCACGACTGATCCCCTGAACTGACCCCCACCCCAGGAGAGCACCATGGCGCGCGCGCGTGGATCCAACGCCATCATGGCGGCTGCCTTCGAGACAACCTACGGCGTTCCGCCGGCGAGCGGCTATCGGAAGCTGCCCTTCGTCTCGTCGAACCTCGGCGAGGAGCAGCAGCTCATCGCGTCCGACCTCCTGGGCTACGGTCGCGAGCCGCTGCCCCCTTCGAAGGACGTCATCAACAACGACGGCGACGTGGTCGTGCCGATCGACCTGCGCAACTTCGGCAATTGGCTGAAGCTCTTCATGGGTGCGCCCGATAGCTCGCCAGGCGTCAACGGCAACACCCATGTGTTCAGGTCAGGCGCCATCATCCTCCCGTCCATGACGGTCGAGGTTGGCCTGCCCGAGGTGCCGAGCTACGGCCAGAACGTCGGCGTCCGCGGCAACACGATGCGCGTGCAGATGCAGCGCTCTGGCCTGCTGACCGCCTCCCTCGGCCTGATCGCTCAGGGTGAGAACAAGCTGCCCGCCTCTGGAGCAGGCACGCTCGCTGAGGCCTCGGTCGAGCGCTTTTCGCCCTTCCAGGGTGCCGTGAAGCGGGCCGGCGTCGACCTCGGCTCCGTCGTCTCGGCCGACTTCACCTACTCGAACAGCCTCGACAAGGTGGAGGTCATCCGGGGCGACGGGCGCATCGAGGATGCCGACCCGGGCATGGTCATGATGACCGGCAGCATCTCGGTGCGCTTCCGCGACACCGTCCTGCTCGACCAGGCCACGGCCGGAGAGCCTGTCGAGCTCTCCTTCGGCTGGGTCACGGACGCCGGGCGCTCCCTCGTCTTCACCGTGCACGCCGTCTACCTGCCGCGCGCCAAGACGCCGGTCACTGGCCCGAACGGGGTGCAGGCGACCTTTGCTTGGCAGGCCGCACGCGACATGACGAACGGTCGCACGGTCACCGCCACCCTCATCAACAACGTCACTGCGTACTGAGGTCGCCCACGTGCTGAAGCTCACTCCCGCCGCCGAACCTTACTGGATCGACCTCCTGCCGGGCGTGCGGATCAAGGTTCGCCCCATCACCATCGCGTCCATGCTGGTCGCCCGGGACGCGGTGAGCAAGGTCTTCCGCGGCGAGGATCAGGAGGATGTCGGTGTTCGCGCCAACATCGCGCTCGTCCGCGAGATCGCGCAGCGCGGCATCTTGGAGTGGGAGGGGGTCGGCGACGCCGACGGCAACCCCGCGTCGGTCAATCGCGAGACCATTGGAGCCCTCCTCGACCACTGGCCGGCCTACGACGAGATTGATGTTCGCTATGTCGCCCCAGCTCTGGAGCGAGGGGAGGAAAAAAACGGCTCATCGAGCTCGCCCGCTGGCACTACGGAGGCGGCGCCAGCTACTGCGACGCCTGCGGAGAGCAGTGCCCAGAGTGCCCATACCTGACGCATGAGGCCCAGACCGACGAAGGTCTGGTGACCTGGGCTGTGATCGAGCGCTGCGGCGGACAGGTCCGCGCCGGCATGGGTACGCCCTACGCCCTCGACTTTACCGCCGTGCTTATGCTCGCCGACGCCATGGGTGCCAGCACCACCCTGCTCGCTGACGTGCTTCCGTCCATTGAGGCGGTGATCGTCAAGTCCTACCAGGAGGAGAGCGAGAATGCCGACTAGCATCGCGATCCGCCTCGGCGTCGAGGGTGGGGCCGAGGTCAAGCGCGTCCTGCAGGATGCGGGCGCCGCAGGCCAGGCGGCCTTTCAGGGCGTGGGTGCAGCCGCCGACGCATCTGGTGCCGCTGCAGACCGCCAGACCGCGCGCTACCAGAAGATGGCACAGGCCGCACGCGAAGCTGAGGCGCAGGCGCGGGCGCAGGCGAACATCAACAGCCTGCTAGGTGTCAGCCCGGCAGCGGCAGGCGCCGCGCGCGCTTCTGCCAGCGTCTTCGAGACCCAGGCAGACGCTGCAGAGGATGCCGCGCGCCGCGTCGGCAACGCACAGCGCAGCATGGCAGCCGGCTTCCAGGCTCTTCAGGCTCAGGGGAGCGCGCAGCTCTCTGCGATCCAGGCGCAGGCCAACTCGCGGGCGGCGAACCTTGAGGCCAGCCGACGGCTCGGCTCGATCGGACAGATGCCGGCCCTTGCCCCTGCGGCGAACGAGAACGGCCGCCTGCGCCAGGATCAAGCGCAGAACCTGCTCTACCAGGGCGGCGACATCGTCGCTCAGCTCGGCAGCGGCAGCCCGCTGAGCATGATCGCCCTGCAGCAGGGCCCGCAGATCGCGCAGGTGTTCGCCGGCTCTGGAGGGGCTTCGATCAAGGGCGCTGCGATCCAGGCGAGCGAGGCTGTGGGCAGCTTCGTCAGCCGTATCGGCGTGGCTGGCGCGGCCTTCGGCATCGTGACCACCGCAGCCGTCACTGGCGCGGCCGCGATGCTGTCCTATCAGAACTCGATGCGCGAGACGGAGCGCCTGGTGTCGGGTGTCGGCCGCGCCTCTGGCGTCAGCGCAGACCAGATCAACACCTATGCCCGCGCCGCATCCGACGCGACCGGCATCAGCACCCGCGCTGCGCGTGAGGCCGGAGGGCAGCTTGCCGCCACGGGGCGCATCGGCGGGGAAGTGGTCGCCAAGCTGCTCGGCAGCCTGGAAGACTACACCAAGACCAGCGGACAGGCTGTGCCGGACGCGGCCCAGGAGCTTGCGAAGGCCTTCGCCGACCCCAGCAAGGGGGCGGACCTCCTGAACGAGCGCTTGGGCTTCCTTGACGACCGCACGGCTCAGTCGATCCGCACTCTTCAAGCGCAGGGCGACCGCCTCGGCGCGCAGCGCGTACTGTTTGACGCCTACGCAGGCAGCCTGACCAAGGCCGCGGACCTGACGACCGCATGGGGCCGGGCTACCGACACCGCGTTCGGCCCGGTCAAGAACCTCTGGGACTTCATCGGCCAGCAGGCCGACAAGGCATTCAACGGAGGCTCCCTTGAGGAGCGCCTGGAGAACGCGACGGTCCGCCTGCGCAACATTCGCGAGCGGATGGCCGGGCCGGGCGGCAGCTTCGTCAGCCGTCCGCTCGCCACCAGCACGCAGAAAGAGGTCGACGATCTCACGAGGCAGATGGAAGAGCGCACCCGGCGCTCGACCCAGGCCGCAGCTGCACAAAGCTCGCGTGAGCTCGGCGACCTCGTTCGTCAGCTTGATCCTGCTGGTGTGGGACTCAGGGAGATCCAGGACCGGGTCGAGAAGCTGCGTAAGGCGATCTCGGACCCGCTTCGACTCGGCCTCGACCCGATCCTGCTTGCTCAAACTCAGTCCGTCTTCGAGCGGATGAGCGTCGCAGCACGTAATATGCGGGACGACATGGAGCGGTTCGGCGATGCGGCGGTGGCCTCTGCATCCCGGCAGGCCGATCTCCAGAACCGCCTCTCCACGGACCGGGCAAATCCGGTAGATCGGCAGATTGCTGAACGTCGGTTCCAATTCGAGGAGGAGCTTCGCAAGCGGAACATCGACCCATCTGCGACGCGCGAGAGCATCGCCAAGCCCTATAACGACCGGCTCAACGACCCGAACCTTGACCCTCGTGAGCTACAGTCGATCGTGGCAGCGCGGGAAGTCGCGCTTCAAACGATCGTTGAGCGTGAAGGGCTGACGAAAGTCCTGAACACCGAACTGGACACCATGAAGCGGGAGACGGAGACCCGGGCTAGCCGGTCTCAGAACGTCAACTCCTTCATGGAGCGTGTCGTCGGTGTCGAGAGCCGCGGCGACACCAATGCGAGGAACCCTCTTTCGACGGCAACGGGCCTTGGCCAATTCATCGAGAGCACTTGGCTTCGGCTGTTCAAGGATCGCTTCCCAGAGCGCGCGGCGGGCATGTCGCGCGAGGAGATCCTAGCCCGGCGGACTGATCGCGGAGACAGCGTTGAGCTGATCCGCGTACTGACCGAGCAGAACTCTCGCTTCCTGGAAAAAGCCGGTCTCGCGACCACGGACCGCAACCTCTACCTTGCACACTTCGCGGGCGCGCAGGGCGCAGTCGACCTCCTGCGGGCTGACCGTGGCGCGAGCGCCGAGTCTGTTCTTGGTGCGAATGCTGCGCGCTCTAACCCCTCAATCGTCGGTGGGGGCCGGTCTGTCGGCAGCGTAATCGACTGGGCAGACCGCACCATCAACCGCGGAGCACCCGCCATACGCGTGTCCGAGCGTGAAGTAGCCGTTCTGCGCACGCAGACGACCCTCACCGACCAGACCACCGAGGCCGAGTCACGCCGGCAGAAGATCCAGGAGTTGCTGAATGCCGAGATCGAGCGCGGTACGGTGCTCGGCCGTAGCTTCACCACCGCGCAGGATCTGCTCAAAGCTTCGGCCTCGCAGCTGACCCCTGAAATGGCGGCACAGCGGGACGTCATCCTCAAGACCGCCGATGCCTATGGGAAGGCTCAGGCCGGCCTTGAGAACAGCCGCATCGGCCGGGATATCCTGTTCGACCGCGCGCAACTCGACCGCAGTCCGCAGGATCAGTCCGTCGCTTCGCGCCTCCGTGGGACCGGCCTCGGCATGGACTCGGCTGAGGCCGATGCCCTCCGCTTGAACGACAACCTCCGGCAGACGCGGGAGCTCGGCAACACCGTGTTCAGTGGCATGCTCGGCGACCTGCGGCAGGGTGTCAGCGCGGCGACGCTGCTCGGCAACATCACTGGCCGGCTCGCCGACAAGCTGCTCAGCACAGCGTCAGATCGCGTCATCTCCGGCCTCTTCGGCGGCGCAGACAAGGGCGGCGGTGGCTTCCTGTCCAGCCTGGCGGGCCTGTTCGGGTCGGGCGCGCTGCCGAAGTTCGCTGAGGGCGGCGTCAGCTCTGGTCCGTCGATCTTCGGCGAGGCCGGGCCCGAGGCTGCGGTGCCCCTTTCGCGTGGCCGAGCCATCCCGGTTGAGCTGCGCGTGCCCCGCATCCAACCCGTCGCGGCGGCCAACTTCAATCAACCGCCCCCGGTGTTCGCACCGAACATCATCACCCCGCCGGGCTACGTCGCCCAGACGCGCGAGGTCGATGATGGGCGAGGAGGTCGCAAGCCCGAGATCTCGTTCGCTGAGGTCACGGCGCAGGGCATTCGGAGCCCGCAGGGTCAAGCGGCGCTCAACCGGCGCAAGGTCGTCTCTACGTGATCCCTTACTGGCCCTCAGACCTACCGCAGCGGGTGCTCGCCGACAGCTTCAGCGAGGGGCTGGCCGACGGTCGGCTCCGCACCGCCATGGAGACCGGACATGCGAAGTCGCGGCGTCGGTTCTCCTCGGCGCCAAAGCCGGTCGCCGCCGGGTTCAAGGTCAGCCTTGACGAGAAAGCCCGGCTGGAACGCTTCTGGCTCGAGGAGATCGCGGGCGGGTCGCTGCCGTTCCTGATCCCGGACCAGGCGCGCGACGGTGTCGTGCTACTGACCGACGGCGGCCTGCAGCTGCTCGACGATCAGGGCCGCCCGCTCATCAATACCGCCTGGTGGCTGGTGCTGGCCGGCGACAGCCCGCCCGCCTTCACCACGCGCAACCGGGGCATCTCCTACACCGTCACCTTCCCCATGATGGTGATGCCCTGATGCCGAACGTTGTATCCCTCCACGCCCGGCTAGCCGCGAACGAAGACCAGACCGATCAGGTGCCGGTGGTGCTC
This sequence comes from Methylobacterium sp. Leaf88, assembly GCF_001422795.1. Classification (NCBI taxonomy): domain Bacteria; kingdom Pseudomonadati; phylum Pseudomonadota; class Alphaproteobacteria; order Hyphomicrobiales; family Methylobacteriaceae; genus Methylobacterium; species Methylobacterium sp. Leaf88. The sequence continues at coordinate 122,105 of NZ_LMMK01000007.1, read as the reverse complement.
GTCACGATCAGGCACCCGAGCCTCTCGGCGCCGGCTTACCTGTCGAGCGACCCAACCGTGCGCATCTCGGCTGACCCGCTCGTCTACGGCACCCGTCACCAGGGCATCGTCTACCCCTTCGTGCTGATGGGCGCCGTTCTGCCCGACGACGAAAAGGACAGCCCGCCCAAGACGACGCTCACCCTGGAGAACGTCGACAGCGATATGGCCAAGGCCATCCGCTCCATCACGCCGGGCACCTACGCCACCGTCGACATGACGGTGGTCCTCGCCGGCACGCCCGACATCATCGAGGCGCGCTACACGAACCTGCGCAGCGTCCGCGGATCTTACGACGCCGCGCAGGTCTCGCTCGACATCTCGGCCGAGCCGCTGACCGCTGAGCCCTGGCCGGCCGGGCGGATGACGGTGAGCCGATTCCCGGGGCTGTTCGCCGCTTAGGCTTAGGAAATTTGAGGACGCAATCCGTCTCAAGCGAACAGCGGGGCCCTGATCGATGGTAGGTTGCTGAAGCGCTTCAAACGTGGGGCGCAGGTATTTCCTCAGACAACCTGACCTACGGAATAGAGATGATTGAGCTTGATGGGACGGATTTTTTTCATTGGGGCTCCGACCTTACATCGTTCAGAGCGCTAGACCGGAAAGCTGATCCATCCGTTATTGCTAGCAGGATGCTCAAAATACGCGATTTGACAGAGGCTATTCTGCTAAGTCCACTTGATTTGGATGTAGCAATGGCGGCCGGCAGAAAATTCATCGATACGATTAGCGGAACTTATCAAATATTTGAGAATGCGGCACAGGGTGGTCCAGAAGTTGATAGCTCGGTCTATATCCAAATAGAGACGGCCGCATCTCGATTTATCACAGTTTTGTTGGCCGAGTTGGCTCGCAGCAACACTTATATAGTTCCTGCACGTAAGGGGTACAGCCCGCGCAAGCTTATAAATGAGGGCCTCACGATTTTCCCGGTAGGCATTGAAGACAAAGTGCCTGAAGCAGCGGAAGATTTGAAAGAGGCAACAAAGTGCATGGCTTTTGGTCTGCTAACGGCCGCAGCGTTCCACTTGCATCGGTCTAATGAGGCAATACTTCGTAAATACTACCGAGAGCTTCGTGGAGAAGCTCCTCAGCCAAACGGTCCAAGTATGGGCGCTTACATTGCCGCTATGGAAAAGCACAATATTGGCACGCCTGAGGTAACTTCGTGTCTTAGGGATATCACTAGAATGTATAGAAATCCCGTGGCACATCCAGAGCATTTTGTCGAAAGTATTGACGAACTCAATGCAATATTCGGCCTTGTCGGGAGTGCGATGTTTCGGATGCTTAAGGAGCTTCCCTAATCTCATGTCCGTGTGGTCCGTCCCCTACGTCGGCCTCTCCTGGCAGGAGAAGGGCGACACCCGCGAGGGCGTCTCGTGCTGGGGGCTGGGTGTCCTGATCTACCGCGAGGTCGCCGGCATCGCCCTACCGACCTACGCAGAGGCCTTCGCCACCTCGGCCGAGCGTGCCGAGATCGCCGCCATCATCGACGGTGCGACGAGCGCCTGGCCCTGGAACCTCGTCGTGCCCGGCCAGGAACGCGACCTCGACGTGGCGGTCTTCCGCCGCGCCGGGCTGGACACGCATGTGGGCCTCATCTGCGGGCGCGGTCGCATGCTCCACATCACCCACGATCAGGAGAGCGCCATCATCGACTATCGCACCGGCCGCTGGGCGCATCGGCTGGCGGGCGTCTACCGGCACGCGGACCTGATGGAGCGCCGGCTTGGGCTCTGACATCGGCGTCCTGGCGCTCCCCCACCTCGATCCGTCGTTCGGGCGCATCGAGACGCGGGCGCTGCCGGGCTCGACCATCTCCGACATGATCGCCGCAACACTGCCGAAGGTCACGGGCGCGGACCGGGCGCGTCTGCGCGTCACCATCGGCGAGCACGTCATCCTGCCGGGCCTCTGGCGTGCCGTTCGGCCGAAGGCGGGGACCCAGGTCGTCATCCGCGTCGTGCCGGGCGACGACATCCTGCGCAACGTGCTCACCATCGCGGTGACCGTCGGTGCCCTGGCCCTCGGCCAGTTCTATGCCCCGGCGCTCGCCGGCTCGCTCCTCGGCGTCGGCGGCTCGGTCTCGGGTGGCCTAACCTCGGCTCTCTCGGCCGCCATCACGGGCTCGGCCCTGATCGCCGGGACGCTGCTCATCAATGCGCTAATCCCGACCCGGACGAACGGGAAGGACGCGCCGACCTATGCCATCCAGGGCCTGCGGAATCAGGCAACCCCCGACGGTGTCGTGCCCTCCGTCCTCGGCTTCCACCGCTACGCGCCGCCCTATGCCGCGCTGCCCTTCACTGAGGCCGTGGGTGACGACCGCTACGTCACGGCCGCGTTCTGCTTCGGGTACGGGCCGCTCGCCATCCGCAACGTCCGGATCGGCGAGACGCCCATCGAGAAGTTCAGCGACGTGCAGATGGAGCTGCGCGAGGGGCGGCCTGACGATGCCCGTCTGGCCCTATACCCGACGCAGGTGGTCGAGGTGCCTCTCTCGGTGGAGCTCAAGGCGGCCTCGCCCACCGGTGGCCCGCAATCGCGCTTCACCGCGCCGGACGCTGCGTCCTGCTCCATCGATCTTAGCTTCCCGGGTGGGCTCGGCGGCTTCAAAAAGGACGGCAGCAAGGTCAGCGTCACGGTCGACATCACGATCCGCTTCCGTCGGGTCGGGAACACGGCCTGGGACTTCACGTCGAAGCTCAGTGTCACCGCCAAGCAGTCCGGCAAGCCGCTGACGCGCACCTTCCCGCTGACCTTCCCGGCCCGTGGCCGCTACGAGATTGAGCTGACCCGGACCACCGTCGACTACGACGACATCGACCAGACGAAAAAGGACATCCAGCGCACGGGCCGCTCGGCCTGGTCGGCGCTGCGCTCGTTCCGGCCCGAGTACCCGATCAACTTCGGCCAGCCCCTGGCGCTGGCCGCGGTGCGGATCCGCGCCTCGGGCCAGCTGAACGGCACGCTCGACGAGTTCAACGCCGACCTGTTCTGCATCTGCCCGGACTGGGACGTGGCTTCCAGCACCTGGATCACGCGCGAGACGCAGAACCCGGCCTCGCTATTCCGGCATGTGCTCACCGGCCCAGCGATGCGCTACCCCTTCACACTGGAAGAGATCGGCGAGCTTGAGGACTGGCACGCGTTCTGTGCCGCCAAGGGCCTGACCTACAATCGGATCCACGACTACGAGGCCTCGGTGCTCGATGTGCTCTCGGACGTGGCGGCCGCCGGTCGGGCCAGCCCGCATGACAGCGGCGAGCGCTGGGGCGTGGTCATCGACAGGATCCTCGACACCGTCACCGCGCACATCAGCCCGCGCAACTCCTGGGGCTTCCAGGGCGAGCGGCCGTTCTCCAAGTTCCCCGATGCCTTCCGGGTGTCGTTCCTCGACGAGACCAACGGCTACGCCAAGGCCGACCGCATCGTGCCGTTCCCGGGCTTCTCCGGCGATCCGAAAGTGGTCGAGAAGCTGGACCTGCCTGGGCACACCAACCCCGATATGGTCTGGAAGGAGACCCGGCGCCGGCAGTACGAGCTCGTCTACCGGCCCGACACCTACACGGCCAATCAGGACTTCGAGGCGCTGGTGGTCACCCGTGGCGACCGGGTGCAGCTGAGTCACGACGTGCTCGACCGAACCATGGTCGCGGCTCGGGTGAAGACCGTCATCGGCGCCAGCGTCTACCTCGACGAGATGGTGACCTTCGAACCCGGCTTGGCCTACGCCTGTCGCTTCCGGCGCTCGGATGGTGCCAGCCTCGTGCGTGCTGTCAGCGGCTATGGTGAGACGCAGGTCGTGACCCTCAAGGGCGCCGGTGACATGCCCGAGGTCGGCAATCTCGCGTTCTTCGGCCCAGGCTCGGAAGAGTCCTTCGCCTGCACGGTCAAGGGCGTCGAGGCTATGGAGAACTTCACCGCCCGCCTGACGCTTGTCGACCACGCGCCGGAAATTGAGCAGCGGGTCGATGCCGAGGTTCCGCCGCCCTGGAGTGGGCGGTCAGGATCGGAGGCGCAGGCGAACACCGCTGCACCTGTCGCGCCGGTCATCACAGGCGTCGCTTCGGGCCGCGAGGCGGCCAGCGTCGCCACGGATGCCGTGCCATATCCCGTGGTGGTGTCGCTCCAGCCGAACCCGGCCGGCACCGTCGCGATCGTCACCTACGAGGTGCAGAGCCGGATCGGCGGGACGACGGCCTTCACTTCGACGACGGCCGAAGCCGGCAGTGGCGCGGTGCTCCTGCCGGGCTATGCGAAGGGCGACGACATCGAGTTCAAGGCGCGCGGGATCTCAGGCCTCGGCACCAAGGGCGAGTTCACGGCCCTGATGACCCACGTGGTGGCTTCGACTGACCCAATCGGGCCCATCGCACCGGAAGGCCTCGCAGCCGAGGCGCAGGCCGGCGGCGCGCGGGCGACCTGGACCAGCAGCGCGAGCCCCAACAACGCGACCTCGCAGGTCTACGTGGCCGAAGGCACTTCAGCGGCGTTCTCTACCGCCAGCCCCTATGGCGACCCGGTTGCGAGCGGCCCGAACGTCCCGCTCGTCCTCGACCTGACACTCGACCCGGGCCCCTACAGCATCTTCGTCGTGGCCCTGGATAACGATGCGCCGCCCGTCGCTTCCATCCCGCGCGGCCCGGTGAACGTCACCGTCCTCTGACGCTCGGCCCTCGGGCCTTCCAGAACCATCCGATTCGACAGGGCCGCGCGAGCGCCCTCTCCAGTGCTGGGAAACGCTCATGGTCGAGAACGGCATCCGCACGCCAAACCTACCGCTCGGGCCGATCATCGAGGTGATCGGGCACGCCGACGCCGGTGGCGGTGCGCGCGTTCTTCAGCGACAGAGCATAGAGGACTTCGTCCAGTACCTGCTCGGCCTCGCCGGGTTGGATCCGAGCGTCGTTGCGGGGTTGTCGCAGCGCCTCACGGACGAAATCGAGAGGGCGATAGAAGCCGAGGGCGCACTTGGCACGCGCCTGGACGGTTTCGTGGCCGCTTTGGCTGCAGTGAACGCGGCCCTCGGTCAGCTTCCCATCTTCGCCGAGGACCAGAGCTTCGAGCGCGCCGCTCAGTACGGGCTGCACGAGGGCTTCGGTCCGGTCATGGTCGATGCGGACTACCGCGTCATCTACCTGCGCCGCGGCCGTCACTGGGAGTTCGGCGTCAACCTGCAGGTGCCCGGGGCTCGCGCCGAAGACCCGAGCGACCACGCCCTGAATGCGGGCCTCGCCCAGGCCATCACTGATGCTGAGGGGCGCCTGATCGAGAGCGTCCAGGCGGGGGTGAAGCGCTTCGCGCGGCCTGTGGCCTTCGATGCCGGGGCGATCCTGCCCGAGAGCGACTACGAGGCTCTGGCGCTGCCGGACACGTCCGGGCAGTCGCAGATCTGGGTCGAACGCCGCTCGACGGGCCAGCGCACTCCTGTGTCCTCGCCTGGGTCGAACAACACCGGCCCGCGCATCACCACGGACGGGGCCGTGCTCTGGACATCGGATCGCGCCCCCGGCCTGCGGGGAGCCGCGCCCGGCAACCGCTTCTGGAGCCGCCTCGACGCGCCGGCCGAGCACCCCGTGCTGCCGTTCCCCAGCCATTCGGCCTGGGGCGATTCCATGACCTGGGCCGGCTACACACCGGGCCTCGCCACGCTGCTCGCGCGCCCGGTCTACAACTTCGGGATCCCGGGCACGACGAGCGTATCGGTGGCGGCCCGCCAGGGCGGCGGGCAGAAGAGCTACATGCCCGTGACCGGCATCATCCCGGCCGCGGCGACGGCGGTGACGCTGACCCCGGCGGCAGCGGGCCCGGCCGAGAAGATCGACAACTCGGCGTTCAGCCTCACCGGCACCCTGGCTGGCGTGCCCGGCACCTTCACCTGGAACGGCACGGGGGCGAGCTTCACCCGGGCCGCGGCCGGCACGGCGGTGGCGGTCGGCTACGCGACGCCCTTCGTGGTCGACCCGAAGACGACCATCGAAGGCACCTCGGTGCCCGACCATCCCGACCTGATCAACCACTTCTGGGCCGGGCGGAACAACCCGGTGTTGTCGCAGGTGCTGGCGGACCTGCGCGCCATGGTGGCGTCGATCACCTCGCGTTCGAAACGCTTCACGGTCAGCCCGATCTTCAACTCAACGGCCGAGCCGATCGGGTCGGCCGGCTACAACAACATCATCGCCATCAACCGGGCGATCGAGGCCGAGTGGCCCAACAATTACCTGCGCCTCGACGGTGTCGACCTGCGCGAGTTCGTGGTCGCCAGCTTCCAGGGAAACAGCAGCCAGGATGTAGCGGATCACGCACAGGACCTGACCCCGACATCCCTGCGCATCACCAACGATGCGCTGCACATGAACGAGGCCGGCAACGCCATCATCGCGAAGTTCTACGCCAACTTCATCGCGCGGAAAGGCTGGCTCGACCTCATCCCGCCCGGCAACGTGATCCCCAACGTCGGCGACATGACCGACGCGGCCTGGACCAGGCAGCTGGTGACCCTGGCGGCTGCCGCCGGCGTCCGGGCGCCGGACGGCTACGGCACGCCGACTCTCATCTCCGAGACCTCGGCGACCGGCAATCACTTCATCGTCCGTGCCGCACCCGCGGTTGCCGCCGGATCGAAGCAGCGCTTCGCCGTTCTCCTGAAAGCGGCCGGCCGCAGCCGCTGCACGCTCGCGCTCAACACGCCCTCGGCCAGCGGTCAGGCGATCCTGGGCGGCGTCAACCTCGCGGCCGGCACCATCGGCGGCACCACAGGCACCAACGGCACCACGGTGGTGTCGAGCGGCATCATCGACTGCGGCAACGGCTGGTTCTTGGTCTTCATCACCGCCACACGCACCAGCGGCACCGACTACAGCCTCGTCATCACGCTCGCCGACGACACCGGGGCGACCTCCTACGCGGGCGATACCACCAAGGGCCTCCTCGCCTGGGGCGCCTCGCTCTCGCCCGTCGCCTGACACCTTCCTTCCCGAAAGGCTGATCCATGACCGGACCCATCCAGGTCTTGACGCAGGCGCGCCTGGGCGCCGGCGACATCCTGCACTTCGACCCCTCGGCCTGGCAGGGGCGGACGGCCGCGATCATCGACGTGCCCAGCGCCTACGGGGCACCGGCGACGCCGGTCGTGGCGCAGACGCCGATGAAGAACCTGATCCGAGGCGGGACGCCCGCGCAGGCCAAGCGTGCCTTCCAGATCGACGGCGGGGGCCTGCACTTCTTCGGGCAGAACACCTACGGCGTCGAGCTGCCCCTCGAGTTCCTGCGTACCTCGAACAACTTCCTGCTGACGTTCTGGACGAAGCTCTACGGCGGTGGGGCGCAGGGCATCAACAACGCCATCGTCAACATCAGCAACACCATCACCGGTCAGCGGCACTTCCTCATCAACGCCGTGGCCAACGCCAGCAACGTCGCCACCGACGCCGCGGCCCAGTTCCCCGGCGTGCAGCAGAGCATCTGGGCCGCAGGCGGTGCCAACCTGTTCGATAGCTTCAACGTCCACCAGCACGCCTACGAGTACCAGACGAGCGCGGACGGCTCGCAGGCCCGGTTCCTGTTCTACCTCGACGGCCAGCTGCGTCTGACCACCCCGTGGGTCACGAAGGTCGCCTTCGACATCCTCGGTCCGGCTGAGCGCGGCTACATCGGCGACAATCAGACCTTCACCGCCACCTTCAACGGGCTGTTCTACCGAGCCCGCTACGACGAGGTCTCGGGCTCGGGCCTGGGCCAAGCCATCGTCACGCGCGACTGGACCATGAACCAGCAGCGTCTGCGCGCCTTCAACGGCTGATCCTCGACAATCCGGAGACCACCCATGGCTCGCGCCCTGCTCGCCGCCGCGCTCCTCTGCGCGCTGGCCTCTCCAGCCATGGCCGCCCGGCACCGCACGGTCTGCGTGGCTGTGACGATCGAACTGATCCCGTCCCTCGTCTGCGCTCGGCCGGCCCGGCGGCGCTGATCCACCGGCCTACCGGGATCGAAGTGTGGAGAGGTCAGATCAGCAGCTTGGCGAGCCACACCGCGAGCCAGATCAGGCCGGCGCCAAGCATCCCCGCCCAAACGACCGTGAGCGCTAGGGCAAAAACGATGCCCCAGATGGCGAAGCGTCCGCGCCGCGCCACCGCCGCGTCCTCAGTAAGCGGCCCCGGATCGTCCTGCATTCGGTGACCGCCCACCCGGCGCCTCGGGCGAGGTGCTCAAAGTCGAACATTCACTTCCGACAACCTGGAGTCACCTATGGCTGCGGACAACTTCTCGCGAGCGTTCCCGCTTACCCTTAAGCATGAAGGTGGTTGGGTCGATCATCCGGCCGATCCAGGCGGTGCCACCAATCTCGGCGTCACCATCGGCACACTGTCCTCGTGGCTCGGTCGCCCGGCGAGCAAGGCCGAGGTAAAGGCGCTCACCCGCGAGTCGGTCGCTCCGATCTACCGGAAGAACTACTGGGACGCGATCCGCGGCGACGAACTTCCGGCCGGGCTCGACTATGCCGTCTTCGACTTCGCGGTGAACTCGGGTCCAAAGCGCGCCGCCATGGCGCTTCAGCGCGCCGTGGGCGTGGCCGACGACGGCGTGATCGGCTCCATCACCCTGGCCAACGTCGCCAACCGCCCGGTGGATTCGACCATCGAACACATCATGGCCGACCGCATGACCTTTCTGCGGCAGCTGTCGACCTGGCCTACCTTCGGCAAGGGCTGGACGGCCCGGTGCGACGGCGTGCTGCGTGAGGCACTGAATATGGCCGCCTCGGCGCCTCTGCCCGTGCCGCCGGTCACCGTCGCGCCGATCCCCGTTCCCGCCGGCCCGCTCGTGGCTCCTGCGCCGCGCAACAGCGGCGTCATCCTCGCTCCCGCGCCGCGCGCCGACGCCCCTGCGACCGTTCCGGCGCCGGAACCAGGCTTCTGGGGCGCGCTGGCCGATCGCTTCCGCACGGCATTCCCGCTCAAGAAAGGCTGATCCCATGGAAAGCGCAGTCACGTGGGGCGAGGTGCTGGCCTTTGCCGGCCTGGGCGCCCTCGGCATCGTCGTCATCCTCATCCTGCTCGCTGTTGCGGGCTTCTTCAACGATTGGAGCCACTGACATGGCAAACGGAGCAGGCGGCTTCATCGGCAACATCCTCGGCGGTGCGCTGACAGGCGGTATTGGACCAGCCATCGGCGCTGTGCTGCCCTCGGTGGCGGACACCGCCAAGATCCTCGTTGACCGGCTCGTGCCGGACCCGAATGCTAAGGCCGCAGCTCGGGCAGAACTTGAGCAAGCTTTTGCTGCGCGCGACGTGGCGGCGATCAACGCCACCATGGAGGTGGCCAAGGCGCAGACGACGGTCAACCTCGCCGAGGCGACCGGGAACGACCGGTTCTCGGCCCGCTGGCGTCCCTCGGTCGGTTGGATCTGCGCCGGCGGCTTCGGCTATCAGTTCGTGCTCGCCCCGATCCTGACTTGGACGACCAACCTCGTCGGAGTGGCCATCGGCGCTGCGATCCCACCGGCACCGACGCTGTCGATCAACGACCTCATGGTGGTGCTGACCGGCATCCTGGGTCTTGGCGTCCAGCGCACCTACGAGCGGACGACGGGCGTGCCGGGGGCGCTGCCTGGCGTCGTGAAGTAGGGGGCGTCACTATGCACCCGATCCACAACCCGACCGCCATGAACAAGACGCGGTCCACCGAGTGGATGCTCGCCTGCATGCTCCTGGTCTGGGGCTCCAGCATGCTCAGGCCCGAGGCCTACTTCGACATGCCGGTCTACTCGATCATGGGCCAGGTCATGACGGAGTCGCGGTGGGGCATGATGGCGGCCTCTGTGGCCATCCTCAGGATGGTCGGGCTGGCGATCAACGGATGGTGGCGCAGGACGCCGGTGATCCGCTTCGTCGGCGCGCTCTCTGGCGGCCTGTGCTGGCTCGCCATCGGCTTCCTGATGCTGGTCGGCTCCTACGCCCTGAATGTCCGGCTGCCGGCCGGCTACGGCTGGTACTGGGTCTGCTTCGGCTTCGAGGGCTGGTGCGTCCTCGCAACCGGCTACGATATGTTCAAGAACGGTTCCCTCTCCGCCGGAGCTGCGCCGCGCAATGTCGCCTGAAGACGTGAAGCAGTGGGTCGACATCCTGAGCACGCTCTTGGCCGCTGGTGGCGGCGGGGGCATCATCCTGGCGGTCATCGGCTACATGCGGGCCAAGCTGGAGAAGCCGCATATCGAGCGCCCGACGGTGGGCGGGGGTGGGCTGGCCCAGATCGCCGGCATGGTCATGGGCCAGAGCGACCTGAAGGACATCATCGATGCCCTACGAGGGGTCTCGGCATCGCATGATCGCTGCACGCTGATGCGTGAGGCCGAGATGGCCTTCCGGAAAAAGGAGGCCGAGGAGCACCGCGAGCATGAACGGCGCCTGCTCGAGGAGCGGCGTCAGCACGAGAAGCGCCTCGCCGAGGACCGCCACCAGGAGCACCGCGAGATGGTCGAGGCGATCCAGGGACTGACGCGGGGCACGCGAGACATCCGCTGCGCGGGTTGATCTCTCAAATGTGAGATCCATTCGCTGCTTGACCTGCGGGGCACCCATCTCTGCCTAACCCGCCCAGCGAGAGCTGTCGCGGATTTCTTGTAGCTACTTTCAGGCGACGAAACGGTAATCCCGCTCCACGTCAAAGAGACGCCATTCTAATCACGGAAGCTTGAGCATATGGGCCCAGGCGCCCTTGAACTCTCGCGTGCTCCGATTGGTATTTCAGGTACCACGGCCAGCAGCAACCTGGAGAATGGATGGAATATGCCAAGCCGCCCGCGTTGCGGGCCGACGACAAGCCGACGCGGGCGTACCGTGCGATCACACGCCATACCGACGGCCGAATTATTCACGTCCGAGATTTTACGGCTGGCAGCGATGCTGAAGCGATCCTGATCGTCACTTCTAGAGGCAGTGATATCCGAACTGATCTCTGGAGCGACGAAGGTCTCGTCCGGCAGTTTGGTATGCAGGCACGATATCGGAGATTCCACCATTAGCGCATTGGGGGGCACGCAGCGGCATCGTTCTGTATGATGACCGTAATTGGTTTATTTTGCAGGCGAACCAGTGAACCTGCACGGTTTTGCCGCTTTATCATATGTCAAAACCAGCGGGAAAACGGATGCCGCGATACTTTTTGGACGTCGGCCAAACCCAGGGCTCGACCTCAGACGACGCGGGCACCGTTCTGCCAAACGAGGCGGCTGGACGCTGCTTAGCGCTCGATACCTTGGCGCAGATCGCGACCCGTTCCATCCAAGGGAATGACCAGCAAAGCTGGTTTGCGTCGGTCCGCGATGACCAGGGGAACACCCTGTATCGAGCGAAGCTCACCCTTAGTGGCCGATGGGAGGATGAAGGCCGTTAAGGGGGGGCGGAACAACCTGCCATCAGCCACGCTTCTCGCGGTATCGCATGGTGGGAAGTGACCCAAACTTAGCCCGCCCGGAGCAATCCGAGGCGGGTTTTTCGTTGCAGATTAGATGGCGCCGCAATTAGGAGGGCTGAACAAAACGTCGCATCAGGCATTCCTGAGTCATCTGAAGCGATCCGGAGAAGGCAGATGCCGCGGTACTTCGTTGACGTTGCAGCAGGACAATACGTCGTAACGGACGAGGAGGGCACTGTTCTTCCGGACCTGCAGGCGGGTCGCTGCCTGGCCGTCCGTGCGCTGTACGAGGTGGCCGGGGAGTGCGGATTGAAGTGCGATGATCGCACCTTCACCGCTGTCGTACGGGACGAGGCGGGCGAGACAGCCTACCGCGCGTGCGTGACGCTTACGGAGCAAACGACGAGTGGCTTCTACTGAACGGCGGAGCAGGCGGAAAGGCGGCCGAGTTGAGACCCCGTGAAGGACTCGGCCGCCACCGACCCGGACGATGAATGGGGGGACTGTCGGATCGGCGCGGCTGATCTAGCGCAGCTCCTCGCTTGGACAACCGGATCCCCTTCAGCTGGCGCAATGCGAAGTGAGTTTCCGTGCCCGGTCATCCCGCTGTTGCACGGATCCTGCAAGCGACGCGGCGAGCCGCCAGAATGGTTTTGGCCGGCATGTCCTTCCCGAGGGCATCTACCTTCACCCGCCCGGCTCCGGCCGCGGCGGGTTTTTCTTTCCCAAGCAGGCAGTGCTAGCGTACGGCATGCAAGCTACCCAGAAGCCTAAGCCACGCCCTGTCGCGCAGTGCACCCGTTGCGGCGACGTCGGCTACACGATGGGCATGATCAACGCCACTCACCGATGCCCCGGACAGAAGCGCCCGGGGGTCTGGGTGAGCATGCTAGGTGAGCATGATTGGGTCGCCTGTCCCGAGTGCAGCGCCTCGGGCTACTTAAGCGGCAAGGCTTGCGGCACGTGCGCGGGAATCGGCTGGAACCCTACTCGGCGCTTCTAGCACCCGCCCGGCTCCGGCAGCAGCAGGATTTTGTGCGGCCGCGCACGGAGCCTGGACTCGTCGGAGCCAAGGGAACAGGGTGCCGGCGCAGTTACCCGGTTGGGTAAGTGGCACCGATGCCACCGCCGCCCCTTGCGACCATCCTACTACCTATTACCTATGGCTAGGAACTTATCATGATGATAAGTGCTTCTGGTGCCAAGGGGAGCACTCATGCCGTTCGACCAGCCCTGGAAGCCTCCGCTGGCTACCAGTGAGATCAGGAAGTTGGCTCGCGATGAGCAGCTTCCAATGACCTACACGATGCACATTCGGGAGCGGCTGGCCGAGCGGGATCTGACAACGGGTGACGTTCTGTACGTCCTAAAACACGGGTTCGTGTACGAAGATCCGGAGCCATCTACGCGTCCTGGGTATTACAAGTACCGGATCGAAAGCCGGTCCCCGAACTCAGGAAGCCGGACCATCCGCGTCGTAGTTATCCCCGATGCAAACAACTGCCAGATGAAACTAGTTACGGTGATGTATGTAGACGAATCGTAAATAATGATGGGGCTTAATGCTCCATATTTGAGGCTCTATGCCTCACTGAGTTATCTATTGAGGAAAACCATGAACGCCTATCGCTACACAGAGAGCGGTCTCACCAACGTCATGATCGAGGGCGCCACCCTCGTGCATGACGATGCCGGCGAGGAGTGCGTCACGATCCCGAATATCAATGGTCTGCACAAGGCCATCGCTCATGGCATCGTGAGCAAGCGCTCGGCCATATCCGGTCCCGAGCTGCGATTCCTCCGTACCGAAATGGGCCTCACTCAGGCTGAGCTCGCTGCAATCGTGCATCGCGAACCCCTGACTGTGAGCCGGTGGGAGCGAAATGAAATCGAGCTCGACAATAACGCCGAGGCACTGATTCGCCTCGAGGCGATCGAAGCCCTCGGCCTGCCCAAAGACGCCGGTGTGCGTGAGCTATCGGGCTGGTGCGTACCCAGCGCTGAGACCGCGCCCATCCGTATCGATGGCTCCGATCCGTCGAACTATAAGATCGCAGCCTAGCTAGCTGCGAGGGGACCAAGGCCCGGCCACCGTCATGGTGTGCCGGGCTTTCCTATTTCTGGCCTCTGCTCCCGCTCCCGGGCCAGAACCCGCATAGCCTTTGCGTAGACGCTCGCTGCTGACCCAGGCACGAAGAAGCCGCTGTCCTTGCGCTGGTCGATTCGGTCTGCGGTGGTGCGGAGGCCGGCCGGGGAGCGATCCGGCTCCTTCTCGACTGCAAGCCGCCCTGGAGCGTCAGAGGGTGCCTTTTCCTTGCGCATGGGTACTCCTCAGCGGGCGAAACCATTCTCGCCTACCCGCCGGCGCTTCCCATCCTTCGTCAGGATCCAGGTCTCGGTCACGCAGGTGATCGCGGGCGGGCCCGCGTCGTAGTCCCAATACCAGAGCGGGTCGGCCTTCGGTCCGCGCTTCAGATCGACCGCCTCGCGCAGGACCAGGCGGAGCCGATACAAGCCCTCGTGCTGCCCCTTCAGCAATTCGTAGACGCGGTCGCTTGACGCGATCCACTGCGCGCTGCCGGACGTCTCTGGGAAGATGCGGGGCGCGTAGTCGTCGGTGGTGATGTCGCGCCAGGGCAGGGCAGCTCCGCTATGCAAAATCTATCCTGAATGTATTTAGGCCGGCATAACGGTGATCACGTTCGTGGATTGAGTGCGCTACTAAATGTTTCTGCGGGTTTGTGAAATAATTACTTCACATCCGCTTCCATCCTGTCATCTCCATATCTGATTTCTCCACGGTAAATTCGTCGAACGCGAATATCTTATCCCACCAATCTGGCGCCTGGACAGTGCGGTGCAAATTTCTGCCGTCTAGATCGACGCTTCCTGCCAGTCTTAAGCTAATATTGCAAAAAACTGTCCCGCCTGGTTTGATCAACCTTCGGAACTCTTTTTCAACGTTTAGGATATCGGCCTCATCAAGGTGCTCCAAGACATCGAAGCAGGTGATGAAGTCAAAAGAGTTATCTTCGTACGGGGCTCTCCCATTCGAGATGACCTTGACTGCATCCATGCCAATTCGAGCATTTCCGGCCGCAACCATTTTCGGGCTGATATCAGCTCCAAATGCTTCCTTCTGAAAGAGATGCGATCTCAGCAACTCAACGGTGAACCCGGCTCCACAGCCATAATCGAGTGATTTTTGCCCAAGCTGCTGTATTCGTTTTTGGTTTTGTAAACAAAGCCGAAAGCCAGGAGAGCCTATAGGGCTTTGATATCCAGTATGATTTGAAAATACTTCGTCATAAATCTGCGAATAGGAAGCCATCGTAAATCAGATCCTCACTTGTGGGCAGCCACTCAGCGACTGGTACTAGCGATTTCGTATCCTCACCAGCCGCACCGCCACGCCTTCTCCGAGCGGGCGAGCAGGATCGCGCTAGGCACGGTCCTACGCATCTCGAAGCAGCTTCCAGCCCGTCATGACCGCATGCCTTACCACGTCATGCCCGGTGCTGATGTGGCCATCGATCCTGTAGGTCCCGGCCTTATCACCTGGGATGGAATCGACGTTTCGGCCGCGCTTTTTAAGGAATGCGGCGGCAGCCAGGATCTCGTCGGGTGTGGGGGCTTGATGGCTCATGGCTTCTCCGGCCGGGCCAGCAGGATCGCGGTGCGCACGGCGGCCCGCTTCAGGTGCTCGGTCGATTCCTTGTTGGCGACGGTCACCTTCGCCCACTCGTGGCTGCTCACAGCCTCGGCGAGGTCGATCCGGTAGCCATCGCCGAACAGGAATGCGGTCGTGCTCGGATCCGCCATGAAGGCGTCGACCGCGGCCTGGACGTCCGCCTCCAGGATCACCTTCGCCTTGTAGAGTTCGCCGGTCGTAGGGTTCTCAGCCATGCCGGCGAGATAGCACAGAGCGAGCCAGCGTCACCGCCCGAACGTCCACAGCGGCACCGCGCCGCCGGGCCGGCCCGGCTTGTCGCGCCGGTAGGTCGTCCGCTCGAACGCGATTCGGTCCGTGTGGACGGCCGACACCTTTTCCCCGCTCAGCACCATGGCGCCGCAGAAGTCGGGCCGAATCGTCCCGGCCTGAGGGTGCACGCCCCAGAGATCCAAGGTCGTCCAGCCGAGCGCCACAGCTTGATCGGCGTATCGGTCGAGGAAGTCGATCGCGGCCTCGTGCATGGCGGTCCAGTTCGTGCCGGTCAGGCCTGGGCAGGGCGAGACGCTGGGGCGAAGGTCGAGGAAGGCCTTGCGCCAGAGAGCAGGATCGGCGGGGACGAGCTTGGGCTTCGGTGAGGCTGACATGGCGTCCGGCGCTGGGGAGGGCCGGACGGGATATGGCCTGAGCCGAGTGGCGCCTATGACGGGCCGGCAACACCTGAGAACGCATCGCGAACCGACTTCGGGACTTTTTCGGGACTGTCGGTCCCGAAGCGTGCCTTTCAGCGCCTTTCGTTGCCCTTATGCCCCCTGCCCCCGGTTGCCATTTGCCCCCCGAAACCGTACGTCCCCTCTACGCGCAAGCGTGTCGGGGTGTAGCGCAGTCTGGTAGCGCATCTGGTTTGGGACCAGAGGGTCGTAGGTTCGAATCCTATCGCCCCGACCATCATTTCCCGCCGAGGCTCCCTGGAGTTGGACGACCCGATGACGAGCGCCCGCATCTACCAGCCCGCGAAGGATCCGACGCAGTCCGGGACGGCGCGGGCGAAGGCCTGGGTGCTGGAATTCGACCAGACCGCGCCGCGCGAGACCGACCCGCTGATGGGGTGGACCGGCTCGTCCGACATGCTGCAGCAGGTCCATCTCGAGTTCGAGACGCGCGAGGACGCCGTGGCCTACGCGACGCGGGCGGGCCTGTCCTACCGGGTCGAGGAGCCGCAGAAGCCGATCCTGCGCAAGGGCCTGTCCTATTCGGACAATTTCAAATTCAATCGCACCGCTCCCTGGACCCACTGAGGCGCTGCCTCCGGCGCGTCAGAGCTGGATCAGGATGGTGACGGCACCGAAGATCAGGACGGAGCCGACCGCGGCGGCGAGTAGGATCAGGGCGGCGCGCGATTCGCGCAGGTCGTCGTTCATCATCGCCGCAGGCTAGCGCGGCTGGGGGCCGCCGCCAATCCTCTCATGAGCCGCGCTGTTGCGTGAGCCGTTAGGCCGCGCCCGCTCTGTCATACCAAATCCTGTCCCCGGGGGCTGGCGGATTTCGGCTTCGCTCGAGCGCCGCGCCGGCTTGCCGATACGGGCGCCGCTTCGCGGAAACGCAGCCCGGATCAGAAGAAGATCGGCCGCGCGCTGGCATGGTGCTCGGCCAGCACCGCGTCGTTGGCCGGATCGATCTCCTTGAGAACCGCGTCGTAGCCCCAGAGATCCGCCAGGTGCTGAAGCACCCGCTTGGCATCGTCCTTCTGCAGGGTGATGCGATTCAGGGCGCGGTGATGCACGATGAGGCGCCGGTCGCCTTCGAGATCGACGTCCACCACCTCGATATCCGGGTCGAGCCACGCCACGTCGTATTGCCGGGCGAAGGAGCGACGCATCTTGCGATAGCCGCGCTCGTCGTGGATCGCCTCGACGTAGAGCTCCGACTCGTCGGGGTCGTCGACCACGTGGAACAGGCGCATGTCGCGCATGAGCTTGGGCGACAGGAACTGCGCGATGAAGCTTTCGTCGCGATAGTTCGCCCAGATGTCGCACAGGGTCGCCATGGCGTCGCCGGTGCCGGCGATCTCGGGGAACCACACGCGATCCTCCTCCGTCGGCTGCTCCACGATGCGGGCGATGTCCTGCATCATGGCGAAGCCGATGGCGTAGGGGTTGTGGCCATTGTAGCCGCGCTCGTTGTAGTTCGGCTGGCGCACGACGTTGGTGTGCGACTGCAGGAACTCCAGGTAGGCCGCCTCGCCGATCAGGCCCTTCTCGGACAGGGCGTTCATGATCCGGTAGTGGCAATAGGTGGCGCAGCCCTCGTTCATCACCTTGGTCTGGCGCTGCGGGTAGAAGTACTGCGCCACGAGGCGGACGATGCGCAGGATCTCCCGCTGCCAGGGCCGGAGTCGGGGGGCCACCTTCTCCAGGAAGTAGAGGATGTTCTCCTGCGGCAGTTCGAGGAGCGCCTTGCGCCGCTCCGCCGCGATGTCGGGACGCCCGGCGGCCGCCTTCTGCGGCAGGGTGCGCCAAAGGTCGTTGTAGATCTGCTCGCCGTGCTCGGCGCGCTCGCGCTCGCGGCGCTGCTCCGAGGCGAGGTCGGGCCGCTTCTTGCGCGGATAGCGGTGGACGCCCTGGCTCATCAGCGCATGGGCGGCGTCGAGCACGGCTTCCACGGCGGCGTGGCCGTGGCGCTCTTCGCACCGTGAGATGAAGCCCTTGGCGAAGTCGAGATAGTCGAGGATGCCTTCTGCGTCGGTCCACTGCTTGAAGAGATAGTTGTTCTTGAAGAAATGGTTATGGCCGAAGGCCGCGTGCGCAATCACCAGCGTCTGCATCGTCGCCGTGTTCTCCTCCATGATGTAGGAGATGCACGGGTCCGAGTTGATGACGATCTCGTAGGCGAGCCCCATCATGCCGCGCCGGTAGCCGGCTTCGTGCTGGGCGAAGTGCTTGCCGAAGGACCAATGCTTGTAGAACAGCGGCATGCCGATCGACGCGTAGGCGTCCAGCATCTGCTCGGCGGTGATGATCTCGATCTGGTTTGGATACCAGGACAGGCCGAGCGCCCGCGCCTCGACCTCGCAGGCATCGTGGATGCGCCGGATCGTGTCGAAGTCCCAATCGTTCCCGGTGAAGAGCGGCTCCTGGCCGCCGGAGTTCCGCTGGGGCGTGGGGCGAATGATGCTGCCGACCATAACTGTCCCCTCTGTGCTTCCGATGGTGGCGCGTCCCCTCCCCCTTGTGGGGAGGAGTTGGGGTGGCTGGGTTGGCCCGTCGACCTCCGAGGCCAAGCGGTGCCACCTCCACCTCCAACGCCCCCCAAAGGGGGGGAGGAGAGCGCCCGTGGGTGCTACGCCTCCGCTTCCGCCCGGGCGTCCTTGCGCCCGAACAACTCGCGGAACACCGGGTAGATGTCGCGACGGTGATTGACCTTGCGCATGGCGATGGCTGCGCCCGTCTTCGCCAGGCCCTCGTAGGTCCGCCACAGGGTGGTGCGATGCTCGACGAAGCCGGCCCGCGGGCCGTTCTCGTCGCCGACCTCCAGATAGGCGAAGTGCTGGCAGGCCGGCAGGATGTGGGCGCGCAGCAGCTCCGTCGAAGTCGGGCCGTCGCTCGACACGTTGTCGCCGTCGGAGGCCTGCGCGGCGTAGATGTTCCAGTCGTTGGGATCGTAGCGCTCGGCGATGACGCGCTTCATCTCCACCAGCGCCGAGGAGACCAGGGTGCCGCCGGTCTCGCGCGACCCGAAGAACGTCTCCTCGTCCACCTCCGTCGCCTTGTCGGTGTGGCGGATGAAGACGATCTCCACGTGCCGGTAGCGCCGGGTCAGGAAGATGTGCAGCAGGATGTAGAAGCGCTTGGCCAGATCCTTCATGTGCTCGGTCATCGAGCCCGAGACGTCCATCAGGCAGAACATCACCGCCTGCGCCACGGGGCGCGGATAGGTCTCGAACCGGCGGTAGCGCAGGTCGAGGGGATCGACGTAAGGGATGCGCTTGGTGCGCTCGCGCAAGCCCGAGAGCGCCAGCAGTAGGTCCGGCAGGTCGGGATCGCTCGACGGCGTCGCGGCGATGCGGGCCTCCAGGGCGGCGATCTCGTCGGGTTTCGGCCGCTTGAGGGCGATGCGCCGCGACATGGAATTGCGCAGGGTGCGCGTCAGGGCGAGGTTGGCGGGCGAGCCCGAGATCGTATAGCCGGCCCGGCGAAGCCCTTCGGTCTCCACCACCGAGAGCCGGCGCTTGGCGAGATCGGGCAATTCGAGGTCTTCGAGGAAGAGCTCGAGAAACTCCTCGCGGGTCAGGACGAAGCGGAAGGCGTCCTCGCTGTTCTCCGAGCCCTCGCCGCCCTCCCCCGAGCCCTTGCCGCCGCCGCCCGACGGAGGGCGCTCGATCCGGTCGCCCTCCACGTAGGTCTTGTTGCCGGGCAGGATGTGGTCGTGCAAGCCGGTGCCGGACTGGCGGGCGAAGCGCGGCTCGCGAACCCCATCGACCGGCACCGAGACCCGGCCGTCCTTGCCGAGATCCTTGATGTCCTTTTCCCGCGCGGATTCCCGCACGGCCCGCTGGGCCACGTCCTTCACGCGGCGCAGGAAGCGTTGGCGATTGGCGAGGCTCTTGCCCCCGGGATTCAGACGGCGGTCGACGATGTGCATCCGATGTGTGTGCCTTCGCCCTCGAGACCAATGTGGGATCGGCGAAGCGGGGCGACCACCCGTGGCGGCCGCCCCGTCACCGTGCGGACAAGGCTCGGTCGATGCCCTAGCCCGCCTGCTTCACCCGCATGTACCACTCGACCAGACGGCGGACCTGCCGCTCGGTGTAGCCGCGGGCCACCATCCGGTCGACGAACTCGCCGTGCTTCTTCTCCGTCTCGCCGTCCTTCTTCGAGCCGAAGGAGATCACCGGCAGCAACTCCTCGACCTGGCTGAACATGCGGCGCTCGATGACCTCGCGCAGCTTCTCGTAGCTCGTCCAGGAGGGGTTGCGGCCGCCGTGCTGCGCCCGCGAGCGCAGGGCGAACTTCACCACCTCGTTGCGGAAGTCCTTCGGATTGGCGATGCCCGCCGGCTTCTCGATCTTGGTGAGCTCCTGGTTCAGGAGTTCGCGGTTCAGAAGCTGCCCGGTCTCCGAATCCTTGAAGTCCTGATCCTCGATCCACGCATCGGCGTAGTCGATGTAGCGATCGAACAGGTTCTGACCGTAGTCGTGGTAGGATTCGAGGTAGGCCTTCTGGATCTCGTGACCGATGAACTCCGCGTAGCGCGGCGCCAGCTCCGTCTTGATGAATTCCAGGTAGCGCTTCTCGGTTTCGGGAGGCAGCTGCTCGCGCCGCAGGGCCTGCTCCAGCACGTACATGAGGTGGACCGGATCGGCCGAGACCTCGGTCGTGTCGTGGTTGAAGGTCGCCGCCATCACCTTGAAGGCGAAGCGGGTGGAGATCCCGTCCATGCCCTCGTCGACGCCAGCGGCGTCCTTGTACTCCTGCATCGAGCGGGCGCGGGGATCGACCTCGCGCAGGGACTCGCCGTCGTAGACCCGCATCTTCGAGAAGGCGTTGGAATTGGCGTGCTCGCGCAGGCGCGAGAGCACCGAGAAGCGGGCCAGCATCTCCAGGGTTCCCGGCGCACAGGCGGCGTCGGACAGTTCGGAGCCCGAGACCAGCTTCTCGTAGATGCGCTGCTCCTCGGTCACACGGAGGCAGTAGGGCACCTTGATGACGTAGATGCGGTCGATGAAGGCTTCGTTGTTCTTGTTGGTCTTGAAGGTCTGCCACTCGGACTCGTTCGAGTGGGCCAGGATCACGCCAGTGAACGGGATCGCACCGATGTTTTCCGTGCCGACATAGTTGCCCTCCTGCGTCGCGGTGAGCAGGGGGTGCAGCATCTTGATCGGCGCCTTGAACATCTCGACGAATTCGAGGACGCCCTGGTTCGCCCGGTTGAGGCCGCCGGAGTAGGAGTAGGCGTCGGGATCGGCCTGCGAGAGCGTTTCCAGGCGCCGGATGTCGACCTTGCCGACGAGGCTGGAAATGTCCTGGTTGTTCTCGTCGCCGGGCTCGGTCTTGGCGATGCCGATCTGGCGCAGGCGCGAGGGGCGGACCTTGATGACCTTGAATTTCGAGACGTCGCCGTTGAACTCGTCCAGTCTCTTGAGGGCCCAGGGGCTCATCAGGCCCGTAAGTCGTCGCTTTGGGATGCCGTAACGCTCCTCGATCTCGGAACCCATCGTTTCGGGGTCGAACAATCCGAGCGGACTCTCGAAGACCGGCGAGACCTCGTTGCCGGCCTTCAGCACGTAGATGGGGTGCGTCTCCATCAGGGCCTTGAGGCGCTCGGCCAGGGAGGACTTGCCGCCGCCAACGGGGCCGAGCAGGTAGAGGATCTGCTTGCGCTCCTCCAGCCCCTGTGCCGCGTGGCGGAAGAACGAGACGATCCGCTCGATCGTCTCCTCCATGCCGTAGAACTCGGCGAAGGCGGGGTAGACCCGGATCGTGCGGTTCATGAACACGCGCCCGAGGCGCGGGTCCTTCGCGGTGTCTACGAATTCGGGCTTGCCGATCGCCTCGAGGATGCGCTCCGCGGCGGAGGCGTACATCAACGGTTCGTCGCGGCAGGCTTCGAGATACTCGGAGAGGCTCATCTCCGTATCGCGACGCGCCTCGTAGCCACGGGCGAAGCTCTGGAACAGGTCGTTCGTCGACGGCATAGGCTTTCCGATCCCCTCACGACAGCGACAGCTTCATCCTGTCTCGCCTTGGATGCAACTGACAGGCCCAGTTTTGTCGCAGCGCATTCACGACGGAACTTGGGCGTGGGATGCGTGCCACAGTGCACCAGGCGGCCCTGCCATTCGGGTTCGGTGTCGGAGCCGCGGATGGCAGACCACCGCGGCCCCGGGGGAGGCTCAAAGGTCCGTGGAATCCTTCTTCGCCGCGTCCGGCTTGGTCGCGTCGGGTTTGGCGGCGCCGACCGTGATCTTGATGTTCTGGGTCTGGACGTTCCCGTCGGAATCCTTGACGTCCACCGTCACTTCGTCGCTGCCGGTGAATCCGTCCTTGCTCTGGTAGAACACCGCCTGAACGGCGGCCTCCTTGCTGGGGCAGCGGTACTTCGCCGGGGTCTTGATCTTGCCGACCTTGGTGATCAGCGAGCCGTTCTTCGGCGCGCCGCTGACGCGGATCTCGGGCATCGGGCCGGTGGAGCAATCCTTCTTCAGGTTCGGCACGATGGCGAGGCGCACGCTCTTGCCGCTGGCGGCAGTCTCGCTGCGGGTGACCGTGGTCTGCGCCAGGGCCGGCCCCGCCAGGAGGGTGCCGGCGGCCAGGAAGGTGAGGGAACGGGCGAGCAGCATGCGGGACGAACTCCGATCACGCCGGGCGATCCGCGCGGGACGCGGTGGATTCGGCCCGGCTACAGCGGATGTGGGGATCGCAGGCGCGGCCGTCGAGTGGGCGTTCGCCCTCCCCGCGATCACCGCTCCGCCCTCAGGCGTCGCCGATGGGTTCGGGAGGCAGGCGCAGGCCCGCCAGGGCGGCACGGCATGCCCGGAGGTCCGCGAGGGCGTCCGCCAGGACAGCCCGCTGCGCGGCGGTGAGGCCGTCCCCGGGGGCGAGGTCGGCCGCGGGCGCCTCGTGCTCGGCATCCTGGAGCGAGGGGGCGGCCGCCACGGCCTCGCCCCGGCCCACCGACTGGACGAAGCGCAGGCCACGTTCCCGCAGGACCCGCTGGGCGCCCTTGATGGTGTAGCCCTGCCCGTGCAGCAGGTGCTTGATGCCTTTCAGGAGGTCAAGATCGTCGGGCCGGTAATAGCGCCGGCCGCCGGCCCGCTTGACCGGGCGGATCTGCGTGAAGCGCGTTTCCCAGAAACGCAGGACGTGCTGGGGCACGTCGAGTTCGTCCGCGGCTTCCTTGATGGTGCGGAAGGCGCCCGCGCTCTTCTCGGGACCCTCACGCACGGCCGCCTCCCCGTCGCGAGAATCGGATTTTGCGTCTTCGATCCGCGCGGCGAGGGACATGGCGGGCCTACGCGTCGTCGTGCTCGGCCGCGCCGTTCAGGCCGTTGATCCGGGCCTTCAGCACGTTCGAGGGCTTGAACACCATGACCTGGCGGGGCTCGATCGCCACCTCGACGCCGGTCTTCGGGTTGCGCCCGACCCGACGGCCCTTGCTGCGCACCACGAAGGACCCGAACGAGGACAGCTTCACCGTCTCGCCGCTGGCGAGGCAGGCGCAGATCTCGGACAGCACCGTTTCGACCAGGGCGGAGGACTCGGTCCGCGAGAGGCCGACCTGCTGGTAGACGGCCTCGCTCAAATCGGCGCGTGTGACCGTCTTTCCCGTCATGCGATATTCCCCAAGGCGATTCGAGTTTTCTTAGTATCTCTATGATTGCGCACGCTAATCGGCGTTCAGGCCGGGGTCAACAGTGCGTGAGGCCCCGTTTCGGAAACCGGTCGCGCCTACCAACGGATGAGGGCCGCGCCCCAGGTGAACCCGCCGCCGATCGCCTCGATCATCACGAGGTCGCCGGGCTGGATCCGGCCGTCCTTGCGGGCGACGTCGAGGGCCAGGGGGATCGAGGCCGCCGAGGTGTTGCCGTGCCGGTCGACGGTGAGGACCACCTTCTCGCGGGCGATGCCGAGCTTGTCGGCCGACGCCTCGATGATCCGCCGGTTGGCCTGGTGCGGCACGAACCAGGCCAGATCCTCGGCCGTGGTCCCGGACGCCCGGAAGGCGTCGTCGACGACGTCGATCACGGAGCCGACGGCGAAGCGGAAGACGTCCTTGCCCGTCATCCGCAGATGGCCGGTGGTTCCGGTGGAGCCCGGGCCGCCATCGACGTAGAGTTTTTCGCGGTGCCGTCCGTCCGAGCGCAGGCTCGCGGTGAGCACGCCGCGATCGGCGCTGCTGCCCTCCCCTTCCCGGGCCTCCAGCACGACCGCCCCGGCGCCGTCGCCGAAGAGCACGCAGGTCGTGCGGTCCTCCCAGTCGAGGATCCGCGAGAAGGTCTCGGCCCCGATGACCAGGGCACGCTTGGCGCTCCCCGTGCTCAGGAACTTGTCCGCGGTGGTCACGGCGTAGACGAAGCCGGCGCAGACGGCCTGGACGTCGAAGGCGAAACCGCCGCGCAGGCCCAGCGCCGCCTGGATCTCGGTGGCGGTCGACGGGAAGGTGTGGTCGGGCGTCGAGGTGGCGCAGATGATGAGGTCGATGTCGTCGGCGCCGAGGCCCGCCTCGTCGAGGGCCGCCCGGGCGGCGCGCGCGCCGAGGACCGAGGTCGTCTCGGTGGCATCCGCGAGGTAGCGCTGGCGGATGCCGGTGCGCTGCACGATCCAGTCGTCGGAGGTGTCGACGGTGCGGCTGAGCTCGTCGTTGGTGACGCATCGGGCCGGCAGGGCGGAGCCGCAGCCGACCACGACGGAGCGCAGGACCTTTCCGGAATGGGCCGTCCCGGTCGTGACCGTCATGGGGCCGTCCTTCTGTGCGCGGATCGGCTCATGACGCGACCGCGGCCGGCGTCAGGTCGAGCATGTCGCGGATGGTACGCATGAGGTCGTGCCGGGCCATGTCGTGGGCGAGGTCGACCGCCGCCGCGAAGCCGTGCGCGTCCTCGGAGCCGTGACTCTTGATGACGATGCCCTCGAGACCGAGGAACACGCCGCCATTGGCCCGGCTCGGGTTCATCTTGTCCCGCAGGGCCTTGAAGGCCTGGCGGGCGAAGAAGTAGCCGATCTTGGCCGAGAGGGTCCGGCTCATGGCGGCGCGCAGGTAGCTGCCGATCTGCTTGGCCGTCCCCTCTGCGGTCTTCAGGGCGATGTTGCCGGTGAAGCCCTCGGTGACGACGACGTCCACCGTGCCCTTGCCGAGGTCGTTGCCCTCCACGAAGCCGTGATAGGCGAGGTTCGGCAGGTCGGTCTCGCGCAGGTAGCGCGCCGCTTCCTTGACGGCCTCGTTGCCCTTCATCTCCTCGGTGCCGACGTTGAGGAGGCCGACGGTCGGCCGGTCAAGGTCGAACACGATCCGGGCCATGGCCGAACCCATCACCGCCATCTCGACGAGGTGCTCGGCATCGGTGCCGATGGTGGCGCCGACATCGAGGACCACGCTCTCGCCGCGCACCGTCGGCCAGAGGCAGGCGATGGCCGGGCGCTCGATGCCCGCCAGGGTCTTCAGGCAGATCTTCGACATCGCCATCAGGGCGCCGGTATTGCCGGCCGAGACGGCGGCATCGGCCTCGCCGTCCTTCACCGCCTGGATCGCGCGCCACATCGAGGACTTGCCGCGCCCCGAGCGAACGGCCTGGCTCGGCTTCTCGTCCATGGAGATCGCCATCGTCGTGTGGCGGATCTCGACGGCGCCCTTCAGGCGCGGCTCGGCGGCCACCAGTGGCGTGAGGATTGCCTCATCCCCGAACATCAGGAACGTCATCTCGGGATGGCGCTCGCGGGCAATGGCGGCGCCGGGCACCACGGTCGTGGGGCCGTGGTCGCCGCCCATGGCGTCGAGCGAGATGCACACTCTCTGGGACATGGTGGGTGGCCGGTGGCCTCTGATCGCGGAAGGAACGGCCTCCCGGCGGGAGGCATCACGGTGGGCGGGGTGGCGGCGGACGACCGGCCCCCTGCCCGGCGGGGCGGAAAATAGCGATTGAGGCCCGGTGGGCAAACGAAATCTGAGCGTTTCGCCCAAAGCCGGTCCGATGTGCTGGTCGCGGATCTCAATCGTTGGCGGGCTTGAGCCCGCGCAGGGCCGCCAGCGGCGGCTCGTCCAGATCCTCGATATGGGGCTCGAACGCGACGCCGGGCTTGCGCGGATAGGGGTCGAGCCCGAGCGCCAGGAACTCGCCCGTGATCGCGCCGAAATCGATCTTGCCTCCCACGATCGGGTCGGGGACGTCGGCATCCTCCGCGTCGGTCCCCGCGAGCCGGTCGGTGTCGGTGAACAGCAGGTCCACCGGCTCCGAGACCGGCCCCTCGAAGGGCTCCAGGGACACCGTGCAGACCTGCGTCACCTGCGCCGTCACCGTTCCGCGCACCCGGAAGGCCGAGGGTGGGCCGCTCGTCTCGAAGGTGCCCACGAGGTCCCGGATGGCCGGGATCTCGAAGTCGGCGGCCAGGGCGGCACACTCCTCCGGGCTTGCGGTGACGACGAGCCGCCCATCGCTGCGGCGCAGGCGGTCGACGCTGACGATCCGCGCGAGCGGTCCGGTCTCTCCGTGACGGGGCGTATCGTGGCGGGTCATGGGACGATCCGTGTCGTGGTGCCGTCCGGTCCGGCCGGGGGAGCGGCGAAGGATTGCGGCGGCGGGAATGCCGGGCCGGTGGCGATCAGCCCGTCGAGGTCGGTCCGGGCCAGGGCGACATCGCTGGCGAGGACGTAGCGGGCGAGGCCGGCCGCCGCCGCCGGTGCGCCGACCCCGAGGACGTTGCGCGCGAGCGCTGCCGTCAGCGCCGCCGTATCCCCGGCATCGAGGGCGGCATCGTAGCCCTCGGCCCGGCCGTAGAAGGCGGATCCGAGCTTCTTCATGCGCTTCGGGACCCCGAAATCGCCGATGCCGGATTCCCGAAGGGACGAGTCGAGCTGCAGGAACACCGCGTTCACGAGGTCCTGGGCCACGTCGGCCGCCGGTTCCGGCAGGCGGTTCAGGCGGCGCAGAACCAGGATGACGTGCAGGATCAGGCACTCGAACCGTCCCTCCAACGTGTCGGGTACGCCGAGGTGGAGGTAGAGGTCCGGTTGGCGGGCCGCCTCGTTGATGCGCCCGTGCAGCGTCTCGATCACCCGCTCGCGCGGGCTCGACCGGCCCCAGGCGCGGAGCCGGTCGAGGAGCCCCGTCATCATGCACATCTCCCAGGCTCGCCGGGCGCGAAGCCGGCGCGGACGGCCGGCGGGTGTGGCCGGGCTTGCCTTGTCAAAACCATAACCCCGCGTTACGGCAGCGAACGGTCAAGGTGCAACCTCCATCGGGATACTTCTTGCCTCGGTGTCGGGTCGGGATCGGGGCCGCAAGACACCGTCACGGAAGACGCCTTCCCGGAAGTCGCGTCCAGTTTCTCACTGTCAGCAAGGGTGGCCGATGTCGCGCCGTCTCGTCTCGTCGCTCGCTCGCCTCGCCGTCCTCGGCGTGATCGGTGCCGGTGTGTCCGGCTGCATCGGCGAGGACATCCGCCACGGCTACCAGATCGACCAGGCCGCCCTCGCCACCGTGAAGCCCGGGATGAGCGCCGAGCAGGTGCTGCAGATCCTCGGCACGCCGTCCACCGTTTCTACCGTCGGCAACAAATCGTGGTACTATATCAGCCAGAACACGCGCCGCACCGTCCTGTTCCTCGGCGAACGGGTCGAGGACCAGAAGGTCACCGCCGTCTATTTCAACGGCGCCTTCAAGGTCGAGCGCGTGGCGCTCTACGGCCTGCAAGACGGTAAGGTGTTCGACTTCATCGAGCGGACTACGCCGACCAGCGGCGCCGATCGCGCCTTCCTCAGCCAGCTCTTCCGCGGCCTGACCAAGTACGAGCCGTTCGGCAGCGGGTCCGGCACCAGCGTCGTGCCCGGCGCCAATCGCGGTCTGTAGGCATCGCGGTCCACCCCTCGGGAACCGAGGGGTTGGGCGACCGGCCGACTGAGGGGGCGCGCGTGTGGCGCGGACCGTGAATGGCTCGCCCGGGCTCGACGCCAGGCGGGCAGAGGACCCGAGGATGCCGTTTCGCGAAGCCTTTCTCGTCGAGGGTGGCGAGACCGGCGCGCTCCTGCGCAGCCATGACTGGTCGGCGACCTCGCTCGGCATGCCGGGCGGCTGGCCCCAGGCCCTGAAGACGCTCATCGGCGTGATGCTCGGCTCGCAGCAGCCGATGCTGATCGTCTGGGGGCCGGACTACATCACCCTCTACAACGACGGCTACGCCGCTATGTGCGGCGCCCGCCATCCGGCCGCCCTCGGCGGCTCGTTCCGCGACCTCTGGCACGACATCTGGGATCAGGTGGAGCCGATCCTGGCCCGCGCCTATGCGGGCGAGGCGACGCACATGGACGGCATCGCCTTCATCATGCACCGCAACGGTTATCCGGAGGAGACCTACTTCTCCTTCGGGTACACGCCGGTGCGCGACGAGGCCGGGCAGGTCGTCGGCATGTTCTGCGCGTGCGCCGAGACGACGGGCCGGGTGCAGGCCGAACGGCGGGCGAGCGCCGAGCGCGAGCGCCTCGAGCAGCTGTTCGCCCAGGCTCCGAGCTTCATGGCCGTCCTGCGCGGGCGCGAACACCGCTTCGAACTCGCCAACCCGGCCTACCGGCGCCTCGTCGGTGACCGGCCGCTTCTGGGTCGGACCGTCGCCGAGGCTCTTCCGGACGCCGTAGACCAGGGCTATCTCGACCTTCTCGACACCGTCTATCGCTCCGGCGATGCCTTCACGGCGACGGCCTCGAAGCTCACCCTGCAGGGCGTGGCGGACGGGGCGGAGGTCGAGCTCTATCTCGACTTCGTCTACCAGCCGATCTTCGACGATGACGGCGCCGTTACCGGCGTCTTCGTCGAGGGCGTCGACGTCACCGACCGGGCGCTCGCCGAGATCGCCCTGCGCCGGAACGAGGCGGAATTGCGCTTCCTCAACGCCGATCTGGAGCGCCAGGTCATCCTGCGCTCCAACGAGCGCGGACTGACTTGGCTGGTCAGCCCGGACCTGCTCGGCGTGCTGCACCCGGACGGCTACTTCGAGCGCCTGAACCCGGCCTGGGAGGTCGTGCTCGGCTGGTCCGAATCCGAGATCGCCGGCCGGTCCGTGCTCGACCTGATCCATCCGGACGACGTGGAGCGCACCGCCGAGGTCGTCGGAGCCCTGGCGGGCGGCACGCCCGTCTTCCGTTTCGAGAATCGCTATCGCACCCGCGACGGCGGCTATCGCTGGCTGTCCTGGACGGCGGTGCCGGAGGGCGGGCGCTCCTACTGCAGCGGCCGCGACATCACCGAGGAGAAGGCGCGGGAGGCCGCCCTCGCCCAGGCCCAGGAGGCCCTGCGTCAGGCGCAGAAGATGGAGGCCGTCGGTCAGCTCACCGGCGGCGTCGCCCACGATTTCAACAACCTTCTGACCGTCATCAAGTCCTCCACCGACCTCCTGAAGCGGCCGGGCCTCGCCGAGGATCGCCGCCGCCGCTACGTCGATGCGATCTCCGACACCGTGGCGCGGGCCGCCAAGCTCACGGGCCAGCTCCTCGCCTTCGCACGGCGCCAGGCCTTGAAGCCCGAAACCTTCAACGTGGGCGCGGGCGTCGCCGCGATCAGCGAGATGGTCGGCACCCTGACGGGGGCCCGCATCGCCATCGTGGTCGAGGTGCCGGAGACGCCCTGCTACGTGCATGCCGATCCGAGCCAGTTCGACACCGCGCTGGTGAACATGGCGGTCAATGCGCGCGACGCCATGGAGGGCGAGGGCCGGCTGACGATCCGCGTCGGCGCCGTCTCGGGGATCCCGCCCCTCGACATCCGCGGGGACGCCTTCGTGGCCGTATCGCTGACCGATACCGGCTCCGGCATCGCCGCGGGGGACCTGCACCGGATCTTCGAGCCGTTCTACACCACCAAGGGCGTCGGTCAGGGGACCGGCCTCGGCCTCAGCCAGGTGTTCGGTTTCGCCAAGCAGTCGGGGGGCGAGGTTCTCGTCGAGAGTGAGCCGGGGCGCGGCTCGAGCTTCACCCTCTATCTGCCGCGCGTGTCCGGCCTATCCGAAACCGCCAGGCCGCCCGAGGAGGCCGAGCCGCTGACGGAGGGGCACGGCACCTGCGTCCTCGTCGTCGAGGACAACCCGGAGGTCGGCCGCTTCGCGACCCAGACCCTGGCCGAACTCGGCTATCACACGGTCTGGGCGACCTCCGCCGCCGATGCCCTGCGGCAGCTCGAGAAGATTCCCTTCCGTTTCGAGGTGGTGTTCTCCGACATCGTCATGCCGGGCATGAATGGGATCGAGCTCGCCAAGGAGATCGTCCGGCGGCGGCCCGACCTGCCGGTGGTGCTGGCCAGCGGGTACAGCCATGTTCTGGCCGAGGAGGGGGCCCACGGGTTCGAACTGCTGCACAAGCCCTATTCGGTGGAGCAGCTCTCAAGGGTCCTGCGGAAGGCGGTGGCCCGCAGTCGTCGCGGACGGCGCGATCGGCCCTGACCGCTTCAGCGGCTTCCCGGCTCGCTGGAATCGAGCTGCGCGATCAGGCTCGCGAACAGGTCGGAGACCTCGGATTCGGGCTGAGGGGCATAGGTCGCCTGCAGGCCGCCGGCGAGGCAGGCGATCAGGAAATGCGATCGCGCCCCGCGGGCCCGGAACCGGCGGACCCCCGGCTCCCGATCCGGAGAGACGGCCGGTCCGATCGGTTGCGATCGCTGCGTCTTGTCCATGCACAAGCTTTCCAAGTGTAGCGTCGCTCCGGATGCCTCACCTAACGGACGTTAACGTGGCGTGCGGAGGGAGCAATAGGCAATCCGGCCGGCCGGAGCGCTGTGCACTTTCCAATCCCCTGTGGCGGGGTCGACACGACGGTCCGGCCGATCGCCGCGGGGTCGGCGAAGAGGTGCTCCGGCGTTCGCGCCGCAAGTGCGTCGACGCGGGTATAGCCCCAGGTCACGGCCCCGAAGGCACAGCCCGCTTCGGTCGCGGCCTGATGGTCGCGAATCTCGTCGCCGACGTAGAGCGCCGCGGACGGGGCGAGGCTGGCGTCACGGATCAGGGCACGCAGGCGATGGGCCTTGCCGAACAGCGACGCACCGCAGGTGTAGTGAGTGAAGTGGCGGGCCGCCGGTCCCAGCGCCCGCCGGATCGTCGCCTCCCGATTCGAGCTCGCGATGCCGAGGCGCAGGCCCGCTCCGTCGAGGTTGGCGAGCAGGTCCGGCACGCCGGGAAACAGCCGGATCCCCCCAATATCCCGGGCCGCGAGCCGGTGCATGTGCCGGGTGATCAGCGGTAGCTTCCAGGCTGGAATCCCGAGATGCCGGACGATGCCCCGCGCATCCATGCCCCGGAGCGTCTCGGTCTCGTGCTCTGCGATGCGGGCGAAGCCGTAGCGGTCGGCTACGCCGTTGATGACACCAGCGAACCAGGGAAAGCTGTCGGCCAGGGTCCCGTCGAAATCGAAGACGACGAGGCGATACGGAGGGAGACTCACGATTTGAGGTGATCCACCGGAATGACGAGGCGCATCACGAGACCGCTGGGGGCCCAGTCCTGCTCCAGCGTACCGTCCAGCTGCCCGACGACGCTGCGCTGCGCCAAGACCGTGCCGAAGCCCTGCCGGGTCGGCGGACCGGTCACCGTGGGGCCGCCGCTCTCCGCCCAGGTCAGAATGTAGGATGGGCCGTCACGCCGGCCGGTGAGGCGGACGCCGCCGGTCTCGGTCGAAAGGCCGCCATACTTTATCGCGTTGGTGGCCTGCTCGTGCATGATCAGCGCCAGCGCCGTGGCGGCGCGCTCGCCTACGGCCACGTCGTCCCCGTCGACGACGATCCGCGCGCGCCCGTCCTGCACGTAGGCCGCCATGATCAGGCGCATCAGGCCGAACAGAGTCTGGCCCTTCACCACGGGGGCGCTCGCCGGGGAGTGCGGGCGGACGTATTCGTGCGCCTGCGCCAGGGCGCCGAGGCGCTCCCGGAAGGCCGAGACGAAGGGACGGGCGGCCGGATCGGTCCGGGCCGACAGGCCGGCGATGCCGCCGACCACGGCGAAGATGTTCTTGATCCGGTGCGACAGTTCCTTTATCAGGAGGTCCTGAGCCTCCTCCGCCCGCTTGCGCTCGCGCAGGTCGCGGGTGACGGTGGCGTAACCGACGAACCGACCCTCGTCGTCCCGCACCGGGAAGATGTTGTAGAGGACCGCGATCCCCTCCCCCGTCCCGAAGTGCCGGAAGGCGAGCTCGCCCTCCCACCAGCCCTGCCGCTCGACGGCGGGCAGGACCGTTCCGGTGACGAGCGCCTGACTCTCGGGCATGAAATAGTCGAGGAGCTGCGTGCCGGCCACCGCGGTGACGTCGGGGAGTCCGACGAGGCGGCGTCCGGCCTCGTTGATGTGCTGGACGAACCCCTCCCGGTCGGCCATGCCGATGAAGTCCTGTGACTGCTCGACGATGGCGGCGAGTTTCAGCGCCTCGGCCTCCGCCCGCTTCAGGTCCTCGATATCGGTGCAGGTGCCGAACCAGCGCTCGATCCGCCCCTCGGCATCGAAGAGCGGCATCGCCCGCCCCAGGGTCCAGCGATAGGCCCCGGAATGGTGGCGCAGGCGGTACTCGACCTCGTAGGGGTCGCCGGTGGCCAGGCTGTGGCGCCAGCGCGACCAGGCCCGGTCCTGGTCGTCGGGATGGAACATGCCGTTCCAGGCCTCGCCGTCCGTCGAGCCCGGCGGGACGCCGGTGAACGCGTACCAGCGGTCGTTGTAGAAGTCGTGATAGCCGTCGGGCCGGGTGGTCCAGACCATCTGCGGCATCGCGCCGGTCATCACCCGGAACCGACGCTCGCTCGCCTCCAACTCCGCCTCGCGCGCATCGACTTCGCGGCGGGTCCGGGTCAGCTCGATCAGCGTCGCGGCCTGCCGGGCCAGCGCCTCCAGCATCTCGGCCTGCACCGGGGTGATGCCCTCGGGACGCGCGATGCCGTCGAGGACGCAGAGAGTGCCGAGGGGATAGCCCGAGCGCGAGCGAATGACCGCACCGGCGTAGAAACGGAGCTGCCGCTCCCCCGTGACGAGGGGGTTGTCGCGGGTGCGCGGATCGAGGGTGAGGTCCGGGATGACGAGGAGCGCTTCGGCCTCAAGGGCGTGCGCACAGATCGACATCCGCCGTGGTGTCTCGGGCAGCTCGAACCCGACGCGTCCCTTGAACCATTGCCGGTCCGCTTCCACGAGGCTGACCAGCGCGATCGGCGCATTGCAGAGCAGGGCCGCGATGCGGGTCAAATCGTCGTAGACGGCTTCCCGGCCGGTCGCGGCGAGATCCAGGCTGGCGAGCTCCGCCAGCCGATCGGACTCGGTCCATCCGGTCTGCGCGACTGAGCAGGCATCGGTCGATGGCAAAAGCGGCTATCCTCGTCGGTCGCAACACATAGGATGTCTCCCGTCCGAGCGATAGCGCTAACGGTCTTCGATGTGGATCGAGGTGAATCCGCGATGGTCCGGGTCCCACGACAGTCGAGGAGCCGCCTCGTGTATAGAACTATACAGTAGACGGCTCCGATCGGCTCGTGTCGGCGGCTCAGGCCGCCTTGGCGGCACCCTGGGTCGGATAGTCGACGTAGCCTTCCGGACCCTGGCTGTACCAGGTCTTCATTTCGTCGTTGTTCAGTGGGGCGCTCGTAAACAACCGTTCCGGCAGGTCGGGGTTGGCGATGAAGGGCCGTCCGAAGGCGATGGCGTCGGCCTGGCCCTCGTTGAGGGCCGCCTGCGCCCGCGGGCCGTCGTAATCCGAGTTCAGGATCAGGGGGCCGTCGAAGGCCGCCCGCATCGCCGGGGCGATCGGGGGATGATTGGACGTCCCGAACGTGCCGTTCGGGCCCGGCTCCCGCAGCTCGAGGAAGGCGATCCCGATCTTCGAGAGGGTCGCCGCCGCGGCGCCGAACAGGGCCTCGGGGTTCGAATCATCCACGCCCTGGATCGCGCCGTTGGGCGAGAGGCGCACGCCGGTGCGGTCCCGGCCGACGGCCTCAGCCACGGTGCGCGTCACCTCCGTGAGCAGGCGCAGACGGTTCTCGATTGAACCGCCGTAGGCGTCGGTGCGGAGGTTCGTGCCGTCGCGCAGGAATTGGTCGATCAGGTAGCCGTTCGCCGCATGGATTTGCACGCCGTCGAACCCGGCCGTCATGGCGTTGCGCGCGGCGCGGTCATAGTCGGCCAGCAGGCGCGGAATCTCGTCGACGGACAGCGCCCGCGCCTCGGCGTAGGGCTTTTTGCCCGCGTAGGTGTGCGCGGCGTCCGGGGCCGTTGTCGCCGAGGCCGAGATCGGCTTCTGGCCGCCGAGGAAGTCCGGATGCACGATGCGGCCCATGTGCCAGAGCTGGCAGACGATCTTACCGCCGGCGTCGTGCACGGCCTTCACCACCGGCTTCCAGGCCTCGACCTGTCCATCAGACCAGATGCCCGGCGCGAAGGGCCAGCCCAGCCCTTCCTGCGAGATGCCGGTCGCCTCCGTGAGGATCAGGCCGGCGCTGGCCCGCTGGCGATAATACTCCACCATGATCGGCGTCGGCACGTGCTCGCGCGAGGCGCGGCCGCGGGTCAGCGGCGCCATGAAGACTCGGTTCTTGGCGTCGATCGCGCCGATGCGGATCGGGTCGGACAGGGAAGGCATGGAGGAAGCTCACGTTGTTTCAAGGACGAACGGACGGCGCGCGGATTTCGCCGCGCCCGTCGATGTCCTCATGTGGTCGTCGCGCCGGGCACCGCCAGACGTCGGCGTCCACCGACGCACCCCGCCCGTGCGGGCGCGCACGCGCCGTTCGATTTCGATCGACTCGCGCGGCTCCTAAGGAGCGAAGGGGCGGCTCACCCGCCTACGACGGTGCGCCGACAGAGCGATCGGTGAGATCCGGTCGGGACGCGAGGCTCCGCATGGCTGCTCTTAAGCCTGCCCCGGTTCACGGTCGCGCCGCGAAATCCGGGGTGACGCGCGTCTCCCACTCGGGTATCGCTCCTTCCATCGCTGCGGAAGCGAGAGGGCCTGTAGCTCAATGGTTAGAGCCGACCGCTCATAACGGTCCGTCCAAACCATCGATCCCCTGGGCGGGACTCACCTTTTTTCCGGTAGGGCACGAGAAACGGCACGATTATGGGCTGGCTTAGGCGCTAAGCTGAGCCCGCATCCTTCAATTCCGGACCTCGGGGGAGTGAGCCCTGATCCGTTCCCTGACAGCAGTTCACCCGCCTACTGCTCTGCTGCCAACCCTCGGGTCGAGCCACTGGATGGCCACCTTAATTCAAGCCATCAACTCGCTTCAGATAACGAATACCCGTCGGCAGTACGCAGCCAAGCGCTCCGGCCGGTCGGCCGCGTCGCGATAGGCGATATGCCCATCGGGTCGAACGAGGACAATCGAAGGCTGGCCTTCCAGGCCGTAGGCGCCATGCGCCTTGCCGTCGAGGTCCGACAACATAGGCACCTCCCCCGCATCGATGGCGGGACCCGCCAAGACAAGGCGCGGCCGCACACAGCCCCACGGGGCGACGGCCTCGATGGCCGCTCGAAGTGAAGGCTCCGCCTCCGGTGACCGCCCGTCGAAACACAGCAGGGCCCAGCCCGTCGTCCGCCCATCCGGGTTGTAGAGGTAGGCGAACAGCGAGGTCGTCGCCCCGGCCCGCGTGACCTCGGCCTCGGGGGCCCGCTCGCCAGCCCTCGGCCCGCGGTTCAGGAGGTGGGTCACGCCAGAGAGATGGTCTTCGTTTAGCGGGCTCTTCGGGTAGCTGACCGAGAGTTGCTGCAGGTCGTCCGTGCCCTGGAGCAGGGCGCCGATGCCCGGCACCACCTTGGCCGCCAGGCCCAGGGCCACGTCCGTGACGGTTCCCCGGTAGACGGTCCGGCGGAAGCCCTTCGCCTGCTGCTCGCTGAGCCTGGCGTGCTCGCCGCCGCGCTCGGCATCGTAGGATTCGAGGACCGCGGGCGCAATCTCTCCGCGCAGCGCCGCCGCGAGCCGCCACGCGATCTCGACGGCATCATGCAGGCCCGCGTTCATGCCCTGGCCGCCGATGGGCAGGGACAGGTGCCCGGCATCGCCGGCCAGGAACACCCGGCCACTGCTGTATCCGGGGGAGACACCGTACTGGAAGCGGCTGTGGGTGAGCCACTGCGGATCGGTCAGCGTCAGGGTCTCGTCGCGCGTGACCTCCCGAGCCACCGCCTGGATCTCGTCGAGCGTCGGATCACGGTCCGGCACCCCCGCGTCATCGGCCAAGAAGAACAGTCGATGATAGCCGCCCCAGACCGGCATCACGCCGCAGAAGCCGCGCTCGTAGTAGAAGAACCAGAGCTGATCGGGTTCCAGCGACCGCCGCCAGGACAGCTTCGCGTCGACCTGACGGTTCATCCGGCCCTCGAACCGCTCTGGCACGAAGTCCAGGCCCAACTGGGTGCGCACCGTGCTCTTGGCGCCATCGGCGGCGACCAGGTAGCGGCAGCGCAGGAGCTCCTCAGGCCCGTCGTCTCCGCGCCTCACCGTGACGGTCACGCCATCGCCGTCCTGGGCGACGGCCACGACCCTTCCGCCGCGCTGCATCCGGCCGCCGCGCCCTTCGTAGGTTTTGATCAAGGTCGTCTCGATGACGTCCTGCCCGCTGTAGAGGACCTGCGGGTGGGGACTGGTGACGTCGTCGATCCGGATCGGCGTCGTGGGCGTGCCGTTCATGAAGAAGTTGACCAAACGGATCGGGTAGGCGCGCTCCGCGATGGCGTCGCGCAGGCCGACAGAGGCCAGGAGTTCCTGTGGCCGCGCCCAGAGGTTGTTGGCCCGGGAATACGCCCGGACCTCGGTCCTCTCCTCCAGGATCAGGCAATCGACCCCGTGATGGCGCAGGGCGCAGCCCGTAGTCAGGCCGACGGGACCGGCGCCCACGACGATGACCTCGGCGTCGTAGGGCTCGGTCGTCGCTTCAGATGGCATGAAAGCCTCAAGCTGGAGAACGGATGAGCTCACGCCGCGCAGATGCCGGGCACGTCGACCTTCCGGAACAGGTGCGGGCTCACCGTCGCGGTCTCGGGATAGTCGGACAGGCGGGCCCGGAACTCCGGATTGGTGAAGGCGGCCCGGAAATCAGCGATGCTGTCCCAGACGGCGTAGTTCAGGAACACGCCGCTGCCGGCGATGCCGCGATGCAGTTGGGTCGATACGAACCCGGGCTGCCGCGTCATGACCTCGGCGTCGGCCGTCCAGGCGGCGAGCAGCCGGTCGGCATCGGCTGGCCGGGCCACGAAGGTGTTGATCAGGACGACCGGGCCACCCTCGTCCTTCAGTTGGTCCGCCAGGGTGACGGTCTGGTCCATCTCGATGAACTTGGGCACATCAGGCTCCTTGTGTCTGGGTTCGGGTTCCGATGGCGGCCGCCGGCTCGGACCTTTCGATCCGTTCCCGCATCTCGCGCAGCAGGGTGCTGGCAGCTTCGAACGCCTCGGGCGATAGGCCGGCGGCGAGGGTATCGGTCCAGCGCTCCTGCCGCTCGATGGCGACGCGATAGGCGACCTCACCGCGCTCCGTCGCTACGACCAGCATGGCCCGCCGGTGATGCGGGTTCGGCTCCAGGCGGACGAGGCCATCCGTCCGCATCTCGTCGACCAGGCGCTGCACGGCCTGCCGCGTCAGGCCCATGTTGCGGGCGATATGAGCGACCGGCAGCGGCACGGGCGAGAGCGCGATGGCTCCCAACACCTGCCACCGGGCGCTCGTCAGACCAAGATCACCGACGAGCGTGTCACCAGCGGCTAGCAGTTCGCCGTTGATGCGGAAGACTTCGATGACGAGACCGGACCAAGCCTCGCGAAGGTGTGCCTGCGCCGACGCAGCGACCTGTTTCTTGGTGCTCATGAGAGACAACATAGCATTCGGACCAAGTTCGTCAAGATGACAATATGCTGTCATATTAGGGATGCGGGCGGCCGGGCGTGCGAGTCTGCTCCATCCTCGCGAGAGGGGCATCGAGTGATTTTCGAGAAGTGGCCAACGGTCTCGCCGAAGTGGAGCTGAAACCGGTCGACCGCTACGACATTGACGATGTCAATGAGCGGTATCAATCTCAACTGTTTGCTCAATTCTCACGCGGTCCGCATCTTCACCTCACCGAACGACGGGACTGCCCGCCGCCCACGAGGATCGAACGATGACCAACCGCATCCGCACCTTCGCAGCCGCCGCCATCCTCACGCTTGGCGCGCTCGCCCCCGCAGCCGCAGCCGACGTGGCTTCCAGCTTCAGCGTGCCTGCAGTCATCGGGGCGGCGTATCACGCGCCGGGCGTGGCACTGAACGCCTCCGATATCCGCCGCCAGGGCGGACTCTCGGTGCCTTCCGTCTCCCGGTGGGTCCAGGCCCGCGCGGAGACGGTTTCCGTCGAACCGTTGAAGGCGCCGGGCGTGATCACCAGGGCGTACCGCAATCCGCGCATCGCCTCGGACGCCTCCGGCGTGCTTCGCCAGGGCGGCTTCGCGACCGCGGGTGTGGTTCGGTGGCTGCCGACCGCCCCTGCCACCGCCGAGGCCGACGCGGGGAACGTCAGGCTCGGCTCGCTTTAATGCCGGGCGCTAGCGCCCGGCCTCACAGGGCGTTGGCCTGATCCTGCGCGGCCTCGCGCCCGAGGCGCACCATGACCTCGCGCAGCCACCGGTGCGCGGGGTCATGGTCGTATGAGGAATGCCAGACCATCGAGATGGTGGAGGCTTCGAGGGACACCGGCACCGGGCTCGTGGCGAGACCGAGCTGCGCGGCGAAGCCGAGGGCGAGCGCGTCGACCATCGTGGTGATGACCGGGGCGGCCTGGACGTGGAAGGCCACGGTCGTGAACCGCGGCGTGGTCGCGGCCATCCTGCGCCGCTTGCCGATGGCGGCCAGGGAGATGTCGACCACCCCGCGATCCGCGCCGGTTATGCTCGTCATGATGTGTGGGAAGCGCAGGTAATCGTCGAGCGAGAGCGGCGGCGCGACCCCGAGGAGCTCCGGGTTGAACAGGCAGAGGTAGCCGAAGCGGTAGAGCGCCCGGACCTTGTGATGCGCCTGGCCCTCCGTCACGACCCCGACCGCCAGGTCGACTTGGTCGGCATCGAGTTCCCCCAGCACGTTGCCGTAGTCGAGGGCGCGGAGCCTTAGGCTTATGCCGGGCGCCTCGCGTCCCAGCAGGGCCAGCAGCCGCGGGATGAGATGCGCCTCGACGCTGCCCGGCACCGCGAGGGTGAAACCGCGCTTGACCGTGGCAGGATCGAAAGAATCCTCGCGGAGGACGATGCACTGGAACTGGCGGACCGCCGACCGGACGGGCTCGACCAGGGCGACCGCCCGCGGGGTCAGCCGCATGCCGTCCGGGGCCCGCGTCAGCAACTCGTCGCCGAGCAGCTTCCTCAGTCGGCCGAGGCTGCTGCTCATGGCCGACTGGCCGACGTTAAGGTGGCCCGCCGCACGGGTGACGCTGCGCTCGGTCAGGAGCGCGTCGAGGGCCACCAGCAGGTTGAGGTCGATCCCGGCGAGGTCGCGATGCTTGACCGTCATGGTCGCCCGCGCCCATCGGCAGGGGCGCCTGAGCCGGCATGCGGCAACAGCGCGAGGGACGCCTCGGCGATGCGCTCAAGCTCCGCCCGCGCGGCACCGTCCCGCGCCTGGACCGACAGGCCCTGCAGCAGCGTGTTGAAGGTCGAGGCCAGCGTCGCGATGTCGGTCCCGAGCGGCAGGTCGCCGGCGTCGAGGGCCCGCTCGAAGCGCTTGCGGAAGTTGGTCCGGCTGACCTCCCGCAAGGCCCTCAAGGCGTCGTGGACGTCCTGTGCCTCGGGCGAGACGTTCGCCGTGCCCAGGACGACCATGCAGCCGCACGGCGCGTCGAGAGAGGTCAACACGGCGGCCGCCTCGGCCATGAACCGCCCGACCGCGACGCGCAGGTCCGGCTCCTCGTCGAGGAGCCTCCAGGGAGCCGCCCAATAGGTGGTCTCGTAATGCTCGACCGCCTCCATGAAGAGGGAGGCCTTGTTGCCGAAGGCCGCATAGAGGCTCGGCGGGTTGATCCCCATGGCGGAGCAAAGCTCGCCCATGGTCGCCGGCTCGTAGCCATGCTTCCAAAACACCTCCAGTGCGCTGTGCAGGGCTTGGGTCCGGTCGAAGGTGCGCGGCCGGCCTTTGCTCCTGTGCGGCGTGATCGCGCTCATCGCGTCCTCGGTGTGCTGGCGCACATGAGCCCCCGGAGGGACTCGCTGCGGGTTGACGGCGTGTAACGCCCGTTACAGATATAGCGTCAGTAACGCCCGTTACAATAATCGATTCCGAGACGATGTCAGCGTCGTGACCACCGGTCCGCCGCAACGGAGACCCTTGCCCGATGGCCAAGCTTTTTGAGCCCGTGACCCTGCGCGACGTGACCCTGCGCAACCGCCTCGCCGTCCCGCCCATGTGCCAGTACCAGGCCGAGGACGGGTTCGTGACGACCTACCATACTGTGCACTACGGCAAGCTGGCGCTCGGCGGCTTCGGCCTCGTCATCGTCGAGGCGACCGCCGTCTCGCCGGAGGCGCGCATCACCCACGGCGACGTCGGCCTCTGGCGGGACGAGCAGGTCGAGGGGCTCGCCGGCATCGCGGCCTTCATGAGGGCGCAGGGCGCGGTACCCGGCATCCAACTCGCCCACGCGGGTCCGAAGGCCAGCATGCAGCGCCCCTACCACGGCGACGGCCCCCTGACCGAGGTCGACATCGCCCGCGGCGACCGGCCCTGGGCCATCGTGTCCGCCAGCGCCCAGGCCGTCGACCAGGGTTGGCTGATGCCGTTGGCGCTCGACGCCGCCGGCATCGAGAAGGTGAAGGCGGACTTCGCCGCCGCCGCCCGGCGCGCCCTCAAGGCCGGCTTCGAGGTTGTGGAGCTGCACTGCGCCCACGGCTACCTCCTGAACTCCTTCCTTTCGCCGCTGACCAACCACCGCACGGACGCTTACGGCGGAAGCCGCGAGAACCGCTTCCGGCTGCCGCTTGAGATCGCCCGGGAGCTGCGTGCGATCTGGCCGGCCGACAAGCCGCTGTTCGTGCGGGTCTCGGCGGTCGACGGTCTGAAGACCGGCGTGACCATCGAGGACACGGTCGCCTTCGCCGAGGCCCTGAAGGCGGTCGGCGTCGATGTGATCGACGTCTCCTCGGGCGGAGTCGGCACCACCTACGAGCACCCGAGCGGCTACGGCCATCAGGTGCCCTACGCCGAGCGGGTAAGGCGCGACACCGGCCTCAAGACCATGGCGGTCGGCCTGATCGTCGACCCGTTCCAGGCCGAGCAAATCGTGACCGAGGGGCACGCCGATCTCGTCGCCATCGGCCGAGAGGCGCTGCGCAACCCGAACTTCGCGCTCGACGCCGAGCAGGCGCTCGGGGCCGCCCCCCAGGACGCGCCCTACGAGAGCTGGGTGCCCCAACTCGGCTGGTGGCTCAACGGGCGCGAGCGGAAGCTCCGCCGGCTCGGCGCTTGGTCGAACGGCGAGGACGTGGCGGCTTGAGCCTCCGGGCGGGGGCGCACCGTGACGGGCGCCCCTGCCCTAGGACCCGCGCTCCCGGCTGAAGCGTGCCGTCGTGAAGTCGAGGAACGAGCGGAGCTTCGGCGTGATGCGGCGGTCCGGCGCGTACAGGATGTGGAGGGGGCGCTCCGAGCGCCACTCCGCCAGGATGCGGACCAGCCTGCCTGAGGCGAGGTCGTCCGCGAGGAGTTCCTCGGCATGATGGATGACGCCCATCCCTGCCAGGGCCGCCTGCCGCAAGGCATGGCCGCTGTTGGCGGAGAACCGCGACCCGATGGGCACGACGACCTCGCCCTCGTCGCCGTGGAAGGTCCAACGCTCCTCCAGCGCCGAGCCGG
This sequence comes from Methylobacterium sp. Leaf88, assembly GCF_001422795.1. NCBI lineage: Bacteria > Pseudomonadati > Pseudomonadota > Alphaproteobacteria > Hyphomicrobiales > Methylobacteriaceae > Methylobacterium > Methylobacterium sp. Leaf88. Next base: position 80,455 of record NZ_LMMK01000007.1, on the reverse strand, counting down.
AGAAGCCGAGGCAGGCATGCCGGGCGAGGTCGCTCGGGTGCCGAGGCCGGCCGTGCCGCTCCAGGTAAGCCGGCGACGCGCAGGGGATCAGGTTCAGGGGACGCACGCCCCGCGCGATCAGGCTGCTGTCGTGCAGCGGGCCTGCGCGGAACACGCAGTCGTAGCCCTCGTCGATCAGGTCCACGACGCGGTCGCTGAGGGTGAGCCGAACCGTGACCTCGGGGTTCTCAGCCATGTACGCGGGAAGCAGTGGCGACAGGCTGTAGGTGCCGAACGAGACCGGCGCGTTGATCCGCAACTCGCCCCGTGGCCTCGCCCGGCTGTCGGCCGCGATGGCCTCTGCCGCCTCCAGTTCCGCCAGCACGATGCGCGTGCGTTCGAGGAAGTCGCGCCCGGCGTCGGTCAGGCTCTGCCGGCGGGTTGTCCGGTTCAGCAGGCGCACGCCCAGGTGCTCCTCCAATTGCCGGACGTGCTTGCCGACCATCGCCGCGGAGATGTCCGCGGCGGCCGCGGCCGCCGCGAACGAGCCGAGGTCGGCGACCTTGGCGAATACCTCCATGCTGGCGAGACGGTCCATATTCCTGACCAATGGTTGCGAGTGTTGCGATCAAACCGTGATTTATCACGGATAGGACGAGGTCCATAGCTCCCGTCGAGGCCGGCGGCGCCGGCTCGCGAACGAGGAAAGCAGTTATGACCGTCGCAGTCATCGGAACCGGGAACATGGGCGCCGGCATCGCCCGGCTGCTCACCTCGAAGGGCGAGCGGGTCGTCATCGGGTCGCGCGATCCGGCCAAGGCGGCGAAGCTCGCCGAGGAGATCGGGGCGGGCACCGAGGGCGGCGGCATCGCCGCGGCCGCCACGCTCGCCGACGTGGTGATCTTCGCCGTCAACTACCCGCAGGCGGGCGAGGCGGTCCGCGAGGCCGGCGGCTTCGCCGGCAAGGTGCTCGTCGACATCTCGAACCCCATCACCAAGGACTTCAAGGACCTGCGCATCGGGCACACCACCTCGGCCGCCGAGGAGCTTCAGAAGCTCGCACCCGAGGCGAAGGTGGTGAAGGCGTTCAACACGATCTTCGCACAGTTGCTGCCCTCCGAGGCGCGCGAGGACCGCGACCCGGTGCAGGTCTTCGTCGCGGGCGACGACGAAGCCGCCAAGCAGGCCGTGTCCACTCTCGCCGCCAAGTCCGGCTTCCAGCCCGTCGAGTCCGGCCCCTTGCGCAACGCCCGCTTCTTGGAGCCGCTTGGCGAGATCAACATCCACTTCGGCTTCTTCCTGGGCTGGGGCACGAGCGCCGCCCCGGCATGGATCAAGGCCGCCTGAGCAACGCTGTCCGAACCCTTCCCGCCCGGCGTCCCGGGCGGGAGCTTTCCAAGTTCCGCCCAACCCACGCTATCGAGGAGAACGACTATGAGCCGCATCGTACGCTTCCACGAGACCGGCGGTCCCGAGGTCCTCAAGGTCGAAGACGTCGCGGTTCCAGCGCCGAAAGCCGACGAGGTCCAGATCCGGGTGAAGGCCATGGGCCTGAACCGGGCCGAGGTCATGTTCCGCACCGGCCAGTACGTCACCCAGCCGACCTTCCCGGCCATCCTCGGCTATGAGGCTGCCGGCACCATCGAGGCCATCGGCCCGGACGTGGACGGCTTCGCGGTCGGCGACGCGGTCAGCGTCGTGCCCTGCTTCATGCTCGGCGACTACGGCCTGCACGGCGAGCTCGTGAACGCCCCCGCCTTCGGGGTGGTGAAGCACCCGGAGAACCTCTCCTGGGAGGAGGCCGCGGCGACCTGGATGATGTTCGTGACCGCCTACGGCGCGTTGGTCGACATCGCGAACGTCCGGGCCGGCCAGACGGTGCTGATCCGCGCCGCCTCCAGCAGCGTGGGCTTGGCGGCCATCCAGATCGTCAACGCCCTCGGGGCCACCCCGGTCGCCCTGACCCGTCGCAGCAACAAGCGCGACGAGCTTCTGAAGCACGGGGCGACCCACGTCATCGCTACCGAGGAGCAGGACCTGGTGGCCGAGGTGCACCGCATCACCGAGGGCAAGGGCGCCAACGTCGCCTTCGACCCGGTCGGCGGGCCGGAGGTCGCCAAGATCCTGGAGGCGCTCGGCTACCTCGGCATCTTCTTCCAGTACGGCGCGCTCGACACGACGCCTCTGGCGGTTCCGGTGATGCCGCTGCTGGGCAAGGACCTGACGGTGCGCGGCTACCAACTGTTCGAGATCACCAAGGACCCGGCGCGCCTGGAGAAGGCCAAGGACTACATCGTGAAGGGGCTCGCCTCGGGCGCGCTGAAGCCGGTCGTCGCCAGAACGTTCAAGCTCGACAGGATCGTCGAGGCTCACCGCTTCATGGAAAGCAACGAGCAGGTCGGGAAGATCGTCGTCACCGCCTGAGCGGTAGGCGCCGAGGGAAAGGCCCGGCGGCATCCTCGTGGGCCGATCCTCGCCCGCTTCATACCCTGGATGCCTGCAACGCCCGCTTGGGCTGGGGCGCCGTGGTCCCAGGCACAGCGAGGATCGTGCCCAGGTGAAGCTGGGTGACGGATTTCCAGATGCGGTCGCGCCTCCACACAACCTGGGTCACTAGGTTGCCAACTGCGGCTACGGCTTGGTGGCTGAAACTTGGCGCTCCGTGTTTCCCGTGAGGTCCGTACAGGATGGGAAGCAGACCTTCAGCGTCATGGCTTTCCGACCCTCGCGGCTACCTCTATGCGCGTCGCCATGCTGATCCGCGCTGTCCTCTCCGAAGACGCTTCCGCTATCTGGTCGATCATCGAGCCAGTCATTCGCGCCGGCGAGACCTACACGCTTGATCGGGACATGCCCGAGGAGCAGGCGCTCGCCTACTGGATGGGATCGGACAAGGAGACCTTCGTCGCCGAGGAGGACGGGATCATCCTCGGGACCTACTACATGCGTCCGAACCAATCGGGCGGTGGTCGCCACATCTGCAACTGCGGCTTCATGGTGAGCGCCGCTGCCACCGGGCGTGGCATTGCAGGACGTATGGGCGAGCATGCCCTGGCTCACGCCCGGTCTCGCAAATACCGGGGCATGCAGTTCAACTTCGTAGTGAGCACGAACGAGCGGGCGGTGCGCCTCTGGCAGAAGCTTGGGTTCGACATCGTCGGACGGTTGCCACTTGCCTTCCACCATCCCGCACATGGCGATGTCGATGCACTGGTGATGTTCCAGGCGCTCTGACAACCTGCCGCCAGGGCCTGCAACGGGTCGCAACCGGCCTCGAATCCCGCACGCCTTCCGGGAAACTCGACAGCTACCTCTTCGGGGAAAGCCGGATGAGACGACCATCGACATCGTCCGTCACCACCCAGAGCGCTCCATCCGGAGCCTGCTTCACGTCGCGGACACGCTGGTCGTTACCGCGAAGCAAGCGTTCCTCACCGGTGACCCTTCCGTCCTCCATGACCAAGCGTGCGAGGTGTCGACCGCCGAGGGCCGAGACGAACAGGTTTCCCTTCCACTCCGGGACGAGGTCCGCCGTGTAGAATGCGATGCCGGCCGGCGCGATGGCGGGATCCCAGTAGTAGGCCGGCTGGTCGGTGCCGGGGAACTGGGAGCGGCCGCCCCCGAGCAGGCCTCCGTCGTAGCGCTTGCCGTAGGCGGCCAGCGGCCAGCCGTAATTATGTCCGGGCTCGACCCGGTCGATCTCGTCCCCGCCCTGCGGACCGTGGTCGCTGATCCAGAGGCCGCCGGTCTTGGGATCAAGCGCCAGGCCCTCGGGGTCGCGGTGGCCGATGGACCAGACCCTGGGTTCGGCGCCGCTGACGTTGACGTAGGGGTTGTCCGCCGGGATCGAGCCGTCGCGGTTGATGCGTAGGATCTTGCCCATGGGCGAGGCGGGAAGCTGGGCGGCGATCCGCGTCTCGTCGGTGATCCACTCGGACGTACCGAGGTAGAGCTTGCCGTCATGGCCGATGACCATGCCGCCCGCGTAGTGGTTGATCCCACTGAACGGCGGAAGCGTGAGGAGCTGTTCGACGTCCTCGATGGTCCTGTCGTCGGCGGACAGGCGGCCGCGTACCACCATCAGAGCGTGTCCGGTGGGCCGGTAGCCGACGAAGGACAGGTAGACGAGCCGGTTGGAGGCGAAGTCGGGGTCGACGAGGACCGCGAGCAGGCCGCAATCGCCGGCGTGCATCACCGGCGGCACGCCATCGACCGGCTCCGAGATTTCCCCTTTGCCGGTGACGACGCGCAGGGTGCCGGACTTCTCCGTCACGAGCATGCGCCCATCCGGCATGAAGGCGAGGGACCACGGATAGGACAGCCCCCGCGCGACCACGCGCTCCTCCATGGGCGCCTTCGTGCGGACGGTCACGGCACGCGTCTGACCCGGGAAGGCCGGCTGCTGGGTCGGGTTCACCGGAGGGCGCCGTTCAAGTGCCTGACCCTCCGGGGGCACGTCACGCGGCGCCGGCTGACGCTGCACAGGGGCGCTCGGCGGCAGGCCGGGGAAGATCGGGCGGTCGTGCGGCTGCACGAACGGATCGCGGCTCGCCTTCTCGACCACGATGGCGGGGTCGACCGGCGGCCGTTCGGCGAACGGGCGGTGCGGACGGCCGGGTTCGGATTCCTGGGCGGTGGCCTGCAGGAACGCCGTGCCGGCGAGCAGGGTCGCAGCGAGAAGCAGTGTCGATTTCATCGATGGGGTCTCCGTCCGATCTACGAGAATGCCAACAGGGCGGCGACGAACGCCTCGGCGTTCTCCTCGGGCACCCAGTGGTTCGCCCGCTCGATGGTCGCGAAGGTCACGTCCTCCGCCACCTCGCGCATCATCCCCTCGGTGAAGGGTGCGAAGGCGCTAACCGCCCCGGACAATGCCAGCACGGGCATCGTCAGCTTCCCGTCCCGCTCCAGTTCGGAGCGGTTACGCTTGGCGTCCGCGGGGTAGGCGCGATAGAGCTCGAAGCCCGCCCGCATGGCGCCGGGCCGGGAGAAGGCCCGCACGTAGCGCTCGACCGCGTCGAGACCGATGGCCTCGGTGTCGAAGGCAAGGTCTTGGTAGAAGCGCTCCAGATAGAGCTGCTCGCGCCCGGCCGTCAGCAATTCGGGCACGTCCGGGGCCCGGTGGAACTGAAAGTGCCAGAGCCGGTCGGTGTCACCCAGCGCCGTGTCATAGGCGGTGGTGCCAGGCAATGGCGCTTCCATCACGACGAGCCGCTCGGTCCGGTTCGGGAATCGGCGGGCGAAGGCGTAGGCGACCTGCATGCCGACGTCGTGCCCGACCACCGTTACCGGTCCAGTGAGGCCCAAGTGGTCGTAGAGGAGCGCGTGGAGGTCCCCCGCCATGGTGTGCTTGTCGTAGCCGGCCGGCGGCTTCGAGGACCCGCCGGCGCCGCGATAGTCGGGGACCACGACGCGCAGGCCCGCCGCGACAAGGAGGGGGACCACCCGGCGCCACGCATACGCCGTCTCCGGGTAGCCGTGGACGAGCAGCACCGTGCGCTCTCCCGTCCCGGCGACACCGTGATGGATGCGGATGCCGGGCTCGACCTCGGCCGAGCCCCATTCGATGGTCGCGTCGCCGCATTTCTCGCGCATGGTTCTCTCCTGATCGGGGGTTGGATGCCGACGCGGACCTGTGGTCACGCGCCGGTCGCTAGGTTCACCAGTCCTGCTTGGTGGGATGGATGACGACGTCGTTCACGGTGACGTTCGCGGGCTGGTCGAGGACGTAGGCCACCGCGTCCGCGACGGCCTCGGGCGGGATGGCGTCCTTGTTCAGCTCGGTCGCGGCCTTGCGCCCCTCGGCGTCCGAGACCTTGTCGGCCCAGCCCGTGTCGATCACGCCGGGGCTCACCATCGACACCTGGATGCCGTTGGCGACGCCAACCTCCTTGCGCAGGCTTTCGGTGATCGCCCGGACGAAGAACTTGGTCGCGCTGTAGACGCCTGCACCCTCGCCGACGTTGATGCCCGCGACCGAGCTCATGTTCAGGATGCGCCCGGACCTGCGCTCCAGCATCGACGGCAGAACTGCCGCGATGGCGTGCAGGTAGCCGCGCAGGTTGGTGTCGATCATCCGGTCCCAGTCGTCGACCGCCGCGTCCTTCCAGGCGGAGAAGAGCATCAGGCCAGCGTTGTTCACCAGGACATCGACCGGGCCGTAGGTCTCCCCGGCGAAGGCGGCGAGCGCCTTGGCGTCGGCGCGGTCGGTGATGTCGGTGACCCTGTACGTCGCCGTTCCCCCAGCCTCCGTGATCTCGGAGACCAGAGCGCGCAGCTTGTCCTCGTTGCGGGCGGCCAGGACGACCTTGGCGCCCGAGGCCGCGAGCCGCTTGGCGGTGGCCGCGCCGATCCCGGAGGAGGCACCGGTGACGACCGTCACCGCGTTCGTGAGGTTGCTCATGGTGATCCCCCCTCAGCCCTGCAGCTTCGTCTTCTCGGCGTGGCGCGCGGCCTTGACCGGCTCGGGCGTGACGCGGTTGTCGACGACCGTCTGCTTGGTCTCCTCGTCGCCGCCGACGACGTGGTCGACGTCGTTCATCAGGGCCTCGAAGCCCTGCCGGGCGACCTCGGTCTTGTCGTTCTTCTTGCCCTGGTCGATGGCGCTGGAGGCCATGCCGGCGTTCTTGTGGAACTGGCTGTCGGTGGCGCCGGGCAGCAGGGCCGTCACGGTCACGCCAGTCTCCCGGAGTTCCTCGCGCAGGCTCTCGGCGAACATGAAGCCGAAGGCCTTCGACGGGCCGTAGACGGTCTCGTAGGGGGTCGGCATCGTGGCCGAGACCGAGGACGTGATCAGGATGCGGCCGCGCCCGTTCGGGACCATGTGCTGCACGACGCGCTTGGCCAGGTGCACGGTGCCGGTGATGTTGATGGCGATCAGCCGGAACTCGTCCTCCAGCGTGTTGTCGACGAAGGCGCCGCCCTGGCCGATGCCGACGTTGAGCGCGGCGGCCTCGACCGGCCGGCCGAGCCCGAGGACGAAGGTCCAGAAGCCCTCGACGCCTTCGTAGGTCGCGGCGTCGGCCTTGTGTGCATAGGCTTCAGCGCCGAGCTCGCGCAGGGCGTCGGCCGCGGCGTGCACCTTGTCGCTGGAGCCCGAGATGGCGACGTCGAAGCCGTTCCGGGCGAACTGCTTGGCAAGCTCGAAGCCGATGCCGGACGAGCCGCCGGTGACGAGCGCGAGGGGACGTTGGGTGGTCATGGTCTCAATCCTTGGTCTGCAGGGTGATGCGGGCATGGGGCATCGTTCGCGGGAGGAGACCTCCCGTGTGGTTCGGCGCCCGGGGCGCCGCTCGATGTCGATGCGGTGACGAAGACTTAACGAAGTCGGAGGCTGTTAGCTGCCTTCGATACGTTCACCTGAATTGCACGCCGAGTTGAGTGGGGCTCACCTCGGTTCGCACGTTGGATTAGGCCGGCACGTAGGCGACGCGGTACCGGAGCGCGACGGCGCCCGCCGTACGAACCTCGGTGGAGACGAGGCTCAGCCGGACGCGGTCGGCCAGTCCGTCCTCGCCTGCCTCGAACAGGGTCTGGCTGCCCGAATGCCCGCCGATGGCCGGGAACAGCACAAGGCTGATCTCGTCCACCAGCCCCGCCTTCAGGAACGCGGCGTTGGTCCGGGCGCCGCCTTCCAGGATCAGCCGGCGGACGCCGAAGGCCGAGGCCAGCACGTCAAGCGCTCGCCCGAGGTCGATCTCCGGGCCGTCCGACACGACGTAGGAGATGCCGTCGGCGGCGAGCTCGGCGAGGTGCGCGTCAGGGACGTCCCGGCCCAGGACCATGACGAGGGGCGCCCCGTAGGTCTCCGGCCCGGTCCAGTGCAGCTTTCCGTGCTGGTCGATCAGCACCGCGTACTCCTCGGCCCCCACCCTCGCGACGTGGACCGGCCGCTCCACCGCAGGCACCGGCTCCGGCGGGTGCGGTCGTCCCACGGCGAACTCCTCGCCCACGGCCCGACCGGCGATCCAGGCGTCGCCCTCCAGCGCCTCGTGCACGCGGTCGTATTCCGCGATCAACGCCTCCGACGAACGCCCTGTCGATGGGCTCCAGCGGTCGACGAGCAACTCCCCGTCTAGGGGACCCATCATGTGGCAGATGACGTACGGCTTCATGCGCCGGTCTCCTGTGCGACGAAGGCGTCGAAGCGCCCCTTCCAGTTCGGGTGCCAGCGCGAGAGCGCCGGTCGGTTCTCGGTGATGTCCCGTGCGCCCCAGAGGATGCGGGCGGCGTCGAGCTCGGGCGTGACGGCGTTGTCCGGACAGAGGATGTAGAAGTCCCCGCGCCGGAAGCGGCCCTCGAAGTGGGTGAGCAACTCCTCCGCCGTCCAGGCTTCGTCAGGCTTGGCCGAGCCCACCGCCGCCTTGGCGGCATTCATCGGCGTCCAGGTGTACCCGGGGACGAGCAGATGGGCCGTCACCTTGTCCCCGGACTCGGCGCGCAGCTCGTGCGCCAACTGCTCGGTCAACACCTTCACGCCGGCCTTGGCGACCGAGTAGGCCGCGTTGCCGGGCGGGGTGGTGATGCCTTCCTTGGAACCGAGGTTCACGACCGCCCCGCGACCGCCCTGGGCCAGCATGCGCGGCACGAAGATCGCTTGCGCCGTGACGATGGAAAGTAGGTTCACCTCAAGCTGGCGGCGCCAGGCCGTCGGATCGGTCCAGGGCCCGGCGCCGGCGATGACGCCGGCGTTGTTCATCAGGACCGCGACCTCGCCGAAGCCGTCGTAGGCCGACTCGCACAGCGCGTTCAGGTCGTCGGCGGACGTGACGTCGCCGACCAAGGTCCGCACGTCCGCCTCCCGGCCCAGATCGCCGGCGAGGTCCCGGAGGGCGTCCTCGTTCCGGTCGAGGAGGCAGAGCCTCAGGCCGAGCGCGGAGAAGTGCCGCGCGGCCGCGGCGCCGATCCCGAGCGCCGCACCGGTGATGACCGCGACGCGGCCCGGTGCGAGAAGATCGTCGTTCATCGTCATCGCCCCCTCACTTCAGGCCCGAGCCGGGCTCCGCCCCGCCGGAATGGGCCGCGGCCTTGGCGGTGTCGGGCAGGATGTTGTTGAGCACCCGGCCGATGAACTTCGAGCCGGGCTTGCCGGCGACGACGCGGTCCTTTCCGGCCTTCATCGCCTCGTAGCCTTCCTGGGCGACCTTGGTCGGGGCGGCCTTCTCGCCCAGGCCGAGCTTGGTCGTGTCCATGCCGGCGCGGTGCCAGAACGGGGTATCGACCTCGCCCGGCAGCAGCAGCGTGAAGCTGACGCCGCTGTCCTTCACCTCTTCCTTCACCGCCTCGACGAAGCTGATCAGGAATGCCTTCGTGCCGCCGTAGACGGCCTCGTAGGGGGTCGGCATCGTGCCGGAGATCGAGGCCGTGTAGAGCAGCCGGCCCGCGCCGCGCTCCACCATCGCCGGCAACAGCCGCTTGGTCAGGTGGACCTGCGACGCGACGTTGAGCTGGATCATCTTGAGTTCGGCCGCGAGGTCGGTCCCGCCGACGAAGTAGCCCCCGACGTCGACGCCGGCGTTCAGAGCCGCCGCCGCGAGGGGGCGACCCGTCCCGGCGACGGCCTGGGCGAGGGCCTCGACGCCGTCGTACTCGGTGAGGTCGGCCTTCACGATGATGGCCTCGACGCCGGTCGCGCGGACCGCATCGGCGGTGCGTTCCAAGCCGTCGTTCTGGCCGCTTGCGGTGATGAGGACGTCGTGACCGTCGGCCGCGAACAGCCGGGCGAGCTCGTAGCCGATGCCGCTGGATGCGCCGGTGACAAGCGCGAGGGGGCGATGGGTGCCGGTCATGTCGGTGGTCTCCGGTTCAGGGACAGCCGAGCGCGTCGGCGGCTTCGATGAGGCTCTCGACCTCGACGTCCCAGCGCTCCGCGGGGGCGAGATCGGTGGATTGGGCGGGACCGTGCTCATGCGGTCGGCGCACGAACACGGTGCGCAGGCCGCAGGCCCGGGCGGCCCTGAGGTCGTCGTTGTGGGCGGCGACCATGCCGACGCGTTCCGGCGGCAGGCCGACCGCATCGGCCGAGCGCAGATAGGTCTCCGGCGTCGGCTTGTAGGATCGGGCGATCTCGGCCCCGACGATGACGTCCCAGGGCAGGCCGCCGAACCGGGCGAGCCGCATCATGCCCGCGAGGTGGCCGTTGGAGAGCGGGCCGATGGCGAACCGCCGCTTGAGGCGGGTCAATCCCTCGACGCTGTCGGGCCAGGGGTCGAGCCGTTCCCAGGCCCGGTTGAGATCGGCGAGTTCCCCGTCCGGGAGGTCGCCGACCTCCACGCCATGCCGGGCCAGCACAGTCCTCAGGTTCTCGCCATTGAGGACGTCGAGGCGGACCCAAGGTCGACGGCCCGAGCGCACCTCCTCCATCGCCGGCTGGTAGAGGGACCGCCACTCGTCGGCGAAGGCGAGCGGATCGACGCCGATGCCATGGCGGTCGAGGAAGCGCGCGGCCGAACGGGCGACGCCCGAGCGCCAGTCGACCACCGTGCCGAAGGTGTCGAAGCCCAAGAATCCCAGGTGATCGAAACCGGTCATGCCCTCAGACCTCCTCCGTCCAGTGGTGGACGGGCCGGAAGCCCAGGACGCGCTTGGCCTTCTCGTTCGAGAGGACGACCTCGTTGCCGGTGAAGGTCTTGCGCCGCTCCGCCTTCGGGAAGTGGCGGTCGAGGAGATCCGCCGTCGGAGTGCGCATCACCGTCTCGTCGTTGGTGATGAGGAACTCGTCCTTGCCGCGGGCCTCGTACCGGATCGCGCACTCGATGGCCTGGGCGGCGTCCCGGTTGTCGATGTAGGTCCACATGTTCCAAACGCGCCGGGTCGGGTCGTCCTGCCAGGCCTCGAACCGGGCGTATTCCTGCGGGTCCATGACGTTGGACAGCCGCAGGCAGGTGATGCGCATCTCAGGGTCGTTGAGGCAAAACTGCCGGGCCATCTCCTCGCCCAGCACCTTGGTGAGGGCGTAAACGTTGTAGCCGCGCATCGGGTAGTCCTCGTCCACCGGGACGTAGGGGGTGTCGGTCCTGTCGAAGGGCACGCCGATGCCGACCTCGCTGGCTGCCCAGACGACGTCCTTGATGCCGAGCCGCCGGGCTGCCTCGAAGACGTTGTAGGTGGCCATCATGTTGAGCCGGAACTCGTCGCTGTCCGGCAGCATGCGCGGGTGCGGGATGCTGGCGAGGTGCACGACGACGTCGAACGCTTTGGGTTCGGCCCGGGCGTACGTGTCCTCGCCGGCGGACGACAGCGCGTCGAGCGCCTGGCCGAAGTCGGTCAGGTCCGCGACCATCGCCAACTCGTTCGGGTCGGAGGGGGCGTCGCGGTCGATGACGAAGACGTCGTAACCTTTGTCCTTAAGGTACGGGACCAGGGTCTTGCCGACCTTGCCGTGGCCTCCGGTCACGGCGATGCGCTTGCTGTCCCCAGCCATGTCTTAACCTCGATTGTCGGTGGATGCCGGCGTCCGGCCTTGCGGACATCTAACCCGGTCGACATGCGCTGGTGCCGTTCTAGAATTCACCGCAGCGTTCAGGTGAGCTCAACACGGAAAAGGGAACGGCAATCGTGACTGGACTGACCCGGGGTGACCTGGGCGACCTCAACCTGTTCCGCGTGATCGCCCGGGTTGGCGGCTTCCGAAGGGCCGCCCTCGAACTCGACGTATCGCCGTCGGCGCTGAGCCATGCCCTGCGCGGCTTGGAGACCCGGCTCGGCGTGCGGCTGTTCAACCGCACCAACCGCGCCGTCACCCTGACCGAGGCCGGCGCCGACCTGCTGGCGCGCCTGGAAGCCGGGTTCGGGGCAATCGAGGAAGGCTTGGAGGCTCTGAACCGCTACCGGGGAAAGCCGGCCGGCCGCCTTCGGCTCAACGTGCTGACCGACGCGGCCCGCTTGGTGCTAGGACCGGCCCTGTCGGGCTTCCTGGCCGAGTACCCCGAGGTGAAGCTGGAGGTCGTGGTCCAGGACGACTTCGTCGACATCGTCGGGGAGGGGTTCGACGCGGGCATCCGCTTCGGGGGGCGCGTCCCCGAGGAGATGATCGCGGTGCCCATCGGGGGAGACATCCGATGGATCATGGTGGCCTCCCCAGGCTATCTCGGAGGTGCTCCGCCCCTCGAACACCCGTCCGACCTCGCGGCCCATCGCTGCATCGGCCTCAGGATGGGCACCGGCGCGATCTACCGCTGGGAGGTTGAGCGGGGGGCCGAGCATCATGTCGTAGACGTCGCTTGGTCAGCCGTGCTGAGCGAGACGGCGCTCGCGCTGGCGATGGCCGAGACGGACGGCGGGATCGCCTACTGCCAGGAGGGCTTGGTCTCACGGCAACTGGCGGCTGGAACCCTGCGGGAGGTCCTGCCCGCGTGGGCCTCGCCCGGTCCCGGCTTCCACGTCTACTACTCAAGCCGCAGACAGGTACCCGAAGCCCTCAGGGCGCTGATCGCATACCTTCGCGTACGCGCCGTTTCGCAGTGAAGACGGCCGATTTCGGCGTTCGCAGGGTCTGGTGAGTGCCTCTGCCAGTCTTCGGGATGTGCGAAGAATCCCCTTGATAGGCCTCGCCGCCCGGCCCGGTCACCCGACCGCTAGCTGATGGCCGGGCACGCCCAGGCGGCCGTCGCCGTCCCTCCCACCTTGCCTCGCGGCACGAAAGCCCGACTCTTGCCCGCAGGATCGTCGCTGATCACGGCCTAAGGTGTGGATCCCGATCACCCGGGCTTGCGCGAGCATCCGCGCCGGGACAGGTTCGCTGCCCTTCCGGGAAACACCATCATGAAAACCGCGGCCAAGCACCCAACCGACTGATCGCCGGAGTGTTGCCGTGTGCCGGGCCTCCGCTTCCCGCGAGGCTCCCATGTCACGTCAAGTATTTGTTTCCGATACCCACCTCGGCCATGCCGGCATCCTCTCTCCGAGGATGCAGAGCCCCAGGCCGTTCGCCTCCATCGAGGCGCACGACGAGACGCTGATCGCGAACTGGAACGCGGTCGTCCGGTCAGACGACACCGTCTGGCACCTCGGCGATTTCTGCTACCGCTGCAGCGAGGACTACGCCCGTTCCGTCTTCGGTCGTCTCCGGGGACGGCAGCGATTTCTGGTGCGCGGAAACCACGACCGCATCTCGGTACGCCTGCCCTGGGACGGCGTGTTCGACGTCGCCCGGGTGGTCGTTCCCGGACCTGATGGTTTGCCCCAGGGCGTCTGGATGAGCCACTACGCCCATCGGGTCTGGCCGCGCATGCATCGCGGCGACCTGCACTTCTATGGGCACTCGCACGGCACGCTGCCCGGCACCGCCGCCAGCACCGACGTCGGCGTCGATTGCTTCGGTTTCCGGCCCGTCACCCTCGACGAGATCCGCGTCCGCCTCGCTGAGAATGCCCAGGCCGAGGAGCAAGGGCGATGATCGGACGCCGGCTTTGGGTTTTCAGCGACCTGCACCAGGATTGGCCGGAGAACGCCTGGGACCTCGCCGCCCACGCGCCGCCGGACGGCTTCGACGTGGCCGTGGTCGCCGGCGACGTGCACATGCCCCTGACGCGTGCGCTCGATTGGCTCGGCGAGCGCCTGCCCGGTGTGCCAGTCGTCTACGTCCCGGGAAACCATGACTTCTGGTGGGACCGCGGCGAGGAGCGCTACACCATCCACGATCAGGTCGCCCGCGGACGGGACCGTGCCGCCGTGCTCGGCATCCACCTGTTGATCGACGGCACCGTCGTGCTCGCCGGCATCCGCTTCCTGGGCGGCACCCTCTGGACAGACTTCCGTCTCGGCTCGTTCAGCCTGACGCATGCCTTCCGCTCCGCCCAGGGCCGCGACGGCATGGTGGACTACCGCCGCATCCGCACCGGACCGCGCTCGCGCGACCGGATCGAGCCCGAGCAGGTCCTTTCCTTGCACCGCGCGACCCGCGCCTTCCTCGACGCAGAGTTGGCCCGTCCGCACGACGGCCCGACCGTGGTGGTGACCCACCACGCCCCGCACCCTGACAGTCTGCCGGATCGCCACGCCCCTCTCGCCTGGTGCGATGCCTCCGACCTGACCGAGTTGATCGAGGACCGCGGCCCCGACCTATGGGTGCATGGCCATGTCCACCGGCACGTCGACTACCGGATCGGCCGTACCCGCGTCGTCTGCAACGCGCGCGGCCACGTCGAGGAGCGGACCGACTTCGTGCCCGACCTCGTCATCGAGGCTACCTTCGCCTAGCCGTGCAGTTGGCTGACCTCGTACCTGTACGAGGATGCACCTCAGGCTTCCTGTACCTCCCGAGTGACTGCCTCGAAGGAACGGGGCCACGTCTCTCCCTAGGTGGGGCGCGCCCATCCCTCCGCCGCGAACGCCTTGCCCTGGAGCAACAGCCACCGCATCGCCCCGGGGACGGCCTTGGGATCAAGCCCCTCGGCGCGGACGGCCGTCGTCAGCGCCTCCCGGGCTTCCGCTATGGCGTCCGGGCCGAAGCACTTCCACACCTTCCAGAGGTGCAAGGCGACGTCGCGGTGCACCGTGAACTCCCACTCGGCCCGTTCCAGGTCGTAATTCGCCTCGGCCCTCTCGGCTGCCAGCACGAGGTCAATCTCCGCCTTCTCGTTGTCGCGGATCTCGCCCAGGCAATCCCGCACGTCCTCCAAGGTGAGCATGGTGCCGTCGAGGTCCGGCCGCGCCCGGCGAAGCTCGGAAACCACGTCCCGGCAATCGGCGCAGACGTACCGCTCGCGCATGCCTGCGACGACCGGGCCTTCGAGGTGGTCCGGATACAGCTCACGCCGGAAGGCCAGGTTGTCCGCGTCCGTCTCAAGATCGACCACCGCGAGCGTTCGAATCTGGGTGAACCATCGCCCGGACCCGCTACGGCGTAGGATCGCGCGCTTGCCCCGCTCGCAGCAGGGGTACGTCCAGTCCGCGGGCGTCCGCTCCCACCCCTTACCGGGCTTGCGCTCGAAGACCTCGACCTCGGCGTCCGTGGGCGGACGGACACGGGCTGGTCGACGACGTTTCTGGGACTTACCGACCCCGTCCCGGCTCACCGAGCGTTGGCTCAGGTCGCCCCATAGGCGATAGGCCCAGGCCTTCATCACGGCCGCCGGCTGCCGCGACTTGGCTTCCCGGGCGATGAAGTCGTCGAGCGTCGATGGATTGAACAGGGGCGTCGACGTGATGCCGCGCTCCATCGCGAACAGGCCGGAGGCGAGACGCTCCACGAGCACCTCCGCAAAAGCAATGCGGCTCTCGAACTCCTCCCTCACGCCGAGCCAGACCTGGCGCGCCTCCTCGACGTCGATCTCGTTCATCGCGTTGGGCCGCGGCCGCACGAAGCGCGCGATCTCGGACGGCGTGAACGAGAAGTGCCGCGGCAGGCCGAGCGCCTTCTTCGCATCGCCCTCGGCGGTGTTGCAGCCGTCGCAGGCCAAGGAGGCGCGGAAGCGCATGACGAGGGCGCGCATAGGGTCCTCCGCGTGGCGGGAGGAGGCTGACAGTTCCTTGGGCCACGGTTTGCCCAGCCGCTCCCGGAGGACTGCGTTAAAATGCTCGCGCATGTGGTCGTGGTGGAGATGCAGGTGCGCCAGCAGGACGCCGCCCTCGTTCGGCCGCGCGATTTCGGGCTTGCCGCGCCCGCAGCATGGACAGGTCCAGCAGGTCGACGTCTCGAACCAGTTCCAATTGAGGTCCAGCCGGTCGGTGCCGAAGCGGGCGAGGAGCGCCTTCGTCTGCTCGGTCCACTTGCCGTCGAGGTGCGGGAACCAATGCGCGAGGCCGGCCTCGTCCAGGAACCGCACGTCTGGCAGCGTGATCTCCACGGTCAGCGTGTCGCCGATGGGGATGTCGTCGTCGATGCCTCGCGCGGTTACGTGCGCGTCCGTCATGCCGGCCTTCCTTGCCCGGGTCCCGGCCGGAGTCCCTCCATCGCGAGGCGGTGGATCAGGTCGTCGAGCCAGGGCTTGCCGAAGTTGCGGCGGAGCGGAAGCGCGGGCCGGAAGCCGATGTCGTTCAGCAGGCCGCCGAGGCTGACGAGCCGCGCACGGTGCCCGTGGTCGAAGCCGAAGCGCATGCTGGCGGCGTCGGCCCCGCAGATCAGCCAGTCGTCCTCCCGCGTCAGGGCATGCGTCCAGAGCGAGAGCTCGCCGGCGTCGAGGTGCGCGCCGGGACCGTCGAGTTGCAGCCTCATGATCGCGAGGGCGTCGTCCGGCTCGACCGAATGGAAGCTCGGGCGCAGGATCGTCGGGTCGATGTTCTCCTCAGGCCGCCGGCGCTGGAAGCCCGTCTGCGTCTCCTCTAGGCACTTGGCCACCGTCACCAATCGGTAGCGGCTGGACAACGCCCGCCATGCGCCGACGCGATGCGCCTCGATGACCGTGTTGGTGTCGGTGAGGACCGAGCCGCGATGGACAGCCATCGTGCGGGCTCACATGTCGAACGGGCGTTCGACCCCATGCGCGTCCAAAAGGTCCCCGAGCTCGTCGATGGTGACAACGAGCAGCGCCGCGGCCCGCCGCACCGAGACGTGTCCCTGCCCGATGGCGTCAGCCACCACGGTCAGGAAGTGCTTGCCGAACTTCAGGGGCACGTCCTGCTCCCTGTGGACCAGCCCGCCGTTGTTTACGAGCCGGTAGTCCTCGTAGCTCTGGGCGGCGGAACGGGAGAGGCGTTCGAGGTCGACCAGGCGCCACTTGAGCGCCTTCGCCGAGACGCCGAGCTCGGTCGCCCTGACGTTGATCCAGTCCGGGTTGCGCCCCTCGTCCGTCACGCCCTCGAAGAGCCGCCTCGGCATGAGGACCGCCGAGGCGAACTTCTCGGCCATCGTCTCGACGCGCTTCTGCAGGTTGCCGGCGCCCTTCCCGTCGTCGAGGCGCTCCGGGGGCATCGCGTCCCAGGTAAGGATGTGGAACAGCTCGTGCGCCAGGTCGAAGTTCCGCCTGCCGGGCGCCTCCAGCCGGTTCACCAGCACGGCGCCCAGGTTCCTCACGAGGCAGGCGGCCCCCGAGATGCCCCTTTCTGCGTCGACCATCAGGACGAGCGTCGACAGCTTGTCCTGCATGGCTTCCGCGAGCCGCTCGGACGGCACCGGGCCCAGGTCGAGGAAACCCGCCACCGCCTCGCCGGCCTCAAGCGCGTCCTCGTAGCTGTTCGTGCGCGTCAGGTTGAGCCGGTGGGCGATGGGCGGGAGCGTCCTGCCCGTCGCCGCCGCCAGCTCGCGGTACGCGCCGATCCACTCGCCCGCCTTGCGCTCGAACGCGTCGAGCTCCTCGACCGAGGTCTCCGCATGGCGGCGCCAGGAGAACCTCGCCTCGCCGACGATGAGGAACGGGTTGGTGAAATAGTCGAGCGGGACGTCGAACGCCTGCACGGCCGCGACGAGTTCCTCGGCCGACAGCTTCCGCCCGCCGGTCTCGATCTGCTGCAGCGACTGTCGATGGTCGAGGCCGAGGACGCGCGAGAGCTCCTCCTGCGACATGCCGCGCTGCTCGCGGAGCGCCTTCAGCCGGATGCCGGTCGGTGCGGATGCCATCGTGTCCCTCCATCGCGGCTGTATCTTGCACTTCTGCAGTTTGCAAGATATTAAAGCAATCCACGAGGTTGCGTGCGTAATCCAACATGGGCACGCCGTCGCATCCTCGGACCGGGGGCTTGAGCATCAGGGCTTCCCGGCCGTCCCGGCGCCATCGGCCCCGGACCGCGGGCAGGCTCTGAGGCATCCCGGGCCGCGCATCGGTCGCGCGGGCCCCCGACACGGGCATCGACATGGCAACGAATCCCCCGGCCGGCGACGGCCACCGCAACGGCATGGTCCGCGACCGCTCCCAGGTCTTCAACCCAGTCACCGAGACCTGGACCAAGCGCAACGCGGACAACGGCCGGTTCATGGACGGCAAGAAGGACGGCACCCCCTTCAAGGGCGTGCGCAAGGAGCGCTGAGGCGCCCGCGGCGGGCCCGCCGTTCGGCGGGTCCGCGACCTGTGCTCCGACGCAAGGCGCATCATGGCCAAGAACATCGTGGTCTTCTCGGACGGCACGGGGCAGGACGGCGGCGTCCGTCCCGAGCAGCACGTCAGCAACGTCTATAAGATGTACCGGGTCTGCAAAGTCGGCCCCGAGAGCGGCATCGACCCCTCGGAGCAGGTCGCCTTCTACGACCCAGGCCTCAACACGGACATCGGCGCCACGGCGCTGACTGCGCCGGTCAGGTTCATGCAGAAGATGGCCGGCTCCCTCTCGGGACGCGGCATCACCACGAACATCGCGGACTGCTACCGCTTCATCGTCGACCACTACGAGCCCGGCGACCGCATCTACCTGATCGGCTTCAGCCGCGGGGCCTACACGGTCCGGTGCGTGGCGAACCTGCTCATGTACTGCGGCGTGCCCACCAAGGGCGCGGACGGCCCCCTGCTGCGCTTCCGCAGGATGACGCGGGACATCGCGCGCGAGGCCGTCGAGACGGTGCTGGAGCACGGTGCGGGGCACCCCCGGGCCGATTTCGACGCGGAGCGGCACGAGCTCTCCCGGCGGTTCCGGGCAAGGTACGGCTCGGACCACCGCGATGGGGACGGCAAGTCCAACGTCGAGCCTTACTTCATCGGGACCTTCGACACGGTGGCGGCCCTGGGTGTCTCGGGCCCGAAGCGGACCCTGATCAAGGCCGGCCTGGCGGCTGCGGTCGTTATCCCCCTCGGTATCGCCATCGCGGTGGCCTCCGCCCTGGTGGGGGGCGTCTCCTACCTGTTCGACGGCCCCTTCTGGAAGGCGGACCTGACCGCGGCGGGCGCCCTCGTCGCCGCGTCGGCGTTGGCCGCCCTCGCGTTCCGGCGGCGGCTCGTCGCCGCGAAGACCAAGACCATCACGGACTGGCCCGAGCCGGGAAAATCGAAGAGCCACGTGGCGGAGTGGAAGGGCGAGAACTTCGACCGCCTCCTCAGCGCCCAGGTCGGCTACGCCCGCGCGGCGATCGCCATCGACGAGCGGCGCAAGGACTTCGACCGCGTGAGGTGGGGACCCACCGCGGTCGCGCCGCCGAGGGCGCCTGGGCTGCCCGACCAGTTCCGGCAGTTCTGGTTCGCCGGCAACCACTCCGACATCGGCGGCAGCTACGCCGAGACGGAATCCCGCCTGTCCGACATCGCGCTCAGGTGGATGCTGGAGCAGGCGGTGGGGGTTCCGGACGGCCTCAAGGTCGACGGCATGCCGGCCGTCGTCGATCCGCGCCACCCGGTCGAGGTCATGCAGATCCCGCGGCTGCGGCTGCACCCGTCCGCTTCAGGAGTGCAGCACTGCGAGATCGCGGGCATGCGCGACGCCATCGAGGCGCGTGTGTCGGCCTCGTGGGTTCCGGCCTGGGTGCGGCGCTGGGCGCAGGGCAAGTCCTGGGAGGCCAAGGACCGGGATATCAAGCCGGACGCGACCGTGCATCCGAGCGTCGACGAGCGCTTCGCCCTTTCGGCAGTCGTCCAGTGCGACGGCGTCGCCCCGTACCGGCCGGCCCCGCTGGCGCACCATGTGCGCTTCAGGGACCGGTACGGCCCGACGCCGTATGCCGCCGAGTGAGCGACGAGGGTAAATCCATGGAAGCTTTCACCTCGCTTGAGGACCAGGTCCGGGAGTGCTTCGGGCGGGTGGTCTACACGCACAAAACCCACGAGAAGATGGCCGACAGGTGCGGCGGAACCCTGCGCCACCTCAAACTCGCGCAGATCATCCTTGCGGCGCTCACCGCCTCCGGAGCGACGTCGAGCATCTTCGTCGACCAGCCGGCGCTCAAGATCGCAACAGCGGTCGTATCGTTCTGCACCCTCTGGATTTCCGGCTACACCAAGGGCTTCGATCCAGGGGGCACCGCGCAGAAGCACCGCGACGCCGCCGCCAGCCTCTGGCCGATCCGCGAGTCCTACCTGTCTCTCCTCACCGAGATGCGCATGCGCCGCCTTACCGACGACGAGGCGATCAAGCGCAGGGACGACCTGCAGGCGAAGCTCGCCGCACTCTACAAGGGGGCGCCGCAGACCACTGCCAAGGCTTACGCCGAAGCGCAGAAAGCGCTCCAGCGAAATGAGGATTACACCTTCTCGGACGCCGAGATCGACAAGTTCGTTCCCGCCTCCCTGCGGAAGGGAGTCTGATGTCGAACCGCCGCCATACGGGCGAGGAGTTGATCGAGGACCTGGCGAAGGCCCTCGACATTCCGGCCGAGCGCTACGCCTCCGCGGACCGCAGCTACAAGTCGGTCTGCGCTTGGTTGGAGCGGCCAGGCTCCCGCTTCGAGCATGTCCATATCGACGCCTACACGCAGGGGTCCTTCCGGCTCGGCACGGCCATACGTCCCCTGAGCGGCGAGGAGGATTACGACCTCGACATCGTCTGCGAGTTCTCCGTCGCCAAGACGTCCCTGACCCAGAAGCAGCTTCACGACCATCTCGGCCACGAGCTCAGGCTCTACGCCGAGCGCCATGGCATGAAGCCGCCCGAGGGATGGCGCAGGTGCTGGACGCTCAACTACGCCGATACGGCGCAATTCCACATGGACGTGCTGCCCGCCGTACCGGACGCGCAGCGGCAACGCCTCTTGCGCGAGGCACGGTCGCTGTCGCTGGCCTTCGTCGAGAAATCCGTCGGCATCACCGACAGCGAGCACGACAACTACCGCGTCCGCTCCGACGATTGGCCCGTTAGCAACCCAAACGGCTATGCGGAGTGGTTTTACGAGCGGATGCGACCGGTCTTCGAGACCCGCCGGCGCGCCATGATGCTCGCCGAGGCCAAGGCCGACGTCGCCCAGATACCGGCCTTCAGGGTGAAGACGCCGCTGCAATCGGCGATCCAAATCCTGAAGCGGCACCGCGATGTAAGGTTCTCGGAGGATTCCGGCGGGCGTCCGACGTCCATCGTCGTCTCGACGTTGGCGGCGCACGCCTACCAGCAGGAAACGACCATCAGCGGGGCGCTGCTCAGCATCCTCACGCGGATGGACCAGTTCGTTATCAGGCGAGGCGACGACTACTGGATCGCCAACCCGTCGGACCCGCGCGAGAATTTCGCCGACATGTGGAGGGACGAACCCGAGCGTAAGGACGCATTCTACGATTGGCTCGAAACCGCCAGGACAGACTTCCGGCAGGCCGCGGAGCAGGACAGCGTGGATGGCTTCATAGAGCGGCTCGCCCCCAGGATGGGACGTCGCTTGGTGGAGGCGGCGGCCTCGTCGAGGCGACCACCGGCCCCGCGGACCGCCCTGGCCGGCTTTGTGGGTCGCACCATGCAGCGCATCCTCGATGCGCCGCACCGTAAGCCCGTGACTTGGCCGACCCTGACCAGGGGAAACGCTCGCATCGCCTCGGCGACCTACCAGCGGCGGGGCTTCCGCCCGTCGGCGTTCTCCAACGACGACGCCGCGCTCCCGAAAGGAGCGGACTTGCGCTTCGTCGCCCAAACCGACGTGCCGAGGCCCTATCGCGTATTCTGGCAGATCGTGAACACCGGTACCGAAGCCACCCGCGCCAGGGGACTTCGCGGCGGCTTCGAAGAGGCGACCGTGTCGAGCGGAACCCTCACTCGCCAGGAGGGCACTTCCTATTCGGGCAACCACAGTATCGAGTGCTTCATTGTGAAGGACGGCTACTGCGTGGCGCGGAGCGGGCCGTTCATCGTCAACATCGCCTGAGCGCACCCCGGCCGGCGCACGCCCCTCGTGCTCGGAAGGTAGCGCAGGCAGGCGCTCGGAAGTCTTCGTAACGCGTAAAGGGGGACGCCCCGCGTTACACGGTCGGCGCGGAGTCACGCTGGAGACGCATCCCGGAAGCTCGCCCGTGCTTGCGCCCAGGTTCTCCTGCGCTGGCGCCTAAGCTTTCGGGCCGGCTGTTCGCGAATCCCTGGCCCTTCCCTGGGGATCCACATGTCGATTGCGGCAAATCACGGATGGACCGGGGTAATCGACCCTGGGCGCGTTGACGACCGCGCCGTAGTTTCCCTTATGTTCACGCGTGCTTCCGGGCCGTCGCCCGCATATCGGAGCTCCTCCGTGTACGTTCCTGGCCGCCTCATACCGGACGCCCGTCCGCTGCCCCAGGGCAGCGCCGCGCTTCCCTTCCACGCGATCCGCGAGGCCTGACCGGCGACACGCCGGCGGCCCGCGCACGAGGCCGCCATGAACCTCCACGACCCCAACCTGTCCCATGACCCCGACCGCCAGGTCGGCGAGGTCTTCCGCCGCCTGTCGTCGCTCAAGGAGCTCGGCGAGGAGGCCTTCGAGCGAGCGGTGCGGGCGGTGCTCGTCACCCTGGGGCGCGCCGCTCACGAGGAGGGTGAGCGCCGCGCCCGGAGGCTGGCCGAGCGCACCGCGCCCCGTTCCGGCGACGTCCGAGTGACTGCGCATGCCCGCCGCCACGGCGACCCAGACGGCTTCGACATCGCCGACTGAGGCTACCGTCCGGCGAACCCCGCATTCCCGAGGCCTGCCCCGGCGCCTGACCTCCCATGCACGGCGCGCCACCGGCGAGCCGTTCGACGAGAGAATCGAGCCGTAGACGACGTGAACGAGGAGAAACCCGTGTTCCCCTTCCCCATAGCGACACCACCCAGCCGGAAACCGGCCGCTCCCGTCGCCAACCCTTCCCGATCACCCCGCGAGGCCTGACCGGCGCGCCACAGCGCGCGGCTGCCTCATGCCGGAGGCCGCCATGTCCAAGCCGAGCAGCAAGCCTACCCGTAAGCCCAAGCCGCCGAGGCGGCTCGCCCTCGCGACCGTCGAGGCCCCGCCGACCGAGGCCGACACGTTCGAGGACTTCCCTCCCGAGCTCGGCGTCGAGAATTTCGGCGCGGCCACAGGGAATTTGCGCGTCACCACGTTGCTGGCGATGGCGATGATCCAGGATGCGATGCGGCCCGTCGACCTCCGGCGCATCGCGAGTGCCCGCGGCCTCGCGGTCGTCGTCGGCGTGCCCGGCCCCGACTGGGTCGATCCAGTCGCGCGCGCACTGCAAAAGGTCGGCGTCTGGAGCGAGGTGATCAAGCGGCACGGTGCGTCACGCAACGAGCGGCCCGATGTCGGATGCGACGGCGTCGCCGAGGCGCTCGGTGCCGGGCATAGCGTGTGCGGGGTAAGCAATGCGCCTGAACGCTACCTTCCCTCGAACCTGGTCGGCTTGGCGGACATCCGCGTGGATCTGCCGTCGCCGAGCCCCCGGGCGCTACGCGCCGCCATCCAACTCGCGACCGGGTCGCGGCCGGGGCCGATCCCGCGCGGCATCGCAACGGGTCTGCCGTTCTCTACGCTGGCCGGCTGCATCCGCCGCGGCAGTTCCGGAAGGTCCTGCGTCCGCCGCGTTCGACCCCGGCGTCGCCGACGTGCGGCCCATCGAGGAATGTCACGGGTACGACGAGGGCGGCTCCAAGGCTTGGGCCCTGGGCCTGATCGCGGCGGTGCAGGAATATCGCGCTGGACTGCGCCCCTGGAGTAGTATCGAAGACAAGAACATCGTGTTGTCAGGCGATCCAGGCGTTGGCAAGTCTTCGTTTGCTCGCAGCTTAGCCAGGTCACTTAGACTGCCACTATTCTCTACAAGCGTTTCATCTTGGTTCGCCTCGACCGGCGGATACCTCAACGAGATCATTCGTCAGGTGGATACCGTCATCGGGCAGGCGTCCGCCGCAGGCCATGCCGTGCTTGTACTTGAGGAAATTGACTCTATTCCGAATAGAGCCACAGTAGACTCTCGTAATAGAGAGTATTGGGTCGCCTTGACGTCGCACATTCTCACAGCCCTGGACTCGACAATGTCCGGAGCGACTTCGTCGCTGATCATCATCGGTGCGACTAAATTCCCGGAGCGACTCGACGAGGCCTTGGTCCGGCCGGGGCGCCTCAACAGGATCGTGCGGATCGGCAGGCCCGATGCGGCGGCCGCCGCGGGCATTCTGAGACAGCACCTGATGGACGACCTGCGGGACGTCGACCTCGGGCCTGTCGCCGCCATCGGCGTCGGGGCGACCGGGGCGGAGATCGCGGGCTGGGCGAAGGGAGCCCGGGCGACGGCCAGGGCCGCCGGCCGGCCCATGACCCACGCCGACCTCGTCGCGCAGGTCGCCCCGCCGGAGACCCGGGACGCAGAGGAGGTCCTGGGCATCGCGCGCCACGAGGCGGCTCATTGCCTGGCGGGCCACCTTACCCAGAGCTCGGACGTGGAAACCGTCTCGACCGTGCCGACCGGCCCTTACGCCGGGTTGACGCGGAGCCGGGTGCGCGTCCGATCCAGCGTCAGGAGGAGCGACCTCGACGACTACGTCGTGACCCTGCTGGCCGGCCGGGCCGCCGACGCCCTCTGGGGCAGCGTCCACAGCGGGTCCGCCGGCCAGCCCGGGTCCGACCTGGCCGCCGCGACCCGGCTCGTCGCCGCCGCCCACGCCTCCTACGGCCTCGGGGACTCGGTCGCGTGGCTCGGCACGGAGGACGAGGCCATGGCCCTCGTGAGGACCAACGATGCCTTCAGGCTCCGCGTGGAGGAAGACCTGACCGTCCTCCAGGAACGCGCGGACGCGCTCGTGCGCGCGCACGCCGGGACCATCGACGCCGTGGCGGCCCGGTTGGTCAGTCGGCGCGTCCTCTCCGGCGACGAGGTCAGGCGCATTATCACCGAGCATGGTGCCAGCCCGATCCCCGCACTTCCCCGGGAGGGCATCGATGCGTGACGTGGACGCCCTGCTCGGCGAGACCGTCGCGGCCCTCGTCCGCGCCGGTCGGGTACTGCATCCGGAATGGCTGGCCGTTCTCCTGGAGCACGTGTCCGGCGAGACCGAGGCGGCCCTGCTGGAGCACGACGCGCGCATGAGGGGCGCCCGTCGTCGCCCGTCCGCCCCCGGCTCCGTCATCGCCTTCCCGGGCAAGGCTCCCGGGGAGGCATCACCCCGGGAGCCCTCCGGCGGCGAGGTCTGAATTGATGGCCGAAAGCCCGTCCGAATTTATCCACAGGGAGCGCCGTGACCCTAACCACCGGCGCGGTCGGCCGCCGGCTTGCTGCTCGGCGAAGAGTCAAGCCGGCACCCGGCCCAGGAAGCACGAAAGGTTAGGGCCGGGTTTCGAGAACGCCGCGCCGCCGAGGGCGCGGCCGGCCAACCCATTGTCCGCAGCTGGTTTTCGTGCGGTGCACGGACACCTCTTTGGGCGCTCCGTGGCTCGCCCCGGAACGTCGCCGGACCGAGGACCGAAGTATCGGGCGGCCCACACCGGGCGGAAAAGTTCCGAGCCGGGCCGGTCAACCGACTAAGCGGCTCTCGGGACTTGTGTTTTTACAGCGAAGTCGCTGGTTCGAGTGGTGACTTGAGACGTGAAACGACTTGAGCGAACACGATGCCACGCCGGGCGGCAAGGTCCTCCGGCCAGGGCCGACGGGACATCTTCCCGCAGGACCGACCGGGGCTAGGCCCCGGCTCAAGAGAAAGCCCCCGACGGGTCTCCCTGTCGAGGGCTTACCGGCCGCGAGGCCAGGACATCCGCCGGCATCCGCCCCCTCGGGGGCTGGCCAGACCAGAACCGGGTGGCTTCCGTGCAGGGAAGCCGCCGCGACAGGGAAGGGCTACCGCAGTGAAGACTCGGCAGCAAGGCTCCGAAACGACCGGGGCAAAGGGATCCACAAGCACCGTCAAGGGCCGGGGAAGGTCGCCCCCCGACGTTCCGACGAGGGCGGAGCATGCGGCCGCCCTCGCGCTCTGGCAGCGAGCCCTCGCCCTCAGCGTGGGAAGCCGGGTGGCCGGCGAGGACGGCTCGCCCCCGAGCCGGATGCTCGACCTGCTTCTCAAGGCGTGCAGGGGGCGCCTCCAGAGGCACCTCTTCCTGCCCCTCCGTCTCGACGACCGGTACCTGAGCCGTATCGTCTCGATGCAGGAGCGCGACCTTCTCCGCCAAGCGGCGAAGGAGACACCCCCCGCGCCTTCGGTCGCGCCGATAGCGCCGAAACGCTGAGACCAACCCACCGTCACCGAAGGTGAACGGCTCGGGCTGCCGCCCGGGCCTGCTCTCCAGCCATGCCTTGAGGGCGGCGGGCACGCCCGCCGCCGGCCACGGTCCAACCAAGGCACCCATTTTCGTCGCCCGTCCGGGCGAGGACCAAACGAGGACAAGACCATGATGATGTTTGAACTCGCCCCGGCGCCGGGGCGTGAAGGGGAAGCCATGTCCGCGTTCGCGGACGGTGACCTCGTCGACATGCTGCAATCGGCCAAGAGCCTGGCCGAGGTGGCCGACATGCTCGGCCTCAGCATCCGGCAGGTTCAGAACCACGTCGACGATGGCTCGCTCGTTGCCGTGGACCTCGGACGCGGAAGCATCCGGAGGGACCTCCGCATCCTCGACGCCGACCTTCAGGGCTTCCTCGTCCGGCGACGGACGTCCGCCGCAAAGGCCGCGACCTTCCAGGACGCCAGGGACGCGCGCCCGAAGCCGCTTCCGGCCCAGCCGACCTTCTCCGAGCGCCGCGCATCGCGGAAGGCCCGGCAAGCCCTCTGACCCTGATCGGGCATCCCGCACACGCAACCGAATTGGAGTACATTATGTCACGAAAGAGCGAGATCAGCGTCTACAAGCCGAAGAACTCGGACGTCTTCCACTGCCGCATCAGCATCGACGGCGACCGCAAGAGCAAGTCGACGGGCTGTGCCAACAAGCGGGACGCCGAGGCGTGGGCGAAGCGCTGGAAGGCGCACCGCCTGAAGAAGGCTGAGGAAAAGGCGGAGAATCCGATTGGTCACATGACCTTCCTCGCGGCGGTCAATCTCTTCATGGAGCAACGCGGCGAAAAGCTGGTCAACGCGCGCGGCCTCGAAACCTTCTTCGACTGGCTCGTCGACGAAATCGGCGAGGAGACGCCCCTGGTGGAGATCACCAGCGAGGTGGTGTCCAAGCTCATCGCCAAGCGCGCGAACCAGTCTCGCTGGGGACGGCCGGACAAGGGCCTGGTCTCGCCGCTCTACGCCCAGCGTGCGGTGGTGGACCGGCTGCAGTCGCTCTGCACCTGGGCGAAGGAACGCTGGGAGGTTCGCCTTCCGCGTGAGCCGAAGTGGTCGAAGCACTACGTGGAGATCGACCCGCGCACACGCTGCATGTCCTACGCGGAGGAGGAGACCATCCTCGCCGTTGCGGGCGATCTGGCACCGCTCCTGGAGTTCACGCTCCTGAGCGGGGTGAGGCGGGCGGACGCCCTCATTCGCTGGTCGCAGGTGGACTGGGACTCTCGGGTCATCAGGATGCGCGTGAAGAACAAGAAGCAGCACGAGGTCAGGATCACCCAGGGCATCAAGGAGGTGCTGGAATCTGTCCGGGGGCACCACGACACCTTTGTGTTCACCTCCACGCACGAATGCCGTGAACGTGCCGGCCAGCGAGTGCCGGTCTGCTACAAGGGCTATGCCTACTTCTTCGAAAAGGTGTGTCGCCGCGCCGGCGTGGAGGGCCTAACCATCCACGACCTCCGGCGGACGGCGGGCGAGCGCATGTACCGGGCGACTGGCGACATCGCCGCGGTTTTAAAGTTCCTGGGCCACGCCAGTATCGAGACGACACGCAAGCACTACGTCCACGTCGTGCTCGACGACGTCGAGGAAAGGCAGATCGCGATGGAGAATGCGCGCAACCAGGCGATGGCGGAGCGCCGCCTGCGCGAAAGCGGCAGCTGAACCGCCGTTGCTCCCATCGACAAGGCCGTCCCTTCGGGGGCGGCCTTTTTTCGTGCCTGCATCCCGCGCTTGATCCTCATTCGACGGGATGGCATGCCGCCGCGCCGCGAACCATATGGCCGATGCACGCCGGTGACGGGCGTGCGACCGCTCGATGTCCGTCGGGCAGCCACGGAGATGGCCATGCCCGAGATGACCGATCCGACGCCCGCGATGGTGTCCTTCGAGGAAGCCTTGACGAACGGGCAGGTCGGCGTCCGGCGGTGCGAGCTTGATAGGGATCTCTACGCCGACGCCGACGCCGTGAACGGCGTGCAGCGCTTTGCCTATGTCAGGCTCGACGGTGCGACCGTAACGACCTTCGTGAACGCCGCGCTCGCCCCGCCCGTTGAGGGGCTTCCGTGCTTCCAGTTCGGCTGCGCCGTCCCGGTGAGCTTCAGGCGCCGTGGGCTTGCCACCTCCACACTGAAGGCGGCCATCGCCGAGATGCGCAACGGTTTCGGGCGCGCCGGCATCGAGGCGTTCTACGTCGAGGGCATCGTCCACGTGGACAATGTCCCGTCCCGCCGCGTCTCGGAACGGGCGATCTCGACCGTCCCCGTCACCGACGCGCCGACCGGTTTGCCGGCGCTGCAGTACCTCCGAAAGATCGAAGCGGAGCGCCTCGGCCGAGGCTCCACCTAGCTGGCATCCATAATGGTAACGCCCGTTAGATCTCGTTACCGGCCGTGGCGTTCTCGCTCAAGCCTTTGCGGCGCAGGCCGCCCCGGTTCGAGATTGGCCAAGGGGTTCTGTCACGCTTCGTGCGTTGAGGGCTGGCAAGGTAAGAACGACGAGGGCGGAACGGTGTACGTCACGAACCTGATGGGGCAGGCGCTGATGCGCATCCTTCGCCCGCGCGCGGCCCGGCGACTGCCCGTGCCGAGGCTTATCGAGAAGCTCCACCGCCTCGCGATAAGCCTGGCCGACAAGAACCCGGCCAAGGGCAAGGTGCCCGCCTTCCACCGGCCGGGGCATCATTACGATGCCGACATCGCCCAGGCGCTGATCGACGACGGGACGATCATGCCTACGACCATGCCGGTGCCCGCGTCACGATATGCTTTCTTGCAGTGGGGCGTCGAATTCCAAGATGGGAGCCTGAGCCAAGGCGCGGGTTCGAACGCCGATCTCATATGGGTTGCCACGATGCCGGCCGAGCGGGTCGCCAAGCCGGTGCTGTTCTTTCAGGAACCGGGAGACCCGGGGCCCAAGATCCTCGATGGGTCGCATCGTCTGATCCGCGCGGTTGTCGATGGCCGCAACACCGTCCAGGTGCTCCGGATCGATACGGCGGACGCTCATCTATTCCTGCAGCCCGGCTGAGGCGGGATGGGTAGAATGCCAATGCGCAGATACGACAGGCCGGGACGCAGCGAGTCCCAGTGGCATGACATGTCGGGGCATCTCGTCCACGTCGTGCGGGGGTGCTCGTCGAGCGAAGCCTACGACAACATCATCTCGATCCTGGCGAGCGGCACGCTCCAGGCTCGTAACCCTTTCGGGGCCGCGAGGCTGGCCGCCCCCGAGGGAGCCACCCAGAACTGCGTCTGCTTCTCGGAGATCCCGGTCGAGTTGATCGGGCGCGTGATCGCGCGCCGGCTGCCGCCCGACCGGTCTGCCTGGCACGGGATAGCATTCACCAAGGAATTCCTTGTCGCGAGGGGCGGCGGGCCAATCATGTACGCGTATGACGGCACGCCGCAATCGGAGGCGCTCGATGCCCTCATTAGGCGTGCCCGGGCTTCCAACGACCCGGCAGCCGATCCGGTCTGGCGTCTGACGCCGTTCGTCGATCTGCCTGGCCGGAGGGGCTCCTACTACTTCGAGTGGGAGCGCGAGTGGCGACACGTCGGAGACCTTGCCTTCGCGCCGGAGGACGTCGCGTTCCTGCTGATGCCGGAGGAGTTCCACGAGGCTGCCAGGGGGTTCTTCGACCAGGCCTATTGGGAGCATACCGGTCCTTCCTACCTCTGCCCCTTCCTCGATGCCTCGTGGACGCGCGAGCGGTGCGAGAGCGAGCTGGCGGCGGGGCCTTTCAGGCGGCATGCCGACGGTACCCGGCGAGGGTGACGGAGATCCGAGGCGTAGGGAAGCGACGGGGCCGCACTATTGGCTGGAGGTGTCCGATGCGCCCGCGGGACGAAGCTCGCTGACGGCTTCGGCCTTTGTGATGTATTCCGCCGTGGTTCGGCACGGTTCGGAAGGGCGAAGAAGGACAATTTGCCAAACTAAATGGCGCGAGGGCCGCTAAGTCTTTGAGAGTGCTCAGCTGCCAACGTCGGGTACAACATCCAGTTCGGCCAGGGCTCGGGCTTCGTGTTCGGCGTCGAGACCGACATCCAGTACGCCGATCTAAATAATCGTCGCCGTGACGGCGGCTTTTATTCCTTGAGCCCGGCCGCTACCGCGGTGGGCCCGAGCGTCGTGTTCGTCGATCCGGCGGGCAACCGCGGCGTCGATTGGTTCGGCACCGTGCGCGGCCGCGTCGGCTACGCCTTCGACCGGTTCATGGTGTACGGCACCGGCGGCTTCGCCTACGGCGGCGGCGGCGAGAGCGACGGCCTGGCCTACGGCCGCTCGAACGAGACCCGCGTCGGCTACGCGGTCGGCGGCGGCGTCGAGTACGCCCTCCCCACCACCTCGTTCCTGAACTTCTTCGGCACCAACGCGGTGACGCTGAAGGTCGAAGGCTTGTACGTCGACCTGGAGCGCGATTCCCGCAAGAGCGGCGGATCGGTCTTCGCGTACGACACCAGCACCAACACCCCGTACCTGGCCTCCGGCCTCAAGCGCCTCGACGACACCCAGTTCGCCGTGGTCCGCGCCGGCCTGAATTACAAGTTCGGGACCTACTAGGACATATATCCTAGACGGTTCAGGCTTGAAATAATAGGCTTGCATCTTGCCTTGGGCTATTCTTTGAGTTGACAGAGACAAGTCAAAATTAGGGAAACGGCGCCGCACTAAACAAGCGGCGCCGTTTTCAATTCAAGCAACGGTGCAAAAATTTATTCGAACAATTTGGGTAAATAGCCGGTGCGATGGGGCTCGTCGAAGAGACGCGCAAAACCCGCATCAGGTGGCCAAAAGCACCGTTCCGGCAGGGTTCGGCACGCTAAGTGGCAAAGAATTGCCATAGCGGCGGGCTCCCCCATGCGGCCTTTCCCAAGGCGTGCGGGCCCGCTTCCCGGCACTCGCCCAGGGACCTGATCGCCCGCCGACCACTTATGCCCGAGTTCCCCGCCACCGGCTCACGAGGTTGCCAATCGATGCGGGAGCTTCGCGTGGATCGATCAAGCGCGGCGCGGCGCCCAGAACCCCCGCGGGCGCGATTGCAATCCCTCGAACGCCGTCGCAGGGGGGTCGCAATCCCGTCCCGAAATGCGCCCTCCGTGGGGCACTCACCCTGCTTAGCCTTGCCGATGGAATTCCGCGTGCTTGCCGCTAATGAAGGGAGCATTGTCGCCCTGAACCGGCGGCCAGCACGCCCACCACCGCGATCCCATATTACGGGCTAGGCCGACGCCTCGTAGCGAGTAGAGGGCGTTCACGAGCCCGTGGCGGAGGCGTTGGGTCTTGCCCATTTCCCCGACCTCCAACTTGGTCGCTCCGTCGTCGCCCGCATTTACCAGCAGCCTCAGAACGGTGGCCACGGCCCAGGCTGCGGTGTCCAGCAACATGGGTGGGGGACCGACCACGGCAGGATCGGCGATTGCCAAGCTGCCGACCTTATCGACCAGCTCCTCGACAAGTGCCCCTTGCTGTTCAATGGCCTTTGTGAGGGAGGCGATGACCTCAATATCGGCCGAGCCCCCGCCCTCGTTCCCGGCTTGTGGCGTGGGGGCCTCCAGCGCCGCGAGGTACGCGGCGACGGCCTCGACGTAGACGTCGCTGATCCTGCAGGCCCGACGCGCCGCCAGCATCCTCACGGCCGCCTGCATCCCCTCCGGGACGTACACCATCGCCTTGACCTTGCCTGCGGATGCCGCGGTCGGTCCCGGGGCCACGTTCGAGGTGGAGATCTTCTGCGGTATGACCATCAAGGGGAATGCCTGGGCTGGCGACTGCAAGCTGTCATGACAACACGTCGTCGATAGTCGATGCCAGGCGACAGGGTGTACGGTCGGCCTACGCAGCTGTCATGCTGTCATGACAGCACGCTATCGTAGAGGTGAGGTCAGGGGTCGGCCGATGACGGGCGGGTCGCACATCCGTGGTCGTGGCATCGAGCCATCCGCACGAACAGTAGCTCTCGAACACCGCGTCCTAGGCTGCCGGAAGAACCTCATCCAACCCAGACACCGCTCTTTCGCGCTCACGGCAGCGTCGCAAGAACTCAGCTAGATTCTCTTCCTGGGCACGGAGCAACTCCTCGTCGGGCACGTCCTCCTGGGGGTCGAACGTCTCGTCCGGGTCGTCCGCCTCGTGGGCGAACGCCTCGTTGCCGGGTATCCGCGCCGCTTCCATTATCCAGGCTTTGCGGAACGACCACATCATGCGCTCCGCCACGCTGATCGCCCATTCGGCGCATTCCCTTGTAAGCACCTTGTCGACCCATGGGCCGGGGGCGAAGGGGTCGAAGTCAAAATGGCCGATGAAGTGGCGCGCATAACCATCCGCTCCGACAACTTCCTCGTTGTCGCCCTTAAAATGCAGAAGCTGGTTCCGGAGGTCGAACAATTTCCTTAATTCTTCCGGCGATGTATCCGGCCTCCAATCGTCTCCGAACAACGCCGCCGGGACAATCCCCCAAAGCTTCAACGTCGGGACCCAGTCCCTATCCTTGTATTCCTTTTGTATGAGTCTCCTAATGAGCGATCCCTTCCATCGCTCGTCATCCCCGTGCCTGATGAAATGGATTACTGAATTCATGAACGCCTCAAGGGCGCTGCACGCTTGCATGACGACCGTGGAAGGCCCGTTGGTCCCTGCGACGTCTTTCGTGATATTGTGCATGGCCTTGGCCGCCTGTATCGCGCGTCCCGACCAATTGGGAAACGCCACGAATTCGTGAACCCCGTCCACGACCCGATGAGAGACCCAACACCTGCATTCGCCGGAAGGCCCCGGCCGCTGCATCAACAAGTCGATGCCGGCGTCGTGTTGCACCCCGGCATATCCAGGCGCGCCGGCCTTCACCCCGTGACCCGTCACGATTGGCCTGATCCTGAACTCGACCGGGGGCGAGGCGTGTTCCCATGCATAAGGTTTCGTGGAGCCGACATCCTGCGATGCCGGCACGGGCGAGGCGTCGAGCGAAGATCCGGCCATCATCGGAAGCGGCTCCGCTTCCCGGGCCGCTCGCGCGGCGTCCTGCCAGGCCCCCAGCGCGGCCTTCACGCGTTTATGGGCCCTGCCGACCCTCGCCGCGAGGTAGCGGTCGCTGCATAGCCCGACGACCGTCTTGGCCCTGGCTGAGATGTTCGTGGCTTCGTCGAGCTTCCCTATCCGCTGTGTCGCGAGCGCGGCCGATAAATGGACCCTGGCCCGGTCCTCGTCCCTTGGCAGGAACTCGGAGACGAACAGGGCCTTCCGGACATACTCCTCAACCGCCGCCGTGCGACCGATACGGACGTAATATCGTGCCAACGCCACGAAGTTCTCGGCGCAGCTTCCCCAATCCCCGGCTTCCCGCCGCAGGTCCGCCGCGACAGCGTGCAGGCCGGCCCCCCTTGCCCTAGCCTCTTCATCTCCGCTACGGGCCGTCCTCCGGGCCTCGTCCGTCAAGGCGACCGCCTGCTTAAGCATGGCAGCTTGCTCGGCGGTGGGATGGTACCTGCCGCGTGGCCTCTCGATCCTCTCGAAGCCGGAAGCGGGAAGCCACTCGCCCGTGACCGGTTTCCTTGGGTCCCGCACGAAGGGCGGTACCTTTGGCTGCACGCGGCCGCGAGGTGCGCGTTCCAGACCCGTCTTCTGCGTCGATCCCGCCATCGTCCGATACCCGGCCCGTCCCCTATGGCGGGGAATTGGACCGGCCGCATGTTACGGAAGGCTGAAGACGGAGGGGCTCACATTCCGAACCCGACGGTGTCCCCGTAATCCTCGTCGCGCTCGTGGACGACGTTCCTGGGCCATAGCGGCATCGGGGGCGCGGCGGGACGTGTCTGGTAGCCGATGTATCCCTGGGCAAAGGGCAGTCCCTCGGTGTTGGCCGAGTCGTACAACAGCATGTTCATGCCGGTCATCGTTCCGGCCAGGACGCGGCAGCCCAGCCTATCCGCGATTGACACCAGCAGCGCCCGGTAGGGCTGATGTACCGGCTTCAGCAGCGCCATGAAGGATTTGTTCGTCGGCGTCGGTATCCCGGTTCCTATCGTCCTGACGCCCCGGTCACAAAACAGGTCCACCCGCAGCCAACCGGCATCGTCGAGCAGCCCATCGAAGCCATGGTCCACCAGATCGTTCATGTCGGGTTCGTTAGCCTCGATGTCTTCCTCCGTTATGTCCTGCGGCTCAGCGAATTCCTCATAGCATCCGGCAGCACGTTCCTGGCCGATCCTCAATTGCACCGCGACGATGGCCGCCGTCTCCGGCAGGGCCAACAGGGCCTCGTACCCAAAGGACGTTCCCTTCGCGATGACGCGACCGTCCCGGTTGACCCAACCGGTCCCGCTCACCGCCAAGGCCCTGAGGATACGAGTATCCGTCGCCATCCCGATCACGGGACGCATGGAGGCCGAGGGTAGGGGAGCAATTCGCGTGATACGGCGGTAGTCCCCAGAGTCCTCCGGAAAATCCCGGCCGTTCTTGAAGCGACGGTCCGCTTCCGAGTCGGGGTGCAGCGACAGTTCGGTGTACGGGATCGGCGCGGCCATGGTTCGAATCCTACGAAGCATCCGAGGGATGATCGAGGGAGGCCGGGAAAGGCACCAGCCGACGCGGCTTGGCACCTCCTGGCTGACGCCATGTCCCGCGTACTGACGGCTTCTTCACGCTTGAAGTCCACGGTCACGGCTCACCCGGGCCGTACCGCATGGTCGATCAGAAACTCCTCGATGAACTCGCCGACGGTCTGGTCGCGGCCGGCGTGCAGGTGACTTATCCGACCCTGGAGGGGGCGTTCCGTGAGCGCAGCCGTTTGACGGCCGGCCGGCCCGCCGGGCATTCCCGACGGGACCTGCAGGGCCCGTTCGACGATTGGAAACGTCGGCGGCGATACCGGCCGCACCTCGCCGCACTCGATCTCGACGAAGGTACGGAAAGGGCCCTCGCGCGGTTCCTCGCGCTCGCTCGTTCGGACAAGCCAATCGACGCCCGCCTTGCCGACGACGATGAGACAGCCACGCGCTCGCAGGTCAATTTCCTCGCAGGCCGCATCGAGGAGACGGTCGCGGCCCTCGCCGCTGAGAACGCCGCCTTGCGAGCCGACATCGCGGCGTTGGCCTCGACCGTGGCGACATTGGTCAAGGGCCGGCCCGAGGGCCGCAAGTCAGGGATCGTGGCCTCCACCTCGCTGCACTTCTGGGACCAGCTGATGCGGGAGTTCGCGGCCAGGATACGCAAGCGGGGTCCGCTCACCGCGGAGGAACTCGATGCGACCATCACGGACGACACGCGGGAGTTCGCCATGCGGAACTTCGAGAGGATCACCCCCGGGGTGATCGCCGGGAAGCTGACGGTCCGAAACGAGCACAACAAGTACATCACGCCCCTGGGGGACGGCCGCTTCGACCTGATCGAGCGCGGCCGTACCTCGAAGCGACAGGCCTCCGGCAACGCGACGGGTCCCGCTCGGTAACGGGTCGGGGGTTCCGTTACCGCCTGCCCAAACCCGGCCTTTCCCTAGGATGTGATTAGTCCGCGCCCGTTCGCCGAAGTCGCTTTTTCCCGGGGATCCCCAGCCTCTTAAGGGTTCGCTGAGCCTGCCTTTGGATCCCCGTTGACTATGCCCGGGTCCCGCGCTTCCGTGCCGACATGCGGACCTTCACCATCTGGGACCCCGAACTCCTGCACTGCGAGGGAGCCATCGAGGCGTCGCCGTACCTCGACGCCGAGCGGGTGGCCCCGGACGCGCTGATCTCCCTCGACCTCGCGTCGTACCTTCCCGAACTCAAGGACGTCTTCACGCCGAAGCAACTGCGCGGCGCCGCCGAACGGGGCGAGCTTCGCACCGAAATACACAGCAACGGTCGAAAAATTTACACGACGCGTGCCTGGGTTTCGGAGTGGAGGGAAGAATGTCGCGAAAGAGCAAGGGGATCTATCTCTACGACCGCCCCGCAATCATCGACCGAAAGACGGGCAAGATCCGCAAGCGCGCCGTCATCGAGCTTATCGACGACGGCGAAGTTATCGCTCGATTCCCTGCAGAGGATCGTGCAAGGGCTGAGCAAGCCCAAGGCGAGCGGCTCATCGTCAAGCACAACCCGGCCCGCCGGCTCAACCAAGCGCTAGAAAACATCCTCGTCACCGACGTCCTCGCGATCTACGCGACGGACGTCGTCCCGGGCCTCAAGCGGCCGGAGAAGTCGGCGCAGCGCATCCAGCAGCTATCCGTGTGGTGGGTCGGCAAGACCCTGGCCGAGGTCACGGGACGCGCGTGCCGGGACTACCTGAAGCACCGCGAGAAGCAGCCCTGGAAGTCGGCCAAGCCCGGGAAGACCGGGAACGCCCCGCGGATGATGAGCCCCGCCGGCGTCAGACGCGAATTGGAGGATCTGGCGGCGGCCATCGGACATCACCACTCCGAAGGGCACCACCGCGAGATCATCAAGGTCTGGCTGCCTCCGCGAGGCAAGAAGCGCGAGAGGTGGCTGCGACGCGGCGAGGCCGCCCGTCTTCTCCTCGCCATGTGGCGGCGGCGCGAGATCCAGGTCCATGCCCGCGGACCGATGAAGGGCGAGGCCGTCGCGACCCGGAAGCGCATCTGGAGGCATCTGTCGCGCTTCCTGCTCATCGCACTCTACACCGGCTCGCGCTCCGGGGTCGTCGTCTCGGCCTCGTTCCGACGGGGGCCCGGTCGGGCTCATGTCGACCTGACGACCGGCCTGATGCACCGCCTGCCCGAGGACGAGAACGAGAGCGCGAACAAGCTGCGGCCGACCATCCCGGTGCCGGAACGGCTCCTCGCCCATATGCGGCGATGGCATCGCCTCGGGACCGACGATTTCTTGGTGCAGCATGACGGCAAGCCGGTGAAGGAGGTCAGCAAGGCGTTCGGCCGCGCGGTCCGGGAAGCCGCGCTCGAAGCCGGCGTCACCCCGCACATCCTGCGGCACACGACGGCGACGTGGCTGATGCTCCTTGGCTGCCAGATCCGGGAGGCCGCCTGGTACCTCGGCATGAGCGAGAAGATGCTGGAGGAACGATACGGGCACTACCACCCGGCCTTTCAAGCAGAGGTTCGCGCCCGCCTCGACGGCAAGCAGGCGCCGAACGTCATACAGTTCCCGGTCGCGGCGGTCTTCGGCGCCAGCAACGTGCACAAGGCCAGGGCGGCCTAATTGGCCGGGTCTGCGGGTGGAGGCCCGGGCGATTCCGCCTCCGGCGCCAACGGCTTAGCCCGATTATCGCGATTTCCGGGGTTCGCCCGGGGTTTTGACCCGTTCCGGGACATCCCCGGATCGCGGCGGCAAGCTTGCGGGGGCCGTCGGGAGGTGCGCCGGGCTGCGGTCCGTGCCCTCCGGACGCCGGCTAGCCGAGCGCTGCCTCTCGGGTAACGGGTAAAGGTCGCCCTTACCCGTTACCGTCTACCGGTCGGCAAGGATGCGCTTCATCGGCGCCGGAGCGCCTCCTGCGCTTAAGCGGCGCGGCAGGCTGACCTAGCCGGCGAGGAACTCACGAATGGGTCCCTGCCAGCGTGGAGCGGATGCGCGGCTCAGATGCGGGATCACCACCGTCGAGGCGAAGCCGGACGGCGTCCTGAATTCGCGCATGGGCAGCAGCGCCCCACCGAAGGCAACCTCAGCGGTGCGCCGGTCCGAAGCGGGCATGTTGTCCCACAGGAAACGACGTCCGGTGGCGACGACGTGGGTCGGGTCCCACCGGTCGAGCACCTCACGGAATGCCGGCCACGACGCACGAGCCTGCTCGACGGTCGGGCGGTGCCGCAGCGTCGGCATGATGGTCTGCACCATGTTGGCGAAGGCAATCGCGTCGAACACCGTCGTCCGGTCGATCTCCCAGGCTTGCTGCCCGGTTATGACCCTGGCGCCGATGGTCAGGTACCTGATCGCCCACTCGCGGCTCTTCCACTTCTCCACGACGGTTCTTGTCGCGAGGAGCGGGTCTCGCGGCAGTTCATCCCCGTCGCCGAGGTAGTGGCTCTCCCCGAGCAGAAGCAGCCTTACTGCGCTCGCGGGGAACGTGGGTCCAACGTAGGGGAGGAAGCTGAGGTTCGTCATCGTGGTTCTCCTGCGCCGGGCACGGTCCCGGCGGCATGAACCGCCCCAAGGTCGGAAGTTGGCTCCTGCTCACGAAAACTTTATCGCGCCTCCATCGAAGCGATCAGCGGCGGCATGCGCGGGCCTCTGCGCGTCGTTCGAGGCCATTGTTGTCTCTGCAGCCTTCCATGCCGAAGGCTCGGCTGACACACGCCTAATCGTCCTTGTATCTCTCGGCTGCCCCCTCGCAGAACTCGCAGCCGACGAGATAACTGTGCTCCGGGACGCCTCCGAGCTGCCCCTCGCTACAATACCCACAAACTTCATAGCCATCATCTGTCTCGTAGCATTCTGAGCACACGTAGATGCTCTCATGCTCTATGACGGTATGGTACCCTGAACATTGAGGGCAGTTGACTGGCACATGGTCGAAGTAGTTATCTTTGTGGACACCTTCGCCAGTATCGAGAAAGTCGCGAACTTCGTCCTTCGTGAGCTCTTCTTCGCATTTAGGGCATTTGTCTGGTGGCCCATCGTATGATGTGAAACATATGCTCTCGCCGCAGTCTTCATTTTGACATGCGACGGTGATCTCCGAGCCATTATATCGGCACACTAAACACTTGGCATAAGCTATTGCGCCAATCGGATCGCTCACCTCGACGGCCTCAAACCCGCAGCTTCGGCATTTGCTTACTTTGCCACCCGAATCAATGTGCTTTTGAACATCTT
The DNA here is from genome assembly GCF_001422795.1 of Methylobacterium sp. Leaf88. Taxonomy (NCBI): domain Bacteria; kingdom Pseudomonadati; phylum Pseudomonadota; class Alphaproteobacteria; order Hyphomicrobiales; family Methylobacteriaceae; genus Methylobacterium; species Methylobacterium sp. Leaf88. The sequence goes on along the minus strand of NZ_LMMK01000007.1, from coordinate 41,738 downwards.
GAGCGCGAGACTCAAATACTTTCTTCAGATAGGCTCGATAGCGCTCCATCTTGAAGCTAATATGCGCGACGTCATTGCTAAATTTCTCGAATTCCTGCCATTGGGCAAGCAAAGTCCTCAAAGCAAGCCACCCGGCACATTGCTCCTCGGCGAGCTTAGCTTTCCCCTCCTCGTCCTCATCGTCATTTTCGACTACGTGGGCGAAATGAACCATCTTGTTGCGATGGCGTATAATCGTCCCAAAGATGTCTTTCGAATTCTGCGGTATAGTAACAGATGCAATGCGACGCAGTCGCTCAATTGTCTGCTCAATTGTTACAGTTTTGGCATCTCCGCTAAAGAAAGAGGCCCTCTCTGCATGGTCTGGTTTTTCGAGAAGCAGAGACCAATGCTCACGCATAAGCTTTGCCTTTAGAAATAATTCAATCGCAATCGCAAAATGTATTGTCGAGAACTTATGCGATTTCTCGAATTCGTCGATTGAGCGATGTAGGAACTCGAATGCGCTTTTTGTCAACGCATCGAAAAGCTCCGCCTCCGTCATGAACGTGGCTTTCGCTTGCTTTCCCTTCTCAGGCATCCGCCCCTCTGTATCGTCTCATTAGAGCCGGTTCCGACGTCTCTTGCAGCTACCAGACTGAATGCCGGCTCCCTACCACTTGCAGGCTTGTGAAGGCCCGCTTTCTAGCTATTGATGAGGCAAAATCCCACGGCCGGTGTCGTTAAAAAGCGGATTGTCGTTCAAGAATATGCGACACAAGTCCCAGCGCCGTAAGCCTACTGCCCCAGCAGGTACTCCGCGAAATCCTCGTCGAAGTTCCATCGAGGCACGTCGTTCCGCCTCACATCATAGATTGCGCCGTAGTGCTCGCAAATATGGAGCTTTGCGAAGAGTTCATCGTGGTCTTCGTGAAAATAGGAGAAAAAGGGGATCGGGCCAGGGTTATAGCTCACACGCCTGGAGAGAGCGATGATCTCCCTGGTGAACGGCTTCGAACGGATGTCACTCCGCATCTCACCGATGAGTTCCGGCATTTTTGCTTCCAGGCCTGCAAAGTCCCGGCCCTTTCGAACGACGTACCCTCGAAGCTCTACCGCTGCTGCAGCCTCGGCAAATGTCTTCCATTCGATGAGATCGGCAACGTCATAGGCGGAGTCATCCGCATCGACGAGACGGCTACACTGTTGGCAAAGCCATATGCCATTCTCGGCCGCTCGCCGGCCTTCGCTCGACAGGTGTTCGTTGAAACGAGGACCGCCATGCGAAGCTGCGGTGATGTGTGCCGCCACACCGAGGCTTACGGTTCCGCCGTCTGCCCCAGGACCACTTGTTGGCTTGCGGCAGTCAGGGTTCGAACATCTGAACCCGACCCGCTTGGCCAGACGCTGGCTTGTCGCCTGGGTGAAGTCGTCCCTCATAAGACTCGTCTAGCGATAAAAGGGTCGGCGCCCAAGGGGCTCTGCGAACGTCCGCCAGCGGGCCGGATGCGGAACCTCCGCGTCTGGGTAGTGAGGCACGGTCCGCTCGCCCCGTCTTTACACCAAGCGCACCTTCCGCGGACTTCGCGCATGGGTGGCGAGCGTAGATCTGGCCCACTTGGCGGCGCCCCTGTGCGGGGATTGTGCAAACGCGCGATGCCTGGACGTGTAACCCTGGCCAGCAAAGTTTCGCCTACCACATATGAGTTTGCTCGGAGCTTGGCCTTCCCGAATGACAATCGTCACCCGGCACGCCCTGCGCGTCTACGCGACACTGTCGGGGCTGAAGCCTGACCAGGGCGGCGACGTCATTGATGCGTTGATCCCGTTCATGGAGCCCATCCTGGAGCTCATGCACGGCAAAGTCTTCGACCCCGTCCTGCTCGCCCTGGGCGTACGGCGCCTTTACGGGTGGCGCTTCAACCGCGACGTCGCGGAGCAGTTCGCCGGTCGCCTCCTGACCAAGGGTTATCTCAAGCGGGCCGCCCAGAACGTCTTCGTCGTTCAGTTCGAACCCCGCCCCGAGGCGCCGGACGGGCAGATCGAGATCGCCACCATCCTCGAACGCGTGACCGACGAGTTCGAGAGCTTCCCCCCGAAGGTCACGGACCTTTTCCAGTTCAACCTGGGCCGGGAGGAGCTCAAGGAGGTCCTGATACGCTTCCTGGTTTCCTTGGATGCCTACACCGAGGAAGCGTTCGTCGTGCAGGTCGAGAGGATGAAGCTCGACCTCGACCGCCGGTCACTCCTCGACCAACTCGATGAGGGCGGCGAGCCCCTGACCGCCGAGAGCCGCTACCTGTGCGCCCGGTTCGTGAAGCATCTCGTCAAGCGGCAGCCCGAGTTCGTTCCGCACCTCGCCCGGCTGGCCTCCATCGCGCTGCTGACGGAGGTGGTCGAGGACTTCATCAAGCCGACCGCCCCAGCGACGCGCTCCGACCTGACGCTGATCCTCGACGCCCCAGTCGCCCTGAACCTCCTCGGCCTGTCTGGCGCCGAGGCGCAAAAGGACATCGGCAACGTGGTCGAGTCCCTGCGTGCCCTCGGCTGCTCGTTCATCGCCTTCCCGGTTAGTTGCGAGGAGATGAGCCGCAACCTCGCCAGCATGCTGGCGAACTCGCCCCCGGACCGGCACGGGCCGACCCACGACGCCATGAGGAAGGGCGAGGTCGCCGAGGACTTCGTCCGCTCCGTCATGAACAATCCCGAGCGCGCGTTGCAAACGGTCGGCGTCACGGTGCGGCCCATCGACCTGCAGAACTTCCCCGCCGGGGCCCGGCACTTCGACCGGGACACCTACGAGGAATTCCTGGCCGGCATCATGTGGAAGCACGGCTCCATCGATGCCCGCGAGCACGATGCGACCTGCGCGGCCCTGACCATGCGGCTGAGGTCCGGGGTCAGGAGCGCCGATCCGCTCACCGCGAAGTTCGCCTTCGTGACCACGAACGCGATGTTCGTGCGGTATGCGAGGGAGTTCTGCCGCAAGAATCGCATGATCAACGAGCGTCAGGTGCCGCCCGTCCTGCTCCAGCGCGAGTTGTCGACCACGGCTTGGCTTAGGACGGGGTTGACTGGAGCCGCGGACGAGTTGCGCAGGGAGATCCCGCGCAGCCACCTGATCGCCTCCTGCGAACGGGTCCTCCGACCCCGGCAGGAGGTCGTGAGGGCGGTCCACGACAGGTTGAAGGAGTTCGCTCCCGAGAAGACGGTCCAGTACGAACTGCTGCTTGCTGACCAGCGCAGCGTCCAAAGGTTGATGGACGAGACCCTGAACGTGGAGCGTCTCGTCACCCCGGACAGCGCCGAGAAGCTTCTCGACGAGATGCGGCGCGCAACCGCCGAGGACGTGCAGGAGGAGTACGGGCGCAGGCTCCGGCAGCAGGCGCAGCGCCACGGCAAGCAGAAGAAGGATTTGGAGGAGCAGGCCGCCGCGAACCTAAGCGCCGAGCGGGCCGCCGCTGCGGCGACCCTAAGTGCCGAGCGGGAGGCGACCGCCGTCGCCCTGGCCGACAAAGAGCGCGAGCTGCGGCAAGGCGCGGAGCGGCTGGCAACCATCGAAGAGGAGCGGGAGCGATTCCGCAGGGATGCCATCGCCGTGCGCGAGCGCGAGGTCGGTCGCGTCGACGAAGTCATTTCCCGGGTCAACCGTACAAGTCGCAGGTTGGAACGGGCAATGCTCGGCTTATTGTACGGACTCGCCGCCGCGGCCTTCGGAGGAAGCACCCTTGGGGTCGGCGCGGATCGATACGCCATCTGGAGCGCCATCGTCGCCATGGCCCTCATCGGGGGCTACCATACGGTGCAGGAGCTACGGCAGAAGCCCAAGTTCGGCTTCCAGAACATCCTTGACTGGGCAGCCCGCCGAGGCTTCCGGAAGCGCTTGGCGGACCTGCACCTCGACGGACCGACCTATGAGGACGCCGTCGAGATCGAGTACGGGCAGGTTCGGTGGAGGGAGGGCTTTCGGGAGCGGCTGAGCGCCCCCTCGGCCATAGGGGCCGGGAAACCGGCCACCATGGTCGAGGAGGCGCTGCCGGCGGCCTGACGTCGGAATGGGTAAGGCCTACTCAAGGTCCCTGCGCTTCGGAGTGCGCGGCAAGCTCGGCTTCCGGAACGGCTCCTCGCCCACATGCGGCGATGGCACCGGCTCGGGACCGACGACTACCTCGTCCAGCACGACGGCAAGCCGGTGAAGGAGGTCAGCAAGGCGTTCGGCCGCGCGGTCCTGGAAGCCGCGCTCGAAGCCGGCGTCACCCCGCACATCCTGCGGCACACGACGGCGACGTAGCTGATGCTCCTGGGCTGCCAGGTCCGCGAGGCCGCGTGGTATCTCGGCATGAGCGAGAAGATGCTGGAGGAACGCTACGGACACTTCCACCCGGCGTTCCAGGCCGAAGTTCGCGCCCGCCTCGATGGGAAGCAGGCGCCGAACGTTATGGAGTTCCCAGTAGCGTCGGTCTTCGGAGTCGCCAACGTCCATAAGGCTAGGGCAGCTTGAGTTTACAGGCTTCCTCTCAATTCAAGCTCGCGCTCTAACGAACTTGATGACGTCCGAGAACGTAAATCCTGGCGACTTCCCAATAAAGTATGTGGAGGCATATTTGCTGAAGAGGGCTTCAGAAGGCTTGATATGCTGGCGGGCAGCTTGGCGCAAAAACGATAGATTCGCCGGTGTGGGAGGAATTCTGCCTTGAAGCGCCATTGTTACTAAATCCTCTACGCGTTTTTTGCCTCCTTTACCCATGCACTTAAATCGAAAGTATCTCGACAGACTGATGGCGAATAGCTTCTCGCAGAGGAATAGCTCCATTTCACTCGCGAGGTATTCGTTATACCCTTTGATAAAGTCTAGTTCTTCAAATATGCACTTGTAAAAACCAAAAGTTTGCGCCTCGGTAAATTTGAATGACAACGTTTTTGAGGAGCTTACGAGCATATAGAACGGGACGGGCTTATGAATATCGTTGTGCTTCACAACATAGAAACCAAAACAGGCGGCTGACACGACGCACAGATTGTTGCCCGTGGCAATGTTTATAGATCTGAGGCTATCACAAACAACATTCCATGGGACGAACTCGTCCCCGTTGGCTCCTATAATGCAAATACCGTCATCAGGGCCACCGTGAGTGTCAATGTGTATCATTGGCCTAGCGCCGGCCTGAGCGTAGCTTTCTATGTCCGAGAGATAAGACAAGAGTTCTGCGGATGTTTTCGGGGTAAAAACCTGAAAGGGCACACCGAGCTTGCTTAGGAATGGCTCAAGATCATCTAGAACCCTTTGAGTTGTGCCTTCCTCTGACGCTTCGAGCGACTTTATCCAAAACAAGGAGTTTACATTAGCGCTCGACATTATGTTCAAAACGGGTTGAGACGCCACGACGCAGCCCCCTGATATGACCTGCCATTGCCCATGAGCAGCAAGCCAATTCGCGGCCATGCTCAGAGTTGCTCATCCGTTCTAGGGCACGAGAATGGACGGGAATGAGGGGGAATCTAGGGGAATCTGGGGTGACGAGACGGGGCGGTTCGGGTAACGCTTCCCTAGGCGTTTTCGCTCTGTGGGGCCTGTAGCTCAATGGTTAGAGCCGACCGCTCATAACGGTCTGGTTGCAGGTTCGAGTCCTGCCGGGCCCACCACTCCCCCACTAAGTGCTTGTGGTGGAACAAGATACTGATAGAAAACGGGTTTCTTAGCGCGACTGTGACACAGGACTGTGACACATGGCGGACGAACCCGTGGCCCATCATCCGAACCTGACAACCCGCGCTGGCACGTACTACCTGCGTATGCGGGTGCCCCCGGAATTGGTTCAGGAACTCGGCCGAACGCACATCACCAAGAGCCTGAGGACCAAAGAATACCGCGTCGCGTTGGCGCGCTTTCGACTGGCTCAGGCACAGGCGGAGAGGGACTTCGAGGCCGCTCGGCGTCAGATGAAGGATGCTGATGCGCTACGGGTGCTTTTAGCGAAAGGGCGCCTTGAGCGCTTGATGCCGGAGCACGTGCAGGAGATCGCCCAGCGCTGGTTCGCTAGCGCCGTGCAACACGTTGCACGATCGCCGAAGGAGCAGGATCACCTTCGCACCCAGGATTGGGATATCGTGTTGGAGGATGCAAAAGCCGAAAGCGCGCTTCTCGAAAGCCCTGATCCCATCCACTATGAGGAGCACGTTCACCTAACTACCGACCAAATCCTACTTGCTGCCGGCGTCCCGCCCGTGCCTCACGGTCCGGGTAAACTTCAGCGGCGCGTTCGCAGGCCGCAGGTCGATCGCGACACAATGCAGTATCGGCAACTGGCGGCCTTCGTACGACGCGGCCTCATTTCCTTAAGCCGAAGTCACGTCGCGCAGCTCACCGGCGAGCCTCATCTCGACCAAGCCGACGACCTAGCGCCTCCGGCATATGGGGGATCGCCGATGTCCAGGCGGACTCTGAACGAACTAATTGCTTCCTTCGAGGCTGATCCGGGGCGTGGTAGCCGAACCGGCAAGACGAACGTTGACTATGCGATGGTTTTTCTTGCACTTCGTGAGGTGGTCGGGGCTTCGACCCCGGTCACCCGCATCACACGCGACGACGCCAAACGCGTCCGCGAACTTTTCAGGACGCTTCCACCGAACGCAACTAAGCGGTTTCCTGGCCAAACACTTTCGCAGGCAGCGGAGGTGGCAGCGCGGAAGGGCTTGCGGCCCTTGAACACGCAGACAGTGAATTCACACCTGACGAAGGTCGCTACGCTCTTCAATTGGGCTGTTCGAGAAGATTGGATCGAGAAGAACCCAGCTTCGGGGCTGTCTATCGACGAGGCTGCGAAGTCGAGACGTGAGCCGTTCTCGGTTCTTCAGCTTCAGGCAATGTTCGCCGCACCGCTTTTCACTGGATGCGAGGATGATGGGCCTGGGTATGCCAAGGTCGGCACCTCCAGGCCTCGTCGTTCGCGGTTCTGGGTTCCCCTCCTGAGCCTTTTCCACGGGCTTCGGCTGAACGAGGCGTGCCAGCTTCGGCCGGAGGACATTGTGGAGCGCGATGGCGTTCCGGCGATTTTCGTCAGGTCCGCCGATGCGAGCCAACGCGTTAAGAGCCGCGCCGGGACCCGGATCGTCCCTTTGCACCCCGAAATTGTCGGCGTCGGGTTTCTGGACTTCGTGGCCCAGGCCCGCTCGAAGCAGCATGAGCGCCTGTTCCCCGAGCTGACCCGAGATGCAAGAGGATACTATTCCGACGCATTCCAGAAATGGTTTTCGCGCTTCCTCGTAAGCTGTGGCGCAATCGGACCTGGGAAAAGCTTCCACTGCTTCCGGCATGGCTGGACAGACCGTCTACGTGAAGCAGGGGTGCCAGAGGATCGCAGGCAGGCTCTGGGGGGCTGGGCCAGTAGCGGTATCGATGCAGGATATGGTCGTGGGTTTCCGACGCGAATGCTCGCCGACGATATTGCGAGGGTAGCCTACCCTGGCCTGGAGTTCGGATTCCTACGAGCGTCGGTCACGGGTTAGCGGGACAGTTTACACGCACAGTGTCTGCTCTGGGTGGATTTCTGCCAGTCCGCTTCGGCCCAAATATGCAGCGGAAGCAGACGTTCGCGGGATTGTGTCAGGCCGCCGCCCAGGCGATCGCATCAGCGCCAGCAGGCAGGCGCATCGGGCAAGCCGGATCTGTTGCTGCACGCCAGACCGCCTCCGCCACGTCTGACGCCCGGGTCAGCTCTTCCGTCGCCTGTTGGAAGTTCGCGAACACCTTGCCCGCCAAGTCTCCGTAGGCCTCTGGCACCTTCATCCCCATCCGGGTGCGGGCGTTGGCCCCGAACGAGGTCTCCGGCGATCGACCGGGAATGACGAGATGGGCGCGCACGCCGAATGGCAAGAGCTCGTGCGCGAGGGACTCGGTGAAGGCGTTCACCGCCGCCTTGCTCGCGGTGTATACCGCCAGCAGCGGCAGCGGCCGCAGGGTCACGCTCGACGTAACGTTGACGATCACTCCCGCGCCCCGTTCCCGGAACTGCGGCAGCACGGCCTGGGTCGTGGCGATGGTGCCTAGGGTATTCGTCTCGAACACCTCCCGGGCGGACTCCATCGACAAGCCCTCCAGGGCGTTCAGCAACCCGACGCCCGCATTGTTCACCAGGACATCGAGCGGCCCAGCCTCTTCGACTGCTAAGGCGATGCTGTCGGCGTCGGTCACGTCGAGCGGCAGGACGATAAGACGGTCGGACTCCGGGAGCAGGGCGGAGAGGGGCGTGCGCATGGTCGCGACGACCCGCCAGCCGCGGTCGAGGAACAGGCGCGCCGTCTCTAGGCCGAAGCCGGATGAGCAGCCGGTGATGAGGATTGTGTTCATGGGGATCTCCCGTGGGACGCACTACAGGGTGATAGGTGCGTACCGCCGGACGTGATACGGATACAAATCCCTTTTTCATTGGCGAGCGTCCGTAATGGTCGATCCGCTCACCCAAGTGGTCGGGCTGCTTCAGCCCAGCGCCTCGTTTTCCAAGTTGGTCCTGGCTGGCGGCGCCTGGACCGTCCGCCGGGATGATCATAGCCAGCCGTTCTATGCCGCGGTGCTGGATGGGACTTGCCGGCTCGTAATCGACGGCGAGGCGGAGATCGTCCTTGCGGCCGGTGACTTCGTACTGATCCCCGCAGCCAGCGCCTTCGCCGCGTCCAGCCTCGTCGCGCCGTCGGCAGGGCGACCGCCGCCACCAGTCGAAGTCGGCCCCGGCGTGTTCAGGCTCGGCCCTGCCGAAGTACCGCCCGACCTACGGATGCTGGTGGGGCACTGCACCTTCGCCTCCGACGATACTGACTTGCTGCTTTCGTTCCTACCTCGGTTCGTCCATGTGCGCGGCGTCGGGCGACTTGCGATGCTGCTCGGCCTGGTGAACGAGGAGACGCGGGCGGACAGGCCCGGCCGTGAGGTGGTCCTTGCACGGCTTCTGGAAGTGCTCCTAATCGAGGCGCTCCGGTCTACTACGGGTCCGACGGCGCCCTCGGGCCTCCTGCGCGGACTTGCCGACGAGCGCGTGGCCGCCGCGTTGCGCCGGATGCACGAGCGACCGACTGCTCCCTGGACGGTCGCGGTCCTGGCCCGAGAGGCGGGACTGTCGCGCTCGACATTCTTCGAACGGTTCCGGCGCGAGGTCGGCGTCCCACCGATGGCGTATCTTTTGGCATGGCGCATCGCGCTGGCGAAGGACCTGCTTGGTCGCGAGGGAGCCGGCGTGGCGGAGGTGGCCGAGCGCGTAGGCTACGGGTCCGCAAGCACCTTCAGCACCGCCTTCGCCCGTCATGTCGGCAGACCGCCGATCCATTACGCCCGCGAGCAACGTGTCCAACCCCGCAGCCCTGCGCCTCTTAACGTCGGACAGGGGTAGAATGCGGTCCGGCTGCTTCCGATCAGAAGACGTCCACAAGCCGCCTTCCGCGGAAGCTATAGAGCATCGATCGACTGCGTGACTGCGCGCAGGCTGTCTAACCTGTCATCCCAGATGGACCAGAGCCTCCGCTCTTGAACACCGCTGAATGTTCCGAATCATCTGACGACGGACAGTCCACGACCATCTGCGCGCGATGCTGCCGGATGGTCGCAAGCCGGATCCACTCAAGGCCTAGCCGCTTCTTCGACGCATGCGCCGATGCCTGACGCCACCAATACGACGCGGCTCCGACCATGTCGCCGCTGGCTAGCAATAGGCCTGGGCCCGGCCGATATCGCTGCCCATCGGTAGGTCGGTGCCCATCGAACGGATCCTCCAGCCGATCCGCCGGCATGAGGACCGGCGCATGGATGTCAGCCGCACTCTAGTCGGCCTTGGACCATCGGCGATCCGCCGCCACGAGGACCACCGGTGAGACGAGAGCCCGGCGGACAGTGCGCGCCAGGATGGAGAGGCCGTCGAAGCCGGGCACGATGGCGGCGGTGCCGGATTCCGCAGGGGATCACGATCCCGAACCCTGTACTCGTCTAACCCGCGGGCGCCGCGGCGATGAGGCGTCGCAACGCCTCGCCGATCTGGTCGGCCGAGTACGGCTTGTGCAGGAGCTCAAAGCCGTGCCTGTCCTCGCGCGCCAAGACATGGCTGTAGCCCGAGGCCAACAACACCGGCAGGTCCGGAAGCCGTATCCGGAGCGCATTGGCGAGCTCGATGCCGCCCATGCCGGGCATCACCACGTCGGAGAAGACGGCCCGGAAGCCGGAGCCGTCGGCGCCCAGGCATTCAAGCGCCTCCTCGGCGTTGACGACCCATTCGGGCGCGTAACCAAGGTCCTCCAAGATCTGGACGCAGAAACGTCCAACCTCCAGGTTGTCCTCGACCAGCAGGACCGGCTGGCCCAGGCCGGAGGGCGCCACCTCAGCGTCGGGGCCGGGGACCGGCATCTCGGCCGGCTCGTCCGAGACCTCGGGCAGGTAGAGCGTGAAGGTCGTACCCTCTCCCACCGCGCTCGCCACGTCGACGTCGCCGCCCGACTGCTTGGCGAAGCCGAACACCTGGGAGAGCCCGAGCCCCGTGCCGCGGCCGACGGCCTTGGTCGTGAAGAAGGGCTCGAAGATGCGCCCAAGGACGTCGGCGGGGATGCCCGTGCCGCTGTCGGTCAGGGAGACGGCCACGAACGGCCCCCGCGATCCGCCGTGTCCCCGGATCGCGGGCATGGGCTGCCCGGCGAGCACCCGCATCGTCAGCGTACCGACACCGTCCATGGCGTCCCGCGCATTGATCGCGGCGTTCACGACCGCCGTCTCGAACTGGTTGACGTCGGCGCGCACCAGCGCGGTCGCGTCCGGAACCTCGACCCTGAGGCGGATGCGAGCGCCGGTGATGGTGTCGAGCATGTCGGCGACGGCACGAAGGCGCTCGCCGGCGTCGAACACCTCGGGCCTGAGGGATTGCCGGCGCGCGAAGGCCAAGAGTTGACCGGTCAGCTTGGCCGCTCGGTCGACCGTGTCGGAGACTGCATCCATGTATCGCTTGCGCCGCTCCTCGGGTAGGTCCGGGCGGCGCAGGAAGTCCACGGAGGACCGGATGATGGTCAGCAAATTGTTGAAATCGTGCGCGACGCCGCCGGTGAGCTGGCCCACGGCCTCCAGCTTCTGCGACTGACGCAGGTCGTGCTCCATCCGTTCGCGTTCGGCCGCCTCGGCGACGAGGCGTTCGTTCGCCTCCGCGAGCTCGGCCGTCCGCGCGGCGACCTGGGTCTCTAGCGAGGCCCCGGCTTGGCGCAATCGCTCGGCCTGGTCCTCCAGCTCGGCATGCAGCGCGACCACCCCGCGGTTGGTCTCGGCGAGCTCGCGGTTCAGGCGCTCCGCCTCCTCCTGACGCTCAGCGAGCTCGGCGAGGCTGTGTAGGAGTTCACGGTTCTGCTCCCGCAAGGCGACCAGCGGTTCCTCGGTCCGCGCCCGGGCGACATCCTCCGCCAGGCTCGCGAGCCTCTTTCCGGTGAAGGATACCGTGCCGTGCGGCAGCTGCTTGGCGAAGGTCACGACCGTGCCCTTGCCGGGATCGGTCTCGATCTCGAAGCGGTCCATCAGCCGGCGGGAGCCGGTGATGCCGATGCCGAGCCCCGTGGTCGAGCGATAGCGTCCCTGAAGGACGTCATCGAGGTGGGGGATGCCCGGCCCCTGGTCGCGGACGCGGACGACGAGGGACTGTCCGCCGCTTTCCTCGTCGAGGCCGTACTCGACCCGGCCGCCGCCGGCGTAGCCGTAGGCGTTGCGCGCGATCTCGGACACGGCCGTGGCGATGCGGGTCTGGTCCTGGACCTCGAAGCCGAGGCGCTCGGCCAGGCGGCGCACGCGCTGGCGCACCGTGATGATGTCGTCCTCGTGCTCGACTTGGCTGGCGAGGAGTGGCCACCTCATGCCGCATCCCCCCGAACGACGAGGACGGTGGCGTCGTCGCGGATCCGGGCGAAGTCGCGGTAGATCATGCCCGCCACGAGCGCCGGATGCGCCCCGGCGATGCCGGGGAAGGCGTCGAGGGACCATCCGGTCGCGATGCCGTCCGAGCAGAGCACGAAGAGATCGTCCCGCCGCATCGGGTACTCGAACTCCTGGATGCGCCGCGCCGCGTGACCGGCCGTGCCGGCAAGGCTGACCGTTCGCTTGGTCGCCGTGCCTGAGACGACCGCTCCCATCACGTTGCCGATGCCCGCGATCGCGACGGTTTCTCGATCCCGCTCGTAGCGCGCGACGGAGACCGCCCCGCCCCGGGTGTGCGAGAGACCCGCATGGATGGCGGCGAGGATCGTGGCCGGCGGTCTGTCCTGATGACACCGGAAAATCTTGAGCGCCTCCTCGGACGCCTTGGCCGCCTCGGGTCCATGGCCGAGCCCGTCCGCCACGATGGCCGTCCAGCCGTCAGCCCGCTCGCGTACCGCGTAGGCATCGCCATTGGCCGTCTCGCCTTTCAGTGGCACCGTCACCGCCCCGAAGGCTGGCAGTGCGTGCGAGGCGGCCGGCCACACGCCCGACAGACGCGCCATCACCGCGGTGCCCCCGCCGGGTCGGGAAGCAATGTCGAAGGCGTCGGACAGCCGGCGTACGGCACCGAGACCCTCGCCAGGGCTGCCGCCGGTGGAATGGCCGTCGCGCAGGGCCGACCTGATGTCCGAGACGCCGGATCCCTTGTCGAGGGCGAGGATCTCGACCCCCGAGCCGGTACCGTCCTCATAGGTGCCGACAAGGATCTCGCCGGGAACGCCGTACTTGACGATGTTGGTGGCGAGCTCGGTCGCGACGAGGGCCACGCGGCCGGTCGCTGTCTCGTCGAAGCCGATGGACTGCGCGGCGGACACCGCCCGCCGCCGCGCTTCGGCAACCTGGCTCGTTTCCGTGACTGTGACCCGGTCCATGGCTACTTCCAGCGCGCGATGGTCACGCGGGTGCCTGAACCGGGCGTCGACTCGATGTGGAACTCGTTCGAGAGCCGCTTGGCTCCGCCAAGGCCGAGCCCCATGCCGCGGCCGGTGGTGAAGCGGTCCGTCATCGCCTGCTCGATGTCGGCGATGCCGGGCCCGTGGTCCTCGAAGGTTAGGCGTAGGCCCTTGCGCATTCCGGCCTGCACGATCTCCATGCGGACGTCGCCGCCCCCTCCGTAATCGAGGGTATTGCGCGCAAGTTCGCTCGCCGCGGTGACGATCTTGGTCTGGTCGACGAGCCCGAGTCCGATCTCGATGGCGAGCGCACGCACGCGCTGGCGCACGCGGACCACGTCGTCGCCGGATCGGACGGGTAAGGTCTCAGTCTTCGTGACGGTCACGGTCGCTCCCGTGTCCGTCGTCCTCCTCGGAAATCCGGGCCTGGATCAGTGCCATGCCCCGCTCGACGTTGAGCGCGGTCCTGATGCCGGTGAGTTCCAGGCCGAGCTCGACCAACGTGATGGCGACCGCAGGCCGCATGCCCGCCACGACGGTCTCCGCGTCGAGGACGCGGGAGACCGCGGCGATGCTCACCAGCATGCGCCCGATGAAGGAATCGACGATTTCCAGCGCCGAGATTTCGAGCAGAACGCCGCGCGCGCCGGTGCGCGCGATCATCGCCGTGAGGTCTTCCTCCAGCGCGAGGGCGAGGCGGTCGTGCATGTCGACCTGGATGGTGACGATAAGCACGCCACCGAGCTTGAGGATCGGAATGCGGTCCATGGCGTCAGCCGCGTCCCTCGGTCGAAGCCTGCTGGCGTACCACCTTGCGGCCGGTCCGCCTCAGGGCGACGGCGAAGGCGTCGGCCAGGGTCGCCTTCGAGACGACGTTCAGCTCGACGCCGAGATGGACCATGGTCTGGGCGATCTGCGGCCGGATGCCGGAGACGATGCAGTCGGCGCCCATCAGCCGCGCCGCCGCGACGGTCTTCAGAAGGTGCTGCGCCACCAGGGTGTCGACGGTCGGGACGCCGGTGATGTCGATGATGGCGATCTCGGCCTCCTCGTCGACGATGGCCTGCAGCAGGTTCTCCATCACGACGCCGGTGCGGGCGCTGTCGAGGGTGCCGATCAGCGGCAGGGCGAGGATGCCGTCCCAGAGCCGGACGACCGGCGTCGAGAGCTCGGCGATCTCCTGGCCCTGGCGCCCGATCACCTCCTCGCGGCTGGCCAGGAACACCTCCACGGTCTGAAGGCCGAGCCGATCGAGGACCTTGCCGGCCGCCCAGATACCGGCCGCGAGGGACGTCGCGTCCGTGCCGGACGCGCGCTTCAGGGCCTCGAAGATCGGCTCCTTGAGCGAGAAGACGAAGTTGGCGGTGTCGGTGGGGGTGAAGCCTTGGATCGCCCGCGAGCGGGAGATATCGGCGAGGCTCTCGCGCAGCGGGACGAAACCAGTGCCATCGGCATCGAGCCCACCCGCCCCGAGCGCGTCCCGGAGCTGGCCGAACACAGCCTTGGCCTGGGTCTTGAGCTCCGCCTCGCGGATGCGGCCGCTCTGCAGAGAGCTTCCCTCGCGCAAGCTCGTATTCCAGGCATCGAGGATGGCGGCCTCGTCTTCCGTGAGCGTCCTGGTCAGGACCTCGGCGCCGTCCGTCTTCATCAATCCATCCTCATCATCTTCGAAAGGCTCTAACCTGTCCGGGGCGGATTCGATAGGCGGCGCTGCCGCACGCCGGGTCGGCGAAAGGTGGTTGTCCCTGGTCAGTTAGCCGGGTTCGTCCATCGGCGAGCTTTCCCGGTCCTATCTATTCCGCAGCCTTCCTACGTCGCCGGGGCTTCGAGGCGGCCCGGCTCAGGATTCGCGACAGGGCCTCGACCGAGTACGGCTTCTGCAGCAGCTCGAAGCCGTGGTCGCTCTCCTGTGCGAGGACGTGGCTGTAGCCGCTGGTCAGCACCACCGGCAGGCCAGGATACAAGCGCCGGACCGCGCGCCCGAGCTCGACCCTGTTCATGCCCGGCATGACCACGTCGTAGCCGTCCGGCTTGGCGGCCAGCGTCGCCAGGGCCTCGTCGGCGTTCGTGACCTAGTGGGTGCCGTAGCCGAGCTCCTGCAGCGTCTGGGTCGAGAAGGTGCCGACGTCGAGATTGTCCTCGACCACGAGGACGCAGGTCCCGCGCCCATCGACCACCGCGTCGACCGGCGCGGGCTCCTCTTCGGCGGTGGCGACGCCGCTGTCCGCCCGCGGCAGGTAGAGCGCGAACGTGGTGCCGCGTCCGACCTCGCTGTCGACCATCACCTCGCCGCCCGACTGCTCGGCGAAGCCGAAGACCTGGCTGAGCCCCAGCCCCGTCCCCTGGCCGACGCCCTTGGTGGTGAAGAACGGCTCGAAGATCCGGTCGACCTGGTCGGCCGCGATGCCCGATCCCGTGTCGGACAGCGCGATCCGGACGTAGTCCCCGACCAGCGCGGGATGCGAGCGCATCGCCGGCACGCCCCCCACTGAACCGCTCCGGGTTTTCCGGAGGCCCCAACTCTTGCGAGGATGGAGCCATGACGAAGCGAACCCCACCGTTTTCCCCTGAGGTCCGTGAGCGCGCTGTGCGGATGGTGCTGGAGCACCAGGGCGATCACGCCTCTCAGTACGGAGCGATCCGCTCGATTGCCGCCAAGATCGGCTGTTCGGGCGAGACACTGAGGAACTGGGTGCGCCAGGCCGAGCGCGACCAGGGTGTGCGAGCCGGACCGACGACGGACGAGCGCGAGCGGAGCAAGGCCCTGAAGCGAGAGAACCGGGAGCTCCGGCAGGCCAACGAGATCCTGAGGAAGGCGAGCGCGTATTTTGCACAGGCGGAGCTCGACCGCCCGTTCAAGCGACGATTATGTTCTTCGACGAGCACCGCGCCACCTACGGGGTCGAGCCGATCTGCCGCGTGCTGCCGATCGCCCCGTCGACGTATCACGCCCATGCCGCGCGGCGGACCGATCCCGAGAAGCTGCCCGCCCGATCCAAGCGGGACGCGGCGCTTATGGCCGAGATCCGGCGCGTGTACGAGGCGAACTTCCGGGTCTACGGCGTGTGCAAGGTCTGGCGGCAACTCGCCCGCGAGGGGATCGTAGCCGCCCGCTGCACGGTGGTTCGGTTGATGCGGGTGATGGGCTTGGCTGGCGTCGTCCGGGGACGCAGGGTCCGCACGACCATTCCCGATCCGGCGGCGGCCTGTCCGCTCGACCGGGTAAACCGGCAGTTCAAGGCCGCGTGCCCGAACAGATTGTGGGTCGCGGACTTCACCTACGTGGCGACTTGGCGTGGCTTCGTTTACGCCGCCTTCGTGATCGACGTCTTCGCGCGCCGGATCGTAGGCTGGCGTGTGTCGCGCTCCGCCCGGGCTGACTTCGTGCTCGATGCCCTGGAGCAGGCCCTGCACGAGCGCCGCCCTTTCGCCGGCGGCGGTCTCGTCTGTCACTCCGACCGCGGGTCGCAATACGTCAGCATCCGCTACGCCGAGCGTCTCACCGAGGCAGGTATCGAACCCTCCGTCGGTAGCGTTGGAGATTCCTACGATAATGCGCTCGCCGAGACGGTGATTGGCCTGTTCAAGGCCGAGGTGATCCATCGGCGCGGCCCGTGGCGAGGCTTCGAAGCCGTGGAATACGCCACGCTCGAATGGGTCGATTGGTTTAACAACCGCCGACTGCTCGAACCAATCGGGAATATCCCTCCCGCCGAGGCCGAAGCGCGCTACTATGCCCAGGCCGAGGTACAAGCCTTGGCCGCCTGATCCAAACCGAATGGCCTCCGGGAAACCCGGAGCGGTTCACGTGCCTCCGATTACGGAATTGATCCTGTCCGCGACGAGAGCGGACAACCTCTCTCGGAGGGCTCTTTCGCATGGACGCGGCCGGGATCTCCCCATGCGATCCAGCACCACCTCGGACGCAAGTTGCAGGGCATGTACGCCCAGATCCCAGGAACGCCACTACCGGACCGCCTGAACCAACTCCTGGCCCAGCTGGATACGGCCAGCGGATCGGACTGATCGCCCGATAGGCTCCCTTTAGCCGAGCCTGAGGGTTTAGCTCGCCATGAGCCCGCGCCGCGGCGCGACGATCGTGCAGACCACACCGGAGGGCGGGTAGCTCAAGTCAACCTTCCCGTCGAAGCTTCCGGCAAGCCCGCGTCCGATCAGCCGGGTACCGAACCCCGTCCGCTTCGGTGCAAACACTGCCGGACCGCCTGCCTCGACCCACCGCAAGGTGACCGGAGCATCGTCGCCGTCACCGCCGATATCCCAGGTGATGGAGACCCGACCGTCCGCGGTCGAGAGCGCACCGTACTTGGCGGCATTGGTCGCCAGCTCGTGCATCATCAACGACAACGACAGCGCCGCCCTGGACCCCACCATCACCGTCGGGCCATCGAGCACGAACCGATCCTGATGGTCACGGTGAATGTCGAGCGCGCTCTCGATCACGCTCGGCAGCGAGGCTTGGCACAGGGAGCCGCCGAGCAGGAGGTCATGCGACTTGCCCAGAGCGATCAGCCGGCTGGCGAGCACATCTCGCGCGGTGTCGAGATCGGCAGCTCCACGCATCGTCTGCGTGGCGATGGACTGGACCATCGCCAGCATGTTCTTCATGCGATGGCTCAGCTCGTGGTTGAGCAGTTGCTGCTGTGTCTCGGCCTCGATGCGCGCGATGGCCGACCGGGTGCGGTCAGCGACATTGCGCACGAAGGCGATGTCCTCCTGCGTCCACTCCCCTGGCTCTGCCCTCACCGCGTAGAACAAGGCCACGAACCGGCCGTGCTCCATCACCGGCAGGTTGAGGAGCGAGCGCGTGCTGATCGCCGCCAATGCCTTGGCGTCCGCGCTGGTCCGAGGGTCACCGCCGACGTCAACGATGACGACATCGCGCCCCGCCTTCAGGTCTTCGATGTACGAGCCGTAGGCGCGGAATTGGTGTATCCCGGCGATGCTCGTGAGGCCCGGCGCGGTCCATCCCTGCTCCACAAGGATCGTCTCGGCGTCTGGATCGACTTGCCCGTAGCCCGCGTGGCTCAGTCCGAGCGTGCGCCCCATGACCTCCGCGGCAACTCGGCTGATCTCGCCCTTGTCGCCCACGTCGCGCAGCCGGTCGCCCAATTCGGTCATGGCCGCACGGCGAGCCTCGGTCCGTTTGCGGTTCGAGATTTCCAGGAACAGCGCCGCGAACTGCTGGCCGGACTGCTTATGCGCCCGGACCTCGAACGTGCGATGAAGCTCGGGGACGTGGATCTCGAATTTCTCGGGTTGGCCGGTCTCGACGGTGCGGGCGTAGGTGTCGATCAGCCACTGCGGGATGGCCGGCACAAGCTCGCGCATGGTGCGCCCGGCGCTGCTGGCCGGTAGCCCGGTCAGCCCGGCGAACGCCGGATTGACCTGCAGGAACCGGAAGTCCACGGGATGCCCGCCCTCGTCGCGGATCAGCTCGGCGCTGAGGAACCCCTCCTGCATCCCGCTGAACAGCCCGCGCCAGCGTTCCTCGCTGACCGCGAGTCGGCGTTCGAAGGACTTTTGGTCGGTGATGTCCCGCGAGACCGACAGGATCTTCTCCGGCTGTCCATTCGGCCCAAGGATCGGCGTCACCTGCACGTCCCACCACTTCGCGGTGCCGAGGTAGGTATCGGCAGGACCCTGGAAGTGGCCGACGCCGCCGGCCTTGGCGGCCGCGAGGGCTGCGACAGCATCGGCGTGACCCTGGCCCTGCCAGAAGTCCGGCCACGGGCAGCCCTTCACCTGGTTGAAGTCGCTGACCTCCATCACCCGCATGCCGCCCTCGCTCATGAAGGTCAGGCCGCCGTCGAGGTCGAGCACCTTGATGCAGTCGGCTGAGGAGGCGAGCACGCCGCGCATGAACTCCGCATCTGCTTGCTCCCGGGCGGCGGCGTTGCGCTGCTCTGTCCGATCGCGCAGGATCTTGATGAAGCCTTCGGGGCGCCCATCCTCGTCCTTAAGCGGCATCATCTCGCCGTTCGCCCAGAACCTGCTGCCGTCCTTGCGCAGGTGCCAACGCTCGTCGGTTCCGCGCCCGTGCAGCAGAGCCGCGCCCATCTCCTTCTCGGCGATCTGGTCGCGCTCGTCCTCCTCAGTGAAGAACACGTTGGCGTGTCGCCCGAGCATCTCGGCCTCGGTCCACCCGAGGATCTGCTCGGCCCCCGCGTTCCAGCTCGTCACGCGACCGTTCAGGTCCATCGCGATGATGCCGTAGTCGATCGCGCTCTCCAGGATCGCCTTATTGCGCCGGTCGCTCTCGCGCCGCTCCTTCAGGGCGCGTCGTAGCTCCAGGTTGGTGATGACCTGCTGGGCGAGTGTGCGCAGGGTGAACGCCTGCGCCGAGGTCAACCGGTTGGGCTTGGTGTCGAGGACGCACAGCGCGCCGAGAGCGATACCGTCCGCGGTCTTCAACGGCACGCCCGCGTAGAACCGCACTTCTGGCCCGCCGGTCACGAGGGGGTTGTCGGCCGTGCGCGGATCGAGGGTGAGATCCGGGATCTCAAACACGTCGTGCTGCTCAGTGGCGTAAGCGCAGATGGATTGCGAGATCGGGGTCTCGCTCTGGCCGAAGCCGGTCTTGGCCTTGAACCACTGGCGCTCGCCATCGAGCAGGGAGATCAGCGACACCGGCATGCCGCAGGTCTCGGACGCTACCCTTACGATGTCGTCGAACTCGGCCTCGGTCGGCGTGTCGAGAATGTCGTAGCCGGCAAGCGCCGCTTGGCGTTGCGCTGTGCTGTCGATCTGTTCCACGGCCACCCGTACACTCGGTGTTGATTCCAGGCCGATAATCGAGTTTTGCGGACCTGTCGATCCGATGTGAAAGATCGAAACGCCTTATGCCACACGGGGCTGATACAGACACGAGAAGGCGACGGGTTTTCGTGCCGTCTGCTCGTAGCGGCTACGGCTGACGCATGCCGTCAAACCCATAAGCCACACTTTCCGTGGGCATACCCTTGGCCATATGACACCCCCGGATGATGGGCGGCGTCGTGAAGCGGCGCTGGGTCAATATTGTCGGGCTACCAGCGGCCAGGATCACGGGCCCCCTGGTCGGGACGGACGGATGGAATCGGACATCGAGGATCTGCGACGGCAATTGGCCGCCGCGAACGCGGAAATCGAGCGCCTGCGGCGGCGTAACGAGGAGCACGTTCATGCCCCAACGGGCAACGAACGAACCTCCGCCGCCGGGACCGACCTGCTGTTCACCGCGGCGGAGAAGACCCGCATGCCGCAGATCATCACCGACCCAAACCTGCCTGACAACCCGATCGTCTTCGCTAACCGTGCCTTCCAGGAGCTGTGCGGCTATGGCGCCGACGCGTTGATCGGACGCAACTGCCGATTTCTCCAAGGGCCCGGCACCGACCCGGCCGACGTGGCGAAGGTGCGCGACGCCATCGCCGCGCGCCGCGACGTGGTCGTAGAGATCTTGAACTATCACCGTGACGGGACCCCGTTCCGCAACGAGCTCTATGTCAGCCCCGTGTTCGACCCGGCCGGTGAGCTGCGATACTTCTTCGCGAGCCAGCTCGACGTCACGCGCTTTCGTACCGAGGAAGGTCGGCTCGCCGAGAGCGAGGCACGCTACCGAACCTTGTTCGAGGCCGTGGATGCGGGCTTCTGCATCATCGAGATGCGCTTCGATGCCGAGGAGCGCGCGGTCGACTACCGCTTCATCGAGGTGAACCCGGCCTTCGAACGCCACACCGGGCTGCGCGACGCGGCGGGCCGATGGATCAGCGAGATCGTCCCCGGCCTAGAGAGATCCTGGCTGGACGCCTACGGTAAGGTCGCACTGACGGGCGAGCCGGTGCGCTTCGAGAGTGGCGCGGTGGCAATGGGCCGATGGTTCGACGTCCACGCCCTGCGCATTGGCGAGCCGGCCCGGCGGCGGGTCGCCGTGCTGTTCAACGACATTACCGCACGGCGCGAGGCCGAGCGGACCCTTGAGGAGACGGCCCGCGACCGGACGGACGAGCGTGACATGGTCTGGCGCACGAGCCGGGACCTGTTCCTGGTCTGCGGGTTCGACGGGCGCTACCGATCCGTGAACCCGGCCTGGACCCACACGCTCGGCTGGACCGAGGACGACTTGGTCGGCGCACACTTCAACGCGTTCATCTACCCGGACGACAAACCGGCGGTGGAGGGTGTCTTCGGCGACCTCCTTGACGGCATCGTCCTCGAAGGCCTGGACGTGCGCATGCGGACGCGCGACGGCGGCTTCCGGTGGCTGTCATGGTACGCTATCCCGCGTGGCGACCATTTCTACGCGGCCGGCCGGGACGTCACCGAGCGCAAGGCTCTGGAGGAGCAACTCCGGCAGAGCCAGAAGCTGGAAGCGGTTGGGCAATTGACCGGGGGCGTTGCGCACGACTTCAACAACCTGCTGACCGTCATCAAGTCGTCCACGGACCTCCTCAAGCGACCGAACCTCGCCGAGGAGCGTCGGACCCGTTACGTCGACGCCATCTCGGACACCGTCGACCGCGCCGCCAAGCTGACCGGGCAACTGCTCGCCTTCGCCCGCCGCCAGGCGCTCCAGCCGGAGGTGTTCGACGTCGGGCGCGGCGTCGCCTCAGTCTCGGACATGGTCCGCACGCTGACGGGATCGCGCATCCAGGTCGAGACCCGGGTCGAGCCGTTCCGCGATGGCCGCGGTCGGGAGGGGCCCTGTCTCGTCGATGCTGACCCGAGCCAGTTCGACACGGCCCTGGTCAACATGGTGGTCAACGCCCGCGACGCGATGTCGGGCGAAGGTCGCCTCGTCATTCAAGTCCGGCCCGTGGGCCTCGTCCCCGCCGTCAGGGCCCACCCGGCCATGCGCGGCGACTTCGTGGCCGTATCGGTGACCGACACCGGTGTCGGCATCGCCCCGGATGTCGTCGACCGGATCTTCGAGCCATTCTTCACCACTAAGGGCGTCGGCCAAGGTACGGGGCTGGGGCTCTCCCAAGTCTTCGGCTTCGCCAAGCAGTCCGGTGGCGAGGTCATCGCCGAGAGTCGCCTGGGCGAAGGCACGACCTTCACCCTGTACCTCCCGCGTGCGAAGGCCGCTGCCGTTCCCGAGGAAGAGGCGCACGAGCCCGCGGATCTCGCCGAGGGCCACGGAACCTGCGTTCTGCTGGTCGAGGACAACCACGAGGTCGGGGCCTTCGCGGCGCAGGCGTTGGAAGAGCTCGGCTACAGCACCGTGTGGGCGAAAGACGCACAGATGGCCTTGAACGAATTCGAGCGCATTCCGTACCGTTTCGAGGTGGTGTTCTCCGACGTGGTGATGCCCGGGATGAACGGGGTCGACCTCGCCCGCGAGCTCCGGCGGCGGAGGCCCGACCTGCCGGTGGTCCTAGCATCGGGCTACAGCGACGTACTCGCTGCCCAAGGCACCCACGGGTTCGAACTCTTACGCAAACCCTATTCGGTGGCCGACCTCTCGCGCATCCTCAGACGGGCCGTGGAGCGCGTCGGCACACAGGCGCGCTGAGTGCTGGTTTCCTGAGGATCGAGTTGCGTCCATCGGGCCCTCCCGGAGCCCGTAGTAAGATCTTGCCGGACCACCTGCTCCTGGTGTCCTGATTGGCCAATTTCACAAGACCGCGACCACCATAGACGGTCGCTTCCCATGGAACGACCGAACACGGATCGCTGCCGTCACCGGCTACCCTATTGCAGCATCCACCAATTGGTAGGGTAGCGGATCCCCACGCTTAAACCGCACACATAGACACGATGACGAACCCTTTGGCATTCCTCGACGGAGGCCGCGAAGCCGCCCGGATGATCCGAGATCGCGACTGGACCGGACATCCGCTCGGGCATCCCTCAGGATGGCCGACCGAACTGCGCACCGCCCTGTCCCTTGTGTTGAACTCACCCGAGAGCATGATCCTGGCCTGGGGGCCGGAGCTGCACTTCTTCTTCAATGACACCTATTTCCCATTGCTCGGTCCGCGCCTGTCCTGGGCGATGGGCGAGCGCTTCGACCGCGTCTGGGCGGACGGGTGGGAGCAGGCCCAACCCATCATCCAGGATGCCCTCGACGGCCGGCCTGAGCGCTTCGTCGACCTGCCCTGGAAGCTCGACACCGACCGCGGCCAGCGGGACACTTGGTGGTCGTTCTCGTATTCGCGCGTGCTCGACGGCGCAGGTGCGGTTGCGGGCCTGTTCATCTTCACCAACGAGACCACCGGCCGCGTACTCGGGGATGCCGCGCTCCGGGAGAGCGAGGCGCTCGCACGGGCGAACGTCGAGCGCGTCCAACTCGCTCTGGCGGCCGGAGCCATCATCGGCACCTGGGTCTGGGACCTACCTTCCGACCGCTTCACGGTGGACGAGGCGTTCGCGATCAATTTTGGCCTCGATCCTGCCCTCGGACGCAGTGGCATCAGCTTGGCCCAGGTCGTCGAGACCGTGCATCCCGACGACAAGGCCGAATTGGCCAAGGCCATCGAGGAGGCCATCACGCGGGGCGGCCGCTACGCGCACCAGTACCGGGTCCGTCGGGCGGATGGCCTGTACTACTGGCTGGAAGCCAACGGCCTCGTCGAACACGGCCCGGACGGTATCCCGTTGCGCTTCCCCGGGGTTCTCATCGACGTGCAGGAGCGGCGCGCGGTCGAGGAGCAGCGGGATCGCGCCCTGATCGATCTGCGCGAGCTCAACGAGCAGCTGGAACAGCGTGTCGAGGAACGGACGGCGGCCCTGCAGGCGGCCGAGACCCAGTTGCGCCAATCGCAGAAAATGGAAGCGGTCGGGCAGCTCACGGGTGGGCTGGCGCACGATTTCAACAACCTGCTCGCCGGCATCTCCGGCGCCCTGGAGATGATCGGCACCCGCCTCGCGCAGGGGCGTATTGCCGACGTCGAAAAGTACATGGCGGTCGCCCAGGGCGCCTCGCGCCGCGCCGCCGCGTTGACCCATCGGCTCCTCGCCTTCTCGCGTCGGCAGACCCTCGACCCCAAGCCAACGGACGTGAACCGTCTCGTAGAGGGCATGGAGGACCTGATCCGCAGGACGGTCGGGCCGTCCATCCATCTAGAGGTCTTCGGGGCACCGAGCCTGTGGCCCGCGCTGGTCGACCCGCCGCAGCTTGAGAACGCGCTGCTCAACCTCTGCATCAACGCCCGGGATGCGATGCCCGATGGCGGGCGCATCACCATCGAGACGTCCAATCGTTGGCTCGACCACGACGATGCTCGCGCACGCGAACTGGAACCGGGGCAGTACCTTTCGCTGTGCGTCACCGACACCGGATGCGGCATGGGCCCGGACACCGTCGCCAAGGCCTTCGACCCCTTCTTCACGACGAAGCCCGTAGGCCAGGGCACTGGCCTCGGCCTCAGCATGATCTACGGCTTCGCCATCCAGTCCGGCGGGCAGGCCCGGATCTGCTCCGAGGTCGGCATCGGTACGACGGTGCGCCTGTATCTTCCGCGGTACTTCGGAGCGGTCGACGCAGACGTTCCCGTCGCCGGCGGCTCTCTGCCGCGCTCCGAGCAGGGCGAGACCGTGCTCGTGGTCGATGACGAACCCAGCGTTCGCATGCTGGTCACCGACGTGCTCGGAGATCTCGGCTACGTTGCCATCGAGGCGGCCGACAGCGTCGCCGGCCTCAAGGTGCTGGAGTCGAACACCCGCATCGACCTGCTCGTAACCGACGTGGGATTGCCCGGAGGCATGAACGGGCGCCAGATGGCGGACGCCGCACGGGTTCGGCGCCCGGACCTCAAGGTGCTGTTCGTGACCGGCTACGCCGAGAATGCCGTCCTCGGGAACGGGCGTTTGGGCCACGGCATGGGGATCCTGACGAAGCCATTTTCAATCGAGGCGATGGCCGAGCGCGTACGGTCCATGATCGAGACCTGAGCTCCGGTTAAACCTGCTCAGGTTCCCGCGCCCAGACTAGACTTGGTTCCTATTGAACCCGCCGGTGGCGGTGAAGCGGTTGGTCAGGCCTCACAGTCCATACCGATGCTTGGCAAGGTCGCGGTCGTTAAGCGCGGTGCGGCAGACAACGGGTCACGGCGCGAACGAAATTTTGACCTTACGCTTCGCCTGTCACCATGCAGCGAACCTAACCCACCGCAGCGTCCGCTTTCGCCAGAGCTCCGGCTCAAGTTCTATGACTTGGTTGGGTCGGAGCCGGACTCCGGGGGCATAGGATTCATCGGTCGAATTTCGCCCACTATCTGA
Source organism: Methylobacterium sp. Leaf88 (assembly GCF_001422795.1). Classification (NCBI taxonomy): domain Bacteria; kingdom Pseudomonadati; phylum Pseudomonadota; class Alphaproteobacteria; order Hyphomicrobiales; family Methylobacteriaceae; genus Methylobacterium; species Methylobacterium sp. Leaf88. The sequence goes on along the minus strand of NZ_LMMK01000007.1, from coordinate 16,661 downwards.
CCAGCACGACGGCCTTGCGCCCGTAGGCTTGCACATTGCCATCACCGTCAAGGAGGTTGCTCCAGCGAAGTGATGAAATCTGACCCACACGAAGGCCCGCTAGGTCGTTCAGCATCAGGGCTACGCGATTGATAGGTCCATACCTGAGCGCCGGCTGATAGCCAGCCTCCGTTAGCAAGCCGAAAAACAGTCTCTCCTCGATCAGGAGCCGCGCGTTCGATCCGAGACGAGCCGCAGGTTCGGTCCCACGCGCGTCGCCAGGGCAGCGGTGACCTTGCGTTCGAGTTCACCCGCCCGGAACGGCTTCTGGACGATGGCGTCAGCCCTGGCGGACCCGGCCTGCGCCAGAGCCGAGGTGTCCGCAAACCCGGTCACGAACAGGATCGGGATGCTGGGCCAGCGCTTCCGGATCTCCGCCGCGGTCTGCGCCCCGTTCATGCCCGGCATGGCGAAATCGATGACGACGAGGTCGACACTCGGATCGGCCTCCAGCGCTGCGAGTGCCTGCAGGCCGGATGCCGCCTCGCGCACATGGTAGCCTGCCTCCGAGAGACGGGTCGCCGAGACCTCCCGCACGCCGCCGTCGTCGTCGACCACGAGCAGGGTCGGTGCGTTCCCGGCACGATGAACCTGTGCCGCGTCCGCATCCGAGGCAGCCACCGTATCTTCTCCCGGCTCGGCGCGAGGAAGATACACCTTGATCGAGGTCCCCTCGCCGACGACCGTATCGATCCGAATGCCTCCGCCCGACTGCTTCACGAAGCCGAAAACCTGCGCCAGTCCGAGCCCTGAGCCCTTCCCAACTTCCTTGGTGGTGAAGAAGGGCTCGAACACTCGGGCCAGCACCTCCGGCGTTATCCCCGTCCCGCTGTCGCTGACCGCGATCATCGCGTACTCGCCGGGAGCGGGAAGCTCGGGCCGGGTCGGACTTTCGGTGACCGTCACGTTGGCGGTCTCAATGGCGAGACGCCCGCCCACCGCCATGGCGTCGCGGGCGTTAATGGCGAGGTTCAGGATCACGAGCTCGATCTGCGTGGGGTCCACGAGCGCGTGCCAGAGGTCGGTCTGGAGTGCGGTCTCGATGTGCACGGCGCCGCCGATGGAGCTTTGCAGGAGATCCTGCATCGAGGCGACTGTCTGGTTCAGGTTCACGGGAGCTGGCACCAGCCTCTGCCGGCGCGAGAAGGCAAGAAGCTGCGCGGTCAGCCGTGCGCCGCGCTCGGCGGCGCCCCGCATCATGTCGAGGCGGCGCTTCGAGCGCTCGTCCGACACGGCGCGATCCAGGAACTCGATGTTGCCGGCAATGACGGTCAGCAGGTTGTTGAAGTCATGCGCGACACCGCTCGTGAGCTGCCCGACAGCCTCCAGACGTTGGGCGAGGCGGAGCGCATCCTCGGCGCGCTCGCGCTCCGCGATCTGCGCTTGCAACGCGGCGTTGGCCTCGGCAAGCTCCTGCGTCCGCTCGGCAATGCGGGCTTCGAGGGTCTCGTTCACGGCCTGGAGCGCGGCCTCGGCCGCCGCCTTGTCCCGTTTGGCGCGCGCCTCCGCCAGTGCTCTAACGACCGTGCGCGGCATACGGTCAAGTCGCTGCTTCGTCACGTAGTCGGTCGCTCCGTTCTTCAGGGCCTCGACGGCCACGTCCTCGCCCAGGGTGCCGGAGCAGAAGATGAAGGGGACCTCGGGGCATTGCTCCCGGGCGATGCCGAGGGCGCTGACGCCGTCGAAGGTCGGCAGGACGTAGTCGGCCAGGATGATATCGCAGCGTTCTGGCCGCGCCGCCGCCGCGAAGGCGTCGCGAGTCATCACGCGCTCGATCACGACCGGATGGCCAAGACCGTCGAGTTCCGCTTCGATGAGTTCGGCGTCGAGGTCGCTGTCCTCCAGGTGAAGGATGCGCAAGGGCCCCGGCGTACCGGTCACACGTTCGATGGCCAGCCTCCCCTGTGCGGAGGCGCCTCGTTCAGCACCGCCCAGAATACGCCGAGGTCCTTGATGGCCGCGAAGAACTCCTCGAAGCCGACGGGCTTTACCACGAAGGCGTTCACCCCGAGGTCGTAGGAACGGACCACGTCCGTTTCCTCCCGAGACGACGTCAGCATCACCACGGGGATGCCCCGAGACGCCGGGTCGCCCTTCACCTTGGCCAGGACCTCGAGTCCGTCCACCTTCGGCAGCTTGAGGTCCAGGAGGATCACGGCTGGGTCCTGCGGCGCCCGCCGCTCATGGGAGCCGCGCCGATAGATCCAGTCGAGGGCCTCCGCACCGTCGCGGCAGATGACGATCTCGTTGGCCAGTTGGCTCGATTCGAGGGCGGCCAGCGTCAGCTCGATGTCGTTCGGGTTGTCCTCGACGAGGAGGATCGGCTTCAGGCCGGCCATCTCAGTATCCCTCGCCCCGAAGGGGCAGCGTAAAGGTGAAGGTCGCGCCCTTGCCGAGCGCACCTTCGGCCCAGGTTCGCCCGCCGTGGCGCTCGACGATGCGCCGCACGTTGGCGAGGCCGATACCGGTCCCCTCGAACTCCTCGACCCGATGCAGGCGCTGGAACACGCCGAAGAGCTTGTCGACGTAGGCCATGTCAAAACCGGCGCCATTGTCTCGCACGTAGAAGACCGCCTCGCCGTCCTTCGGTGCCGCGCGCCCAATTTCGATGACGGCCTCCGGGCGGTCGCGCGTGTACTTCACGGCGTTCGACAGAAGGTTCTCGATGACCAGCCGCAGCATGAACGGGTCGGCGTAGGCCCGTCCCAGGCGGCCGATCTCCCAACGAATCGTCCGTTCCGGCGGCACGTCGCGAAGAACCTTCCGGCGCACCTCCTCGATGAGGGCATTCATTTCCCCCGACACCTTGTTCAGGGCGTGGCGACCCATTTGCGAGAAGGTCAAGAGGTTGTCCACAAGGGTACCAGCCGAGAAGGCCGCCTCGATGATCGTGTCGACGTAGTGCCGGCCCTTGTCCGAGAGGTTCGTGGCCTCGCGGGTCTTGAGGAGGTTCGAGTAGCCGACGATGTGTCGGAACGGCGCGCGCAGGTCGTGGCTAACTGAGTACGAGAACGCCTCCAGCTCCTTGTTGGAGCGCTGGAGTTCCTCGCTCATGGCCGCGAGTTCCTCGGCGCGACGCAGGACGATCCCAAGCACGGAGGAGCGCAGGTCCTTGGCGGCCTCGACCTCGGGCAGGGACCACGGCAGCGAGCGCCCCTTTACGGTCTCCTTCCAGATCTCGAAGCTTTTCCGCGGGTGCAGGCGGTTCGGGCCGCCCTCCGGGTCGGGTATTGCGGGCTTGGCCGGGTTGCCGCCCCACTTGACGGTTCGAACCACCTCGGGCCGGAACCAGAGAATGTAGCTCGCATACTTCTTCGAGACCGAGATCGCGAGGAGTCCGCTGCCCTGTGCGGCGAAAGCTTCCGCCTCTGGCAAAAGTTCGGACAGCGCATCGGTCGTGAAGACCTCGTCCGCATCCTCGCGGGCGGAAAGCCAGTCATAGAGGGCGCGCACCTGCGTCTCGCCCGGGGTGGCGCCGATTAGGCGGCAGCGGTCGCCGGTGACGATGGCGGCGCCGGCGGCGTTCGCCAGCGCCATGACGTCGTCGGGGTGCTTCAGGAGGCCGTCGACGAAGCTGTCCTCCTCGGCCATGAAACCGAGAAGACGCGCCTGGATCGCTCCGAGGGCGAGGCGCTGCTCGGCCTGGGCACCGCGCTCGCGGGCCGAGAGTTGCAGGGCGAAGATCTGGGTGAGGAAGTCGCAGGCGTTGCGGGCCTGGAGAGGCACACGCTTCGGCTCGGCGTTGTGGCAGGAGATCAGGCCCCAGAGGCGGTCGTCGACGAGGATCGAGACCGACATCGAAGCCATCGTGCGCATGTTGCGCATGTACTCGACGTGGACCGGCGACACGGAGCGTAGCACGGACTGGCTGAGATCCAGCGGTGGGCCTGCCGGCGTCAGCGTCGGTCGGATTGGGACGGGGACGTACCCGGCGTCGGGAATGATGCGCAGACGGTTGCGCCGATAGAGCTCACGCGCCTGGACAGGGATGTCGGAGGCCGGGAAGCGCAGGTCAAGGTAGGAAGGCAGGTTGCCGTTGCCCGCCTCCGCCAGCACCGTGCCATGCCAGTCCCGGTCGAATCGGTAGACCAGGGTCCGGTCAAAGCCCGTGACGTGCCGGACGTCCTCAGCGACGATAGCGCACAGATCCTCCACGTTCCGTGCCTGACGGAGGCGTTGCACGAAGGCTCGCAGACGAAGGCTAAGTGCGTCGAGCCCGGCCTCGACCGATGGGTCGGCGAACTCCTCCAGTTCCAGCACGACGAGGTTGCCAACGCGATGCGCCGCGACCTCGTAGGCCTGGGACGCGGCGGCGGCGAGGGTGACGGTCCGCAGGTAGTGGGCCCCGTCCTCGGTCGGCTGATCGTCGAGATAGCGCCTTACGACAGGGACCAGTTCGGGAATGGCGGTTTCCAGGGCCGCGCCGACGTCCGTCCCAACCGGCGCATTCGCGCTCGCCTGCACGATGGCCAGGTTGGCCGCATCGAGGGTCAGCAGGAAGCCGTGCGGTTGGATGCTGCCGACGATGTGGATCGGTTCGCGGTCGCAGGCCGTCAGATCGACCGTGAAGGTGTCGGCGCTCCGTACGTTCAAGCGAGGTTATCCCCATGGTGGCCAACGACACTGGATCGCGTCATGTCAAAGCCCATAACATTCAGGTCGGCGCCTGCCTACGACAGGAGCATTCAACGCCGATAATGTGATCTGGGCTATACGGTCACAGTGCAGATGGACTGGTAAGCTTGCGTCAGTCCACAAACAGCTCGCTGTCGCGCGACCCGCGCGACAATCGCCTCCCCATATGCCGTCGGGAGACGAACCCCTCGTTGAACGCTAGTCCGCGCGATGAATGGCCTTGACGACATCGGAACAACTGTACGGCTTCGGTACGAACGGGCCGTGGTCCAATGCGTCCCGATCCGCGAACCGGTTGCGACCGCATCCCGGTGCCCTAAGGGTGATCATATCTGCCAGAGTGGCGGCGGCACATGCGTCTGCTTACAAAAACTTGCAGCCGCGTGTGAGTGACTAAGTTGGGTCGGTAGCGGAACGTCCGCTTTCAGGGCGCAAGGGGCGTATCGCAAGCTTGGACATAAGGCGTGAAGGGGCCTCTTCCGACCCGCTTTCACGCTTTGTTCGCTTGGGGAAGCTTAAAGCAGACCCCTAGCAGCTAGTTTTGCTCACAATGGTCCACACGCCGGCAAAGCCGAAGCCCGTGCGCAGCCAAAGCATAGCCTCGAAGCCTTGGATGGTGCGTCGAGCCAAATGGGCGGAGCAGAAGCCTCCGACCCGGGGCATTTTCTTCTTGTCCCGGAAGTAGTCGCCTCCGATGCCCTGCTGCATTTGCTTAGTGACGTAGTGGAAGTGGTCGGGGCCCCCGCGCTTTCATGCCGGTGGCATCGTCGGCCGGTTGAAGAGCCGCGCGCGCGGTATCATCGCCAAGGACGACGAGGCTATTTTCCCGACCGTCCGGATGGCCGACGGCTCCTTCGGCGTCGGTGCAACGGGTTTCACGGGCGGCGGTGGCGGAGGTAGCCGGGGCGGCGTGAGCTTCGGCGACATCAACGTCCAGATGTCCGGCTCGTTAGGCAACGCGCAGCAAGATCAAGCGCACCAGAAGGGCGCCGCTCGCAAGATGAAAGAAGCCCTCCGGGCCCTGATCCGCGAGGAGAGCCTGAACGACCGCCGTGCCGGCGGACTGCTCAGCCGCATGGGAGGCTATTGAGGGCCCGTGCAACAAGTTACACCGTAACCGGTTTGATCAAAAATTGAACGCGTAGTACAGTGAAGGTGCGATATACCCAGTGAACAATCCATCGTCAACGGCAAGAAAGCGAATAAACTACTTGCAGGTATGAGGGGCGTACTGTAGTCCGCATGTGTCGCCGATGGTGACGGGATCCTTCGTCCCTGGGGTGGGTCGTGAGACAGCCGGCCCCGTCTTCTTTCACGGATGACGACCATGCAAGCTCAAGTCATCAGGATACGCGCGTCGGCAGAAATGGCCTCGAAGATCGACGAGGCCGCAGCCGTGCTCAGCGCGAAGTCTCTGCACCGCGTGACGCGCTCGGACGTGATCCGAGCAGCATGCGCCGAATACCTGCAACGCAACTCGTCCGGTGCAATACGTTGCACGCGGCGCGCACTTTAGGAGCAACCGCCGTGTCCGAAAAATTCAGGCACTTTCCGCATCACGCGCGCGACGCGAGTAGAAGCCCCACCTCAACCGGTCGCCGTGTCTCGCAAGTCAGCCGACTTCGCGCTCACGCAGCGCAGTACAGGCGCCAAGCCGGGCGCGCGCGGGGCCGCACACGCAGCTCTTGCAATGCGGCCTGCAGGGGTGAACCTGTGAATTGCATCGCCCTTCTGCGCGTGGAGGCGAAGTTCGTGGGGCGCCCGCCTCTCGATCTCGTGGCTTGCGCCCGCCTTCTGTCTCGGGCCCACGCGGCCCACGCGGCCCACGCCCTTGATCTTGGCGCAAGGCGAGTATCGCCGATCGCGGAGGCCAAGCACGGCCGGCGGCTCGATCGGGTTCAAGGGCTTGATCAGTTATAGGAAGCTGTCGCGCTTCAGGTCGCGATCGTCGACCTCGTGGAAGAGCACCCAAACGCAGTGAAGGGCACTCTCGCTGCCGATCTCGCTCGCTTCGCCGAACGCCCGCTCCGCGACGTGGCCGACCTTTCCGGAGCTACGAATGCGGGGTTTCCGATCCACGCCCTCCTGCCCCCTCGGCAATACCCCCCGACATCTTGCCTGCCGCCCTCGTCGAGGTGTTCGGCGAAGCCCTCGGCCTCTTGCCCTGCGCCCTCGCGGCCTGACCGGAGTACAAATCATGAACAAGCGTCGCAAAATCCCCCTCGATCCGCGCCAAACCGTCATCGACGGCTGGGTCGATCTTCTACGATCGATTGGACGCAAGTGCGTCCACGAAGTTGATCCGCTCGCCCTTGCCGGTTCCGTCTGCGCCCTGAAGGCGAGCGATCAGCGAGACCTTCGGCGCCTCGCTCTGATCGTGCTGGCGGCCACCACGCCGGCACAGATCGATATCCCCGCTCAGCCCCAGCCATAGGAGGCCATCATGCTCCGCTCGACCACGCGTGTCCGCCTTGCTTCCCGCGCACGCCGGAAGCCGTTCCCGAAACCTCTGCCTGCCGCGATGGCGGACGCCGCGCGCCCCGTCGCTGTAGAGCGAACCCTTCGCGAGAAGCTAGCGCTCGTAACCGGCGCTCTCGTCGCGGACCTCATCGTCGCTCAGGAGAAGACCCTGGAGGAGGCTCCCGCCCTCACCGGCTTCTCAACCGCTCAGCTCCGGGCCGATGGGCTGGAGTTTGCCATGGCCCTTGTCCGCGCCCTGGACCCGGAGCTGTCCGCCTTGATGGATGCCGACAATCCTGAGGACGAGGCCGCTCAGGTATCCCGCATCGTTGCCAACGCTCACGCCACGGCGCCCGCGCCGACGATGGTCTGACCCTGCGTCCCGGTTTCGATACCAACCGGGACGTTTCGATACGCGGAGCCGTCCCATGCCTCGACGATGTTCACTGTGCGGCCACGCCCGGCGTGCTGAGATCGATGCCGATCTTGCGGCCGGCGCCTCGCTCGACGAGGTGCTCGCCCGGTTCGGCCTCCCATCGCGCTCCGCACTCCAGCGCCATCGTGCCAGCCATCTCGGGCGGGCAGTCACCTTTCACCTACCCCCGTCCGCGCTCGGGACGGACACCGTTTCACCTGAGGGGGCAGCGCCGTCGGTTGGGGCCTTTGATAGTAGCCTCGCCTTGGAGAGGCTGTTCGCACGCGCGGCGGCGAGCCCGGACCGTACCCTCCAAGACTGGGTCCGGCTCACCCTAGACGGTCTCGGCCATGTCTACGCTGCCGCCGATGCCCTCGGTGACCATGGGGTGTCCGTCCGCGCGTTACGCGAGCTGCGAGCCCTTCTGCAATTCCACGCAGTCGTGCCGGTCGACAAACTTCAGGGCCACCCAGGCTGGAGGGAGCCTCCAGTGCCGCGCCAGCCCGTTCATGATCTGGAGGCTTGGCTTCTCGCGCCCTGGTCATCGAACCCGCATGCCGAGGCTGAAGCTCTGGCGAGCCTCGCGGTAACGGCCCCCGAAGCGGCGGCCGAACTGGCTGCCGTGCCGCCGCCCCCAGCCTGATAGGCGTCGGGTGCATGGCTCTGATCGTTCCACAGGGCTTGCTCCAGTGGACCGTTCCACACCCCACGATTTTTTGTTCCAATAAAATAGATTTTACTTTTGGAACGGATGAAAGCTCTATGTCCAAGACCCTAGTGGAACGAAAACGTTTGGAACGCCCCGCCATGCTCGTCGGCTACGCCCGCACCTCGACCCTGGAACAGGAAGCCGGCTTGGAGGCCCAGGTCCGCGACCTCACCGGCTTGGGATGCACCAAGCTCTACAAGGAACAGGCCTCATCTGTTGGACCGCGCAAGGTGCTCGACGCGGCCATGGAGTTCGCGCGTGAGGGCGACACGCTTGTGGTCACGAAGCTCGACCGCCTCGCCCGGTCTGTCACGCACCTGGGCACGATCATCGCCGCTCTGGAGGCCAAGGGCGTGGCCCTGCGGATCGAGAACCTGGGCGTGGATACCTCGACCCCCACTGGCAAGCTGATGCTGAACGTTCTCGGCGGCGTGGCGCAGTTCGAGCGGGAGATGATGCTGGAGCGCCAGCGCGAAGGTATAGCGAGGGCCAAGGGCGAGGGCGCTTACAAGGGCCGGAAGCCTACCGCACGCGCCAAGGCGGCCGAGATAAAAGCCCTGGCGGCTGAGGGCCTGAGCATGGCCACCATCGCGGCGCGGCTCGGCATCGGTAAGGGCAGTGTACATCGCGCCCTCGCCCCTCAGCCACCCACCCCTTAATCGGTGCAACGTGTTGCACGGGCTGACGCCAGCCCTGTGCATCTATAGGGACACACAAAATGACCCTGCTATTAGCCCCAGGCATCCCATATGCCCGGCTGCGCTCTAAGACAGGCAATCGCCCACTAGACCCGGCCATTCCTGCAACAGCCCTTCTGCCCTCTGCCGAAGCCCGGCACGACAAGCTGGTAGTGGTGGCCAAGGTACGGGCCTACGTGGCCCTTGCAGACGTAGAGGGTTTGCTGGGGAGCGCTGATGATCGGGGCGGGGCTGGAGGGAGTGGCCTAGTCCGGTGCAATAGTGGGGTCACCTCTTGGGACTGGAAGCTCAAGACCTCCTCTGCCGACTGGCTCTTCGGCATGGAAGGAAAGGCGCGCTACAGGCACCAGGCCTCGCGGCTCGAAATTGAGCTAGAACTGCACCTCAACCCCTCTCGCTTCATCGCCTACCAGACTGATCCGTCGGTTGAAGCCGTCCGGTTGCTCGACCCGCTCGACGCGTTGTGGCGTGATCCGAACCGACGCGCGGCCTTGGAAGCTCAGACGCTTGACGGGCGGGACAACGTCATCATCGGCAGGGCGTACTTCCCCCACTTCTCGGAGCGCGAGCAATGGTGGCGCGGCGTCCTCGACGCCTATTTTGACCACGTCAAAGCCGCGCTCACGGCCGTCTTCACCCCGACCGAAATAGATGGCCGCTTCGATAGCTTTGAGTTCACGCACGTGCGCTCAGCCGAAGTGCAATGGGAGCTGGATCACCCGGCAGCGGTATCATGGGTCAATGCTCTCGCGACTAGGGTACTGAATGCCGATGCAGCCGTGAGTATCAGCCGATACGTGAAGGTATCCGGTGACGGGAACGCAAAAATTCTGCGCCTGGAGCTGCGCAAGGATGTTTTCCTGAAGGTCTATGCGAAGATGCTTGGTCGAGTGCGGCTTGAAGTGGAGTACAGCGATGGCCCAAAGATTAATGACATCGTCACTGATCGCGGGAAGTTTACACGAGGAACTGTGATCGATACTCTCTGTTCACTTCGCAGCGATGCTGGGGAGCGCCTTCATGCATTTTGGAACAGCGCCATGAAACTGGGGAACGTCACCGGAGAAGCCGTAAGCATGCAGCGCCTCGTTCTGGCTGTGGTTCGGGCTGCCCAGGGGCAAGACGCAGAGCGGGTGCTGGAATTGCTCTTCGCCCATCACCGCTTGGAGCAGACTGGCCCAGCCGGTTGCGCCCCGCAGCCTGTCTGCGAGGCCCTGGCTCGCGATGGAGTGCTCACGCGCTCCCGGCTTCGGAAAAGGGCCAGTGCCCCCCAGTACGCCCTCACGCCAGCCTATTCCCGGATGATCACCACCGAACTCGGTGCAGCCCAGCCCACCGCCTCCCTTCACTGATCAGGAGTTCCCATCCGTGCAGCACATTGCACCGACTGCCCCCCTCAACGACTTCGCCTCGACACTCCTGGCCCTCAACCGGACGCCTGCCGGGCTTTGGGTAATCCTCTTGCTATCAGAGATCGAACGCCTCCAGCGGCGCGGCGTCGCTGCCAACCTCGACATGCTCGTGCGCGGCACCGGGCTCTCGCGGACCGGGGTCTGGGGGTGGATCGTCGAGGCCGAGAGTGCGGGATTGCTGCGCGCCCGGCTGATCCATCAGCACCGCATGGTGCACAAGCTCACCCCGGCAGGCCATGCTGCCTTGAACGAGGCCCGCACCATCGTCGCGGCCTTGAACGGAGATGACCAGGGACCGGTAACGATTACCGGGGGTGGCACTGAGTGCCAGGGGGGACCGGTACTCAGTACCGGGGGGAACCTGCAATCATTGCAGGGGGAGGTACAAAATTTGCACCGGGGTGATCAAATTGATCAGGGCGCAGACCAGCCCCAAAACACAACTCAGGTCCGGTCTCGGGCCCGGCCGAGAGACGGGCAAAAGCTCCACGTCGTCGGCACGGCCTAGGTCTGAACCCGATCCAGCGTGACCGCTCAAGGACGCTTTCGACCCCTTGCCGATCCTTGGAACGTCTGCTTCGAGGCTGTTGAGGTGGAGACCGACAACCGGATGGGCGATCAGCGGAGGTTCTGGCATTGCGCCGCGACCAGAAACTGAAGCGTCTTAGGGGGCATCTGTGGCCGTGTCGCGCTTGTAAGAACAAGCCCCGGCAGGCATGGCTTATCGATGTCCGTGCGCCGAACCGTTACCGTCTCGATCACCCCGGAACAGGATGCGCTCCTGTGCGCATTCCTCGCGTCCGGCCGCTACCGCAGCATCAGTGAGGTTATGCGGTCTGCGCTCCGCCTGCTGGAGCGTGACGAAGCTGCAACCCTCACGGCGATTAAGGCTCCGGTGGCCCACGGCAGGGCGAGCCGTGGCTGACACGGTCGGTCGCGAAACCGCGTTCCTCGCTGGCGGGACCGAGTTGGGTGCGCTGATGCGTGCCCATGACTGGACGCTGTCACCCCTCGGCCAGCCAGAAACATGGCCCGCGCCGTTACGGGCGAGCGTCAGTCTGATGTTAGGTTCCGCGTTCCCGATGTTCCTAGCTTGGGGGCCGGACCTCGGCTTCCTCTACAACGACGCCTACGTCCAGATCCTGGGGAGTAGGCATCCCGCCGGGCTTGGATGCGCCTTTCGGGACGTCTGGCCGGAGATATGGAGCGACATCGAACCTATCGTCCGGCGGGCCCTCGACGGCGAGGCGAGCTACATGGAAGACATGCCGCTCCGCATGGCGCGGAACGGCTTCGACGAGCAGACCTGGTTCACGTTCTCGTACTCGCCGTTGCGAGGCGAGGACGGCACCGTAGCGGGCATGTTCTGCGCCTGCACCGAGACGACCCGGCGGGTGCATACCGAGACCGCCTTGCGGCAGCGCGAGCGGGAACTCGGGGAAATGGTGCGCGAATTCCAAGCCCTGGCCGAGAACGTCAGCCAACTGGCCTGGATGGCGGAGCCGGACGGGCACATCTTCTGGTACAATCGTCGATGGTATGAATACACCGGCACGACCCTCGAGGTCATGCAGGGTTGGGGCTGGCGCGACGTCCACCTGCCGGACCAGATCGAGCGCATCATCGCCGAGGTCGGTGGACGCTGGGCCGCCGGGGAGGCATGGGAAGGCGTCTATCACCTGCGCTCGGCCACGGGCGAGTACAGGCCGTTCCTCACCCGCGCTGAGCCGATCCGCAACGAGGCTGGCGAACTCGTTCGGTGGTTTGGCACCAACACCGATATCAGTGCGCAGCACGCTGCTGAACGGGGCCTGCGCGACCTCAACGTGACGTTGGAGGCTCAGGTCCGTGCCAGGACGACGGAACTGCAGCTCTCGCGCGACATGATCCAGTCGAACGCCGATCCGATCTGCGCCTTCGACACGGACTATCGCCTGATCGACTTCAACCGGGCGCACAGCGACGAGTTTTATCGGATCTTCGGGCGTCGGGTCGCGCTCGGCGATGTGTTTCCCGACTTGTTCCCGCCCGACCAGGCCCCGATCATGCGTGGGTTGATGGCGCGAGCCCTGACGGGGGAGGCGTACACGGTCACCGAGGAGTTCGGCGACCCTCGATTGGCCAAGCCCCGCTGGGAGGTCTCCTACTCGCCGCTGCGGGACGAACAGGGGCGCGTCATCGGGGCGTTCCACTATGCGCGGGACATCTCGGCCCGGCTCCGCGCCGAAGCGGAGCTCGCCGTCACGCAGGAGGCCCTGCGGCAGGCGCAGAAGATGGAAGCGGTCGGGCAGCTCACCGGTGGGCTCGCGCATGACTTCAACAACCTGCTGGCGGGCATATCCGGCTCGCTGGAGATGATGCAGTCCCGCATGCAGCAGGGACGATTTCACGACATCGAGCGTTACATGGCTGCCGCGCAAGGCGCCTCGAAACGGGCAGCGGCCCTGACGCATCGCTTGCTCGCCTTCTCCCGCCGGCAGACGCTCGATCCCAGGCCTACGGACGTGAACCGTCTGACCCTCGGCATGCAGGAGCTGATCCAGCGCACGGTCGGTCCCGGCATCGCCGTCGAGGTTGTCGGCGCTTCAGGGGTCTGGCCCACTCTGGTCGACCCGTCTCAGCTGGAGAACGCGCTGCTGAACCTCTGCATCAACGCCCGCGACGCAATGCCTGACGGGGGCACCATCACCATCGAGACGTCCAACAAATGGCTGGACGAGCGAGCGGCGCGGCAGCAGGACGTGCCGGAGGGGCAGTACCTCACGCTCAGCGTCACCGACACCGGCACCGGCATGCCGCCCGAGGTCGTGGCGCGGGTCTTCGAGCCGTTCTTCACCACCAAGCCCATCGGTGAGGGCACCGGTCTCGGGCTGTCGATGATCTATGGCTTCGCGCAGCAGTCGGGCGGGCAGGTGCGCATCTACTCCGAGGTCGGCACGGGGACGACCGTCTCTATCTACCTGCCGCGCCACTACGGCGAGGTGCCGTATGGTTCGGATATGGTCCCAGCAGTCGCGCTGCCACGTTCCGAGCAGGGCGAGACGGTGCTGGTGGTCGACGATGAGCCGACCGTGCGCATGCTGGTCACCGACATCCTGGAGGATCTCGGCTACACGGCCATCGAGGCCGGAGACAGCGCGGCCGGGCTCAGGATCCTGCAGTCGAACGTGCGCATCGACCTCCTGGTCAGCGACGTGGGCCTGCCCGGCGGCATGAACGGGCGGCAGATGGCCGATGCCGCCCGTATTGCCAGACCGGACCTCAAAGTGCTGTTCATCACCGGCTACGCCGAGAACGCCGTGCTGGGCAACAGCCATCTGGCGCCCGGTATGGGGGTGCTGACCAAGCCGTTCGCCATCGAGACGATGGCGGCGCGCATCCGCTCGATGATCGAGGCGGGGCGGGAGGCGAGGCGGTAACGCCAGAGCTGATGGTCCGCTATAGGTCAGACATGGGGCGTCCGCTTTCGGGCGAAGAGCCGGGGTCCGCTCACCACCCTTCTCGGACGTTCGGCGCGGGTACGAAGCGTCAGATTTCTCCCGCTAGGGCTGCCTGGAGCCTGGGCCGCAGCGATGCCAGCTTTGGTGATAGCCGGCCTCGCCCTTTCGCCCGTAGCAGAGGCCAGCCGCCGCGAGCCGCTGGCTGGTGGCCTTCCGGCGCTCGCGAGCGCGATCGGTAGCTGGATCATCTCCAGCTCCCCCACGGCAGGCCTCTTTCTCGGCAGCCCAGGCCCTTAGGGCCGTTCCCGTTCGGAATGAGTCGTGGGTAGCGGAGATCCACGCATCTTCGGTGTGCTGATCCGAGATCACGCGTCCGCTTAAGCCCGTGCAATCTATTGCACGGTCCAGCTAGGCCTTCCGCGAGTGCCACAGGAGTGTTACACATGGGCACCTGTGAGGTTGGGCTAAGTACCTGTTTTATCTGGTGTCTTGCTGTAGTAGGTTAAGGTCCTGCCGGGCCCACCACCTCTCCCGTTAAAAACCTCCCCCACTGGGGCCGGTGCGGCACCGGCGATCCGGGTCCTTCGGATCACGGGCTGCCCAGCTGTCGGGGTCGAGGCTGGGATTGGCCCGCCTGCCCGCCAAGGCTGCCTGTCGTAACGGTTCATGGAGCGCCGACCCGGCATCGCGGGCGCAACAAGCACCGGGGGAGCTTCATTTCCGCCGGCGGAGACGAGAGCGTCACCCACGCAGTCGCGTGCCGTGACCCTCTCGTCCGCGCTCATATCCAGATCGATCGGAACCCGCAGGGGGCTCGCTTACATCCGGTGGCCGCGGTGGTGTCCCATCATGTGGCCGCGATGGTGACGGTGGCCCATCCGGTGATGGCGGTGGTGATGACGCATCATGTGGCCGCGCATGTGGTGGTGACCCATCATGCGACCATGGCCGCGATGGCCATGCATGCCGTCCATCCGGACCTCGGTGACGGCGGTCGGCGCGTCGACCGCTCCGATCACACCGGGGGCGGCAGAGGCCGGGGCGGCCGCGATGGCGCCCAGGGTTGCCAGGATGGCGGCGGCGAACAGAGACTTCCTCATGGGCGTCCTCACAGGGGGTTTTTGCCGGCGCGGCATCGGGGCTGACGCCGACCGGGCTCAGGGAACGGCTCAGTTTCGCATACCGTTCCGCGTAGTCCGTCGTTCTCGGCCTCCGCCTCGAGAGAGGAAATTCCTCTCGGTGAACGCCGGCTGGGCGTCCCCCCGGCTTGCCGGGTGGGCAGGCTGGCGACCCCTGGAGGAAATCGGTCCGTTCGCGATGCCGGCGGCGCGGCAGGCCGCCTCGATGGTCCGCGTGACGTCGGAGTCCGGCTGGAGCTGGAAGCGGGCGAACCGCATCGGCGTTTCCGACACCGAAACCGGTCCTGGCAGCGACGCCCTGCTGTCGATCTTTCGTCGCCGGATCAGGGGCCGGTTCAAGCCGATGGCCGATCAGACGGCCTTGCCGACGAGGTGACCGATGCCGGCCGTGACGGCCATCGCCAGGGCGCCCCAGAACGCCACGCGGGCCGTCGCCCGCAGGACCTTCGCGCCGCCGACCTTCGCGCCGAGCGCCCCGAGAACGGCGAGGAACATCAGAGAGGCGGCGGAGACGAGGGTGACCACGAGGTTCGCCGGCGAGATCGCAGCCACGAGCAGCGGCAGTGCCGCCCCGGCCGAGAAGGTCGCCGCCGAGGTCAGCGCGGCCTGGATCGGGCGCGCCGTCGTGAACTCCGAGATGCCGAGCTCGTCCCGGGCATGGGCGCCCAGCGCGTCCTTGGCCATGAGCTGGTCGGCCACCTTCAGCGCGAGTTCGTGGTCGACGCCGCGGCCGACGTAGATCGCCGCCAGTTCCGCGCGCTCGGCCGCAGGGTCCTGCTCCAGCTCGCGGCGCTCACGGCTGAGATCGGCCTGCTCGGTGTCGGACTGGGAGCTGACCGAGACGTACTCGCCGGCCGCCATCGACATCGCGCCAGCGACCAGCCCGGCCGTGCCGGCGACCAGGATCTCGCCGGTGGCGGCCGTGGAGGCCGCCACGCCGACGATCAGGCTCGCGGTGGAGACGAGCCCGTCATTGGCGCCGAGGACCGCGGCGCGGAGCCAGCCGATCCGGTCGATCAGGTGGCTCTCGGCATGGGACCGGCGCATGGCAGTCAGTGCCTCCGGGTCGGGTTGGCGCGGTGCGCGCGCGGCAGGATACGACGCAGAATGCCGTCGTGCCAGCGCCCGTGCGATGGGTTCGCGAGCCGAGAGGATCCGGGGAGTCCACCCTGCGGTCGTGACGGCGGCCGGGGCCGGGACATCCGTACGGGGATGTCCCGGCCCCTCCTCCCCTCACGAGACGCCGGGGGGGCGGGTTACCGCGTCCGGACGTCGTAGCGGTCGAGCATCATCACCTTGTCCCAGACCTTCACGAAATCCTTCGTGAACCGG
>NZ_LMMK01000007.1:0-253 GCF_001422795.1 Methylobacterium sp. Leaf88 | reverse complement strand
GTGATTGGCTCCGAGGGCCCGGAGGCCGCCCACCAGGGCCACCCATTCGGGGGCCGTGAGGGATAGCAGGTACGCCTTGTCCAGGAAGAGCTCCTCGGGCGAGACGCGCGGTGCGACCGCCGCAAAGTCCTCCGCCACGTAGTTGCGGAAGCCGTCGACGACGGGCTTGAGCCACGTGAACATCTCGATATCGGTCAGCTCCTGCCGGGTGTCGACGCGACCCGGCGTGAACGGCACCGTCGCGGGGTGGCCA
>NZ_LMMK01000006.1:30243-69268 GCF_001422795.1 Methylobacterium sp. Leaf88 | reverse complement strand
CCCCGCAACCAAACTCAACAAAAAGCCCGCCCCGGTGAAATCCAGGGCGGGCTTTCGACGTTCCGAAGCCGGCCGCGCCCTTTCCACATCGGTGCGGCAGGACGACGCCCAAGACTGATCTCCCGAACCGTTGCGGCGGCGGCGAGGCTCAGGATCCGCCCGATCAAGGGCGCGGAGACGCCCCGTACGGCGTCGTAGCCGTCACAGAGCGGGGTGGGCCGATCGGCCAGCGTGCTGCCTCGCCCCTCTCCCGCCTCGATCAGGCCAGGCGCAGGTCGCGGCCGTTCAGACCCTGGGACGCCAAGGGGCTGGAATGGGAGGCCGCCTCCCCGCCTCCGCCGCACAACTTCTCCGAGGCTCCGCCGGTGCCGAAGGTCCCGTAGGACTGCCCGATCCAGGCCCCCGAGACCGGGAGCCACCACACGTGAGCGCGAACCCCGCCGCCGAACCCGTCGGCGTGACGCGCGCCGAGCCCTTCGCCACCTTTGGTCAGCAGCGCTGCGCCGCGACGCTGGGCATGGGGGCCTGGCTGCTCACGGAACGGCTGCTCTTCGCCGGGCTGTTCCGCACGGCGCTGATCCTGCGCCTGCTCCATCCGGAGGCGGTGCGGGCGGCGGCCGGGCATCTCAGGTTCTGGATCGTCGCCTTCGCGGTCCTCCACCGGGTCAACCGGTAGGAGGCGGCGCTGCGCAAGCCCTTCCGGACCCTCGGCCCGCCCTCCTCCGGCACAGCCTTCTCACGCCGGTGCGCACCGTCCTGGCGCTCCTGGCGCTGCTTGCCGTGAACGTTGCGCTCGGGGCGACGCGCCCCTTCGAACAGGTCTGGCTCGTCGAGCTTGGGGTGGTCGGCGCATGGCGGCGATCATCATCCGGGTGTCGATGGCGGTCCGCCACGAGCCGCCCCTGGTGCGCCTGTTCGCCGAGGTCGGGTTCTTCTGGGTCGCGATCTTGTTCGGGATGACACTGACCGATTCCCTCGCGCGCTGACCCCCCGACGCACGAAAACGGCGGGGCTCGCGCCCCGCCGTCATCGGCTCGGGTGGTTCTCGGCCTCGGACCGGCGCGCCGTCCCTCGGGCGTGGCCTCAGTAGGCCGGGCCGCCCGAGGTGGTGCCGTAATTGGCCGTCGGCTTGTTGTTCTGCTCGGCATTGCCGGCCTTGGCCGAGTCGTCGGCACGGCGGCGGAGCGAGCCGGTGGTCACGTCATCGAAGGCGCCGACGACGCGGCTGCCGGGCGCGGCGGCGGCGGGGATACCGGCCGGGGCGTTGTAGCTCTGCGCGAGGGCGGAGGTAACGGGGGCGCCGAGGGTCAGGACCAGGGCGACGGCGGCGGAAGCAAGACGGGTGTTCATAGTCGTCGTATCCAGCAGTACAGGTCCGGTCTCCGTCAAACATGCGAGGATCATGTCCAAGATGTCCGGGGGCCGTTCTTGTTGGTATGAGCGTGATGTAGGACCCGCCCCTCTGGAACGGCGTGCGCTGCAACACCCAGTGCATGCGTTTGGCGCATTTCTCTCGGATGATATGGTCTCGCCTATGTGTGTGTTGCATCACACGTCGGAGTGGGCGTCGATGTAATGACGCAAGGCGCTGGCCGCATTGAGCATGTGGGCGCGCATCCGCCGGGCGGCCGCCTCGCCGTCGCCCTCGGCGATCGCCGCCAGGATGGCCCCGTGCTCCGCGCGGGAGCCCTGGATGCGGTCCCCGTAGCGCAGCTGCGTCCGGCGGAAGCCCGAGAGGCGGGTGCGCAGGGCCAGCGCCTGCTCCTTGAGGAAGCCGTTATGCGTGGCGCCGTAGAGGGCTTCGTGGAAGCTGCGGTTCAAGCCATCGTAGGCGTCGACGTCGCCGGCCGCGACCATGTCGCCGGAGCGCGCATGCAGGTCCATCAGGTGGGACCGCTCCAGGGGCGTCATCCGGTAGGTGGCGAGCCGCACGCACATCGCCTCGAACTCGGCGGTGGTCTCGAACATGTCCATGATCCGCTCGGGCGTCATGCGCGTGACCACGACCCCCCGGCGCGGGCGCAGCTCCACCAGCCCGTTGAAGGCGAGTTGGCGGAGCGCCTCGCGGACGGGCGTACGCGAGGCGCCGAAGCGGTCGGCGAGATCCTGCTCGTCGAGGGCGGTGCCGGCGGCGAGGTGCCCGGCCGCGATCTCGTCGGTGAGCGCGTTGCGGATCTGGTCCGACAGGAGTCCGCGCTCCGCCACCGGCTCGTCCATCGTGCCCGCGTCCATCATCCGCTCTCCCCCGGTTCGCTCCCTGCCCGGGACGCGCGAGACCCCATCCATCATCCCACGATGGCCCGAACCGTGAGGTAGAACAGCAACGGACCGACGAGGCAGCCGATTCCGGTGTGGAAGGTCGCCGTCAGCGCGCCGTAGGGCACGCGCTTCGGGTCGGTGGCGGCCAGGCTCCCGGCGACGCCGCTCACCGTGCCCATCAGGCCGCCGAAGGCCATGGCCGAGCGCGGATTGTCGAGACCGATGAGCTGGGCGACGGGGGGGGGCGACCATGACCATCACGGCCTTGGTGACGCCGGTGGCGATGGAGAGCGCCATCACGGCCGAGTCCGCGCCGAGCGCCGCCCCCGTCACCGGCCCGACGATGTGGGGCACGGCCCCCGCGCCGATCGTCGTGATGCCGACGGCGTCGGTGTAGCCGAAGGCCACCGCCGTCAGGGCGCCGAGGATGAAGGGGATCACGGGGCCGAGGCCTAAGGCCAGGACGCCGAGGAGCCCGGCGCGGCGGGCCTCCGGCACGTCGACCTCGAAGGCGGTGGCCACGATGGCGAAGTCGCGCAGCATCGCCCCGCCCATCAGGCCGATGCCGTCGAAGGCCGGCCGGTCGGCGACGCCCTTCCTGCCACCGGTATAGAGGCCCGCACATAGGCGAGCACCAGCCCGAGGACGATGGCGATGGCCGAGCCGTGGACCCGGCCGGCGGTGAGCCAACGGCTGGCGAGGTTCGAGGCCGGCATCAGGGCGCCGACCGTCGCGAAGGCGGCCACCAGGCCCTGCTCGACGAAGACGTGCTCGATCATGGCCAGCATGGGGTCATGGGACCGTGGCGGCGATGAGCACGATGGGCCCCGCCGCGCACGGCCGCCATCGCGTTCTGCTGCGCGGCCATCGCCACCACGATCGGGATGTACAGGGTCGACCAGAACTCGACCCCCAAGCGTGATGCCGCCGCCGAGCTTGCCCCGGGCGAGGAGCCAGGACCGGGCGGCGATGAGCAGAATCATGGCGAGGCCGACCCCGCCGACATTGGCCTTGACCCCGAGGGCGATGCCCAGCCGGTCGCCGAGGAACACGCCGATCGGGGTGCCGAGCGCCAGGAGCGCGACGCCGAGGATGGTCATCGGGCGTGGCTCCGCGTCGTCGTGACGGGGGACGGCGATCGGAATGCACGGGGCATGGAGCGTTCCTCCTGCGTATTCGGCGATTCGTTTTTGATTGCTCTCAGTATACCGTTGATTGACAGTTTCGCAATTTGGAATACTGATCGAGGGAATGAATCGGGTTCGGCATGTCGTAGGGTGTCGATCGCGGAATGCCGTATACGCAGGCTGGGACGAGGGGGCGGACAGGATGACGGATTGGCGTCAGGAACGCACCGCCCGCGAGGCGCGTCTCGAAAGGGCGCGGCCGCATGCGGACGGCAAGGTCGTGCCGGCGGCCCGGGTCGTCGACCTCCTCGAGGCGATCCTCCGGCCGGGCGACCGGGTCTGCCTGGAGGGCGACAACCAGAAGCAGGCCGATTGCCTCGCCCGCGGCCTGTCCGCCTGCGATCCGGCCCGGGTCCACGACCTGCACATGGTGCAGTCGGGCATCGTCCTGCCCGAGCATCTCGACATCTTCGAGCAGGGCATCGCCAAGCGGCTCGATTATTCCTATTCCGGTCCCCAGGGCGCCCGCATCGCCAAGATGCTGTATGGCGGCCAGATCGAGCTCGGGGCGGTGCACACCTACCTCGAACTCTTCGCGCGCTACTTCATCGACCTGACACCGAACGTGGCCCTGATCGCGGGCGTCTCGGCCGACCGGGACGGCAACCTCTATACGGGCCCCAACACCGAGGACACGCCCACCGTGGTGGAGGCGACCGCCTTCAAGAACGGCGTGGTGGTGGCCCAGGTGAACGCGATCGTCGACCGGGTGCCCCGCGTCGACATCCCCGGCGACCGGGTGGACTTCGTGGTGGAGGCCGACAGGCCGTTCTACGTCGAGCCGCTCTTCACCCGCGACCCCGGCGCCGTGACCGAGACGCAGATCCTGATGGCCATGATGGCGATCAAGGGGATCTACGCGGAATACGGCATCCGCCGCCTCAACCACGGCATCGGCTTCGGCACCGCGGCGATCGAGCTGCTGCTGCCCACCTATGCCGAGCGCCTCGGCCTGAAGGGCCGGATCGCCACCCACTGGGCGCTCAACCCGCATCCGAGCCTGATCCCGGCCATCGAATCCGGCTGGGTCAGCCAAATCCACTGCTTCGGCTCCGAAGTGGGCATGGACAAGTACATCCGCGCCCGGCCGGACGTGTTCTTCACCGGCTCCGACGGCTCACTCCGGTCCAATCGCGCCTTCTGCCAGACGGCCGGCCTCTATGCCTGCGACCTCTTCATCGGCTCGACCCTGCAGATCGACTTGGCCGGCCATTCCTCCACCGTGACCACCAACCGGGTGGCGGGCTTCGGCGGCGCCCCGAACATGGGCTCGGATCCGCACGGCCGGCGCCACCCCTCGGACACCTGGATGAAGGCGGGCCGCGAGGCCGGCGGCACGGGCGACCCGGCGCTCCGGCGCGGGCGCAAGCTCGTGGTGCAGCTCGTCGAGACCTTCGGCGACAAGCTGGTCCCGGCCTTCGTGGAGCGGCTCGACGCCCTGGAACTCGCGCGCAAGCTCAAGCTCGAGCTCGCCCCCGTGATGGTCTACGCCGACGACGTCACCCACATCGTCACCGAGGAGGGCATCGCCAACCTGCTGCTGTGCCGGACCCCGGACGAGCGGGAGCAGGCGATCCGCGGGGTGGCCGGCTACACCGAGGTGGGCCGGGGCCGCGACCACGCGGAGGTGGAGCGCCTGCGCGCCAGGGGGATCATCCGGCGCCCCGAGGATCTCGGCATCGAGCCCCTGGACGCCGACCGCTCGCTGCTCGCCGCGCGCTCGATCAAAGACCTCGTACACTGGTCGGGCGGCCTCTACGAGCCGCCGGCCAAGTTCCGGAACTGGTGAGGATTTTCGCGTCATGGAGAAGCTGTGCTTCCGCCACGCCACCCGGACGGCGCTCCCCGGCACGCGGGCCAGCGCGATCACCGGGGTCGTCGCCTCCGGCAACCTCGAGGTGCTGCTGGAGCGCAACCTCGCCCCCGACGCGTGCCACGTCGAGATCGATACCGCCATCGCCGGGTACGGGGAGGTCTGGGCCGCCGTGGTCGCGGATTTCGTGGCCCGCCGGCAGCCCGGCGGGCTCACCATCACCATCAACGACGGGGGCGCCCGCCCCGACACCGTGTCCCTGCGCCTCGCCCAGGGCGCCCGCCTGATGGAGATGCCGTGATGGACTGGAAGCCCGTCTCCCTCTCTTCCTCGCCCCTCGACCAGAGCTGGTACGAGGCCAGCGCCCGCGCCCGCCTCGCCGGCCTCCTCGACACGGACACGTTCCAGGAGTTCGTCGGCCCCGAGCAGCGGAGGATGAGCCCGCACCTGCCGCTGTTCGACCTGCCGCGCGCCTTCGACGACGGCATGATCGTCGGGCGCGGCCGCCTCGACGGACAGGACGTGCTGGTCGCCGCCCAGGAGGGCCGCTTCATGGGCGGCGCCTTCGGTGAGATCCACGGGGCCAAGCTCGTCGGTCTGCTGCGGGCGGCGCTGGCCGTGAAGCCTGCCGCTCTGCTGATCCTGTTCGACACCGGGGGCGTGCGCCTGCAGGAGGCCAATGCGGGCGAGACCGCCATCGCGGAGATCATGCGGGCGATCACGGTCGCGCGGGCCGCCGGCATCCCGGTCATCGGGCTGATCGGGGGGCGGGCCGGCTGCTACGGCGGCGGCGGCCTCGTCGCCGGCACCTGCGCGCGCCTGATCATTTCCGAAGGGGGACGCCTCAGCGTCTCCGGCCCCGAGGTGATCGAGACCAACAAGGGCGCGGAGGAGTTCGATTCCCGCGACAGGGCGTTGGTGTGGCGCACCATGGGCGGAAAGCACCGGCGTCTCATCGGCGCCGCCGACGCCTTCGTGGACGACACGATCGGGGCGTTTCGGCGGGCCGCCCTGGCGGCGATCCCGGCGGCCCCGGCCTTCGACCTCGCCACGCTCGAGGCCGAGCAGGCCCGGCTGGAGGCCCGCCTCGACTGCTTCGGCGACGCCCGGGACGCCACCGAGATCTGGGGGCGCCTCGGCGTCAACGACCCCGCCGCCGTGCCGGGCCTGACCACCGAGGGCTTCGACGCCCTGCTCGCCCGCCTCCCGGAGGGGCCGCACCATGCCCGATAAGATGCCCCTCGACGCCCTGCTCGCCTCGCTCTTTCCGGCGGGCCACGCCGTCACGGTGGCGGACGGCCTGATATCCGGCGATGGCCCCCTCGGTGGCGGCCGCCTCGCCGTGATCGGCATCGACGGCGACACGGCGCTGGGCATCGAGGGCGCCTGCTTCCTGGCGGGGCGCGTCCTCGACGTGGTGCGGGCGGGCGGCGGCACGCCCATCCTCGTCCTGATCGATTCCGACAGCCAGCGCATGAGCCGGCGCGACGAGCTTCTCGGCCTCAACGAGTACCTCGCCCATCTGGCCAAGGCGCTGCTGCTGGCCGACGCGCAGGGGCACCCGACCCTCGGCCTGCTCTACGGCCACAGCGCGGCCGGGGCCTTCATCGCCACGGCACTCGCAACCCGCGTGCTCGCGGCCCTGCCCGGCGCCCATCCGAGCGTGATGGACCTCCCCTCCGTGGCCCGCGTCACCAAGCTGCCCCTGGAGACGCTGCAGGACATGGCCCGTTCGACCTCGGTCTTCGCGCCGGGGCTCGACAACATGGTCCAGACCGGCGCCGTGCAGGCGGTCCTCGACCCCGATAAGCCCCTCGGCCTGCAGGTCGCCGCGCTGATCGCGGACAGCCCGGCGGCCGATACCCGCGACGCGCTGGGCCATGAACGGGGCGGGCGCCCCCTCGCCCACGACATCGCCGCTCAGGTGGTGCGCGAGGCGCAGGACCGGGTGCTGCGCGAGGCGCCGGGTGCGTGATGTCGCGCGCCACGACCTGCTCACGGTGGCGCCCGCCGCCTGGGGCCCGCTGCTGGCGCAGCGGCCGGACCTCGACGGGATTCCCCATCTCGCCGATTGGGCCGCGTGCGGCTGGCCCGTGATCGTGCGCCGCCGCGGGCCCGGCGAGGATGGCACCCTGGTTCCGGCCGGGCTGCCGCTGCCGCCCTCCCTCGGCAAGCGCCGCATCGGCCTCACGCTTCCGCCCGCGGCTTTGCGCCCGCGCCCCGGCCTGACCCTGGCCGAGGCGCGGGCGGCCGCGCCCGCCGCCTGGCAGCCCGCCCTCGACGCGCTCCTGGCGCACGGGGCCGCCCATGGTCGCGTGCCCCGGGTGTTCGGTGGTCTGCTCTGGCAGGCCCTGACGGGTCTGCCCTACCTTTCCGCCACCTCCGACCTCGACCTGCTCTGGCCCGGTCCCGTCGGCCCGGCCTTCCTCGACGGCCTCGCCGATCTCGCGGCACAGGCGCCGATGCGCCTCGACGGCGAGATCGGCCTCGCCGACGGCTTCGCCGTGAACTGGCGCGAGCTGCAGGCGGCCGGCCCCGGCGACACCGTCCTGGCCAAGGGCCTGGAGCGGCTGGAGCTCCGGCCCGTTTCGGCCCTTCGCGCCGCCCTGACGCCGGCGGCCTGAGCCATGCCGATGCATGCCCTCTCGCCGATGCCCGCGGCTCCGTCGGAGACCCGGGTCCCCGCTGCGACTGTCGGCGGCCCGGACGCAATCGCCCGCCTCGCCACGCACTGCCTGCGCCTGGAGCTCGCCACCTATCCCAAGCCAGGCCTCGTCAGCCACGTGGACAGCGGCAGCCATGCCGACATGGATGCGGGCACCTTCCGGGCGAGTGCCTCCGCCCTGGAGCCCTATTTCGCGGATCTGGCCGAGGCCGGCGCGGCCGGGGCCGGGATGGCGCATCTGCGCCGGATCGGCCTCGCGGCGGAGGCGGCCATGCGGGCGGCCACGGGGGGCGTGAACACCCACCGGGGCGCCATCTTCGGCCTGGGCCTCCTCGGCGCGGCGGCCGGCGCCCTGGGGCGGCGTCCGGCGGCCGGGAGCCTCGGCGCCCATGTCCGCGCACGCTACGCCGGTGCCATTCTGGACGGCCCCGAACTGCTGCACGCGCCGGGTGCGCGGGCGCGGCGGCGGCACGGGGTCGGGGGCGCGCCGGCCGAGGCCGCGGCCGGCTTCCCGACCCTCTACGGCACCGGCCTGCCGGCCCTGCGCCGGGCCCGTGCCCGCCGTCCCGAGTCGCCCGAGGCGGCGCGGGTGGAGGCCTGCCTCGCCCTGGTCGCGGCCCTCGAGGACACCAACCTCCTGCATCGTGGCGGCCCGGAGGGGTTCGGTTTCGCCCGGGCGGAAGCCGCCCGCTTCCTCGCCGAGGGCGGCATTGCCCGGGACGACTGGGTCTCACACGCGGAAGACCTGCACCGCGCCTTCGTCGCCCGCCGCCTCAGCCCCGGCGGAGCGGCCGACCTGCTGGCCATGACGCTGTTCGTCGACGCCTGGGAGCGACCATGAGCGTCGATCGCCCATGACCCTCGCGGTCCTCCTCTCCGGCCAGGGCGGCCAGCATCCCGAGATGTTCGACCTCACGGCCGCCCTGCCCGAGGCGCAGGGCGTCTTCGCGGCCGCGGCCCCCCTGCTCGGTCAGGATCCGCGCGACCTCGTGCGCTCAGGGAAGGACCTGCACGCCAACCGGATCGGGCAGATCCTGTGCTGCGTGGCTGGCCTCGCCGCCTGGACCCTGGTGCGGAGGGCTCAGGCCGCCCGCGTCGTGGTGGTGGGCTACAGCATCGGCGATCTCGCGGCCTTCGGCTGCGCCGGCCTGTTCGCGCCCGAGACGGTGCTGCACCTCGCCGCCGCCCGCGCCGAGGCGATGGATGCGGCGGCCGGTCCCGGCTACGGCCTCGCCGGCCTGCGCGGCCTGCCTGCCGCGCGGGCCTTCGCCCTGGCCGAGGCGCAGGGGTGCCATCCGGCGATCCGCAACGCCGCCGACAGCGTGGTGGTGGGCGGCCCCGTCGCGGCGCTGGACGCCCTCTGCGCCCAGGCCCTTGCGGCGGGCGCGGCCCGGGCCGTTCGCCTGCCCGTCCACATTCCCTCGCACACGCCGCTCCTGGCCGAGGCCTCGGCGCGCTTCGCCGAGCGGCTGGCGCAGGCTCCCCTGGCGACCCCGCCGCGTCCGGCCCCGCGCCTCCTCAGCGGCCTCGACGGAGCGGCGGTGTTCCGGCCGGAGGCGGGCCTGCCCAAGCTTGCCGCGCAGGTGGCGCAGACCCTGGACTGGGCCGCCTGCCTGGAGGGCGTCGGTGAGTTCGGCGCGACCCGGGTGCTCGAACTCGGCCCCGGCCACGCCCTCGCCACCATGGCCCGCGCGGCCCTGCCCGAGGCGCGGGTTCATGCGCTGGAGGACTTTCGCCAGCCCGCCGGCGTGGTGCAATGGATACGCGACGGGGCCTGAGCGCCCCTGATGGAGTGGAATGCCACGATGCAGTACCGCAATCTCGGCCGCTCGGGTCTCAAGGTCTCGCCGCTCTGCCTCGGCACTATGATGTTCGGCGGCCCCACCGACGAGGCCACCGCCGGCCGCATCATCGACAGCGCCCGGGGCGCCGGCATCAACTTCCTCGACACCGCCGACGTCTACAACGAGGGCCGCTCCGAGGAGGTGGTGGGCCGGGCGCTTCGCCGGGACCGCGAGGCCTGGGTGCTCGCCACCAAGGTCGCCAACCCGATGGGACCGGGCCCCAACGACCGGGGCCTGTCGCGCGCCCACGTGCTGCGCGCCGCCGAGGCCAGCCTGAAGCGGCTCGGCACCGACGTGATCGACATCTACTACCTCCACAAGGAGGACCACACGACGCCGCTCTCCGAGACCATCGGCGCCATCGCGCTCCTCGTGCGCCAGGGCAAGATCCGTTACTTCGGCGTCTCCAACTACCGGGCCTGGCGGGTCGCCGAGATCTGCCGCCTGTGCGACGACCTCGGTATCGACCGGCCCGTGGTCAGCCAGCCTTACTACAACGCCCTGAACCGGATGCCCGAGACCGAGCACCTGCCGGCCTGCGCCCATTACGGCCTCGGCGTGGTGCCGTACTCGCCGCTGGCCCGCGGCGTGCTCACCGCCAAATACGATCCCGATGCCCCGCCCCCCGAGGGCACCCGCGCGGGGCGCCAGGACACCCGCATGATGCAGACGGAGTGGCGCCCGGAATCCCTGGTGATCGCCCGGATTTTTCAGGACCATGCGGCCGCGCGGGGCCTGACGGCGGGGCAGTTCGCGGTGAACTGGGTGCTGGCCAACCGCACCGTCACCTCGGTCATCGCCGGGCCGCGCACGGAGGCGCAGTGGGACGCGTATCTGGGCGCGCTGGGCTACACCTTCACGGACGAGGACGAGGCCCTCGTCGACGCCCACGTCGTCACCGGCCACTCCTCGACGCCGGGCTACAACGACCCGGCCTACCCGATCGAGGGCCGCGTGCGGGGCTGAGGGCGTTCCGCAGGGATCCCCCCGAGGCCGCTCGCGTGTCCCTCCCCCGCAAGGGATCGGGACACGCGTCGTCGCCGAAAGGGCGTCGTTCGCTCAGCCCTGCGTCTCGGCCAGATGCAGCGCCACCAGGGCATCGAAGCTGGCATCGCCCTCGAAGCCCAGGTCCAGGGCGCGGCGCGTGTCGAAGGCCTCCGGCCAGGTCTCCACGATGGCCTGGATGGCCGGATTCGGTTCGCGCCGGATCAGCGCCACCGCTCTGTCCCCGCCCACGCGGCGCAGGGCCTCGATCTCGTCGGCCACCGTCGCCGAGATTCCCGGCATGGTCAGGCTGCGGCGCAGGCCGAGGGGCGCGAGGTCGATGCGGGCGGCATGCAGGAGGTATTGCGTGGCCGAAAGCGGGCTGGCGAACCAGTGGCGCACGGTATCGGGCACCGGCAGGATCGCCTCCTGGCCGGCCAGCGGCTCGCGGATGATCCCGGAGAAGAACCCGGACGCCGCCTTGTTCGGCTTGCCCGGCCGCACGCAGATGGTGGGCAGGCGCAGGCCGATGCCGTCGAGGAAGCCGCGCCGGCTGTAGTCGGCGAGCAGCAGTTCGCCCATCGCCTTCTGCGTGCCGTAGGAGGTGGCCGGCGTCAGGATCATGTCGTCCGGGATCACGCCCGGGAGCGGCGGCCCGAACACGGCCAGCGACGAGGTGAAGACCACGCGGGGACGATAGCCCTCGGCGACATGGGCCTGCCGGATGGCCTCGAGGAGCAGCCGGGTGGCGTCGAGATTGACCCGGTAGCCCTTCTCCAGATCGGCCTCCGCCTCGCCCGAGACGATCGCCGCGAGGTGGAAGATCACGTCCGGTCGGCCCGCGATGGCGGCCTCCGCCGCGCCGGGCACGGAGAGGTCGGCGGCAGCCGTGACGACGGAGCCGGTGAAGCCCGCCGGGGCGGTCGGCTCCACCACGTCGACCAGGGTGAGGGCGCGGGCATCGCCCTGCGTGGCGAGGGCGTCGATCAGGCGCCGGCCGATCATGCCGGCGGCGCCGAGGATCAGTGCGTGCATGGGTCGTCCTTTCAGGCTCAGCGCATCAGGTCGAGGGCGCGGGAGAAGAAGTCGCGGCCGCCGAAATTGCCGGATTTGAGGGCGAGCAGCATGGGCTCACCCTGCCCCATCGTGCGCAGCACCGGCACCCCGGCGGCGATCTCGGGCCCGAGGCGGAAGGCCTTCAGCCCGAGCCGGTCCACGACCGCCCCCGACGTCTCGCCGCCCGCCACCACGAGGCGGCGCACGCCGTGCGCCACCAGGCCTTCCGCGATGCGGGCCAGCGCATCCTCGAGGGCGTGGCCGACCCGGTCGCCGCCGTGGCGCGCCTGGAGGGCCCGCACGGTCTCGGGCTCGGCGCTGCTGGCGATGAGGACGGGGCCGGCGCCGACGTGCTCGCCGGCCCAGGCCAGGACGGCCGCGATCTCGGCCTCGGTCTCGGCCTCGCCGACGAGCATCCGCTCGGGGTCGAGGCGGCGCACCGGCATCAGGGCCTCGGCCGCCGTGATCTGGCCGAGGGTCGCCTGTGAGCAACTGCCGGCGAGGCAGGCGGAGAGCCCCCCCACGGGCGCGCCGAGATCCGCCGCGCTGTCCGGCGCGGCGGCACGCCCGGTCGCGACCAGGGCCCGGGCGAGGCCGAGGCCGAGGCCCGAGGCGCCCACCGACACCCGGTGGCCGAGCGCCGCCGTGCCCAGGGTCTCGAGGTCGGCCTCCACCACCGCATCCGCGATGGCCGCGCCGATCCCCTCGGCGGCGAGCGCGTCGAGGCACGCGGCGACGGCGTCCGGCCCCTTCGCCACGGTGGCGAAATCCACCAGACCCACGGGCGACGCGCTCTGGCGGCCCAGCACCCGCACGAGGTTGGCGTCCCGCATCGGGTTGAGGGGATGGTCCTTGAGCGGGCTCTCGTTCAGCGGCATCGCGCCGACGAACAGGTTGCCCTGGTAGACGGTGCGCCCCGTTTCCGGGAAGGCGGGGGTGACGAGGGCGATGGCCTCGCCCGCCTCGCCCCGCAGGGCGTCCAGGACGGGTCCGATATTGCCCGCGTCGGTGGAATCGAAGGTCGAGCAGATCTTGAACAGGACGTGGGCGGCGCCCCGTCCGCGCAGCCAGGCCTCGGCCGCGCGGGTGCGCACCACGGCTTCCGCGGCCGGGATGGAGCGGCTCTTCAGGGCCACCACCACGGCCTCGACACCGGCCAGATCGAGGTCGTCGGCGGGGATGCCGATGGTCTGCACCGTGCGCAGGCCCCCCTTGCTGAGCGTGTTGGCGAGGTCCGAGGCGCCGGTATAGTCGTCGGCCACCGATCCGAGGGCGAGGCTCATCGGGTGCCCTCCCGGACCTGCGAGGCGCGGTAGGGCTCGAACCAGCCCAGGCCCTCCCCGGTGCCGCCGGCCGGGTTGTACTCGCAGCCGACGAAGCCCGCGTAGCCGAGGTAGTCCAGTTCGGCGAAGAGGAAGGCGTCGTTCATCTCGCCGGTGCCGGGCTCGTTCCGGGCGGGGACGCTGGCGGTCTGGACGTGCCCGACCATCGGCATCAGGTCGCGCAGGCGGGTGGTCACGTCCCCGTGCAGGATCTGGCAGTGGTAGAGGTCGAACTGCAGCTTCAGGTTCGGCAGGGCCAGGTCGCGGATGAGGTCGGCGGCCATGTCGAAGTCGTTGAGGAAGTAGCCCGGCATGTTGCGGGCGTTGATCGGCTCCAGCACGAGGTCGAGGCCTTCGCGGCCGACGCGCTCGGCGGTCCAGGCCACGGCCCGGCGATAGGCGTCCTGCGCCGCCGGATCGCGCGCATCCGCCATGCCGGCCATGAGGTGGAGCCGGGCGACGCCCGTGGCCTTGGCGTAGGTCAGGCCGGTCTCGACGCCCGCCTGCAGCTCGGCGAACCGGTCCGGCAGGGCGGCGAGGCCGCGCTCGCCCGCCGCCCAGTCGCCCGGCGGCAGGTTGAACAGGGCCTGGGTCAGCCCGAACCGCGCCAGGCGCTCGGCGATGGCCTCGGGCGGATGATCGTAGGGGAAGAGGAACTCCACGGCGGTGAAGCCCGCCTCCGCGGCGGCGGCGAAGCGGTCGAGGAACGGCCGCTCCGTGAACATCAGCGTGAGATTGGCGGCAAAACGCGGCATCGGCTCTTCTCCCTTCAGGCCTTGGGCGACGGCAGGGTGACGCCGGCCACCTGGGCGTAGAGGCGGGCCACCGAGGCGTCGTCGTCCCGGCCCATGCCGGAGCCGGACGCCATCAGGAACATCTGTAGCGCGGCGGCGGCCACCGGCACGGGGTATGTCTCCGCCCGCGCCATGTCCTGCACGATGCCCAGATCCTTGACGAAGATGTCGACCGCGCTTCTCGGGCTGTAATCGCCGTCGAGGACGTGCGGCATGCGGTTCTCGAACATCCAGGAATTGCCGGCCGACGCCGTGATGACCTCGTAGACCTTGCGGAGATCCAAGCCCTGCTTGGCGGCAAAGCTCATGGCCTCGCTGGCGGCGGCGATGTGCACGCCGGCAAGCAACTGGTTGATCATCTTGAAGGCGGCACCCTGCCCGGCCGCGTCGCCGAGCTCGTAGAGCTTGCCGGCCATGGCGTGAAGGGCTGGGCGGGCCGCGTCGAAGGCCGCCTGCGTGCCGGAGGCCAGGAAGGTGAGTTCGCCCTCGGCCGCGCGGACGGCGCCGCCGCTCATCGGCGCGTCGAGGTAGTGGCGGCCGGTCTCCTCCAGGCGGGCCGCGAGGCGCCGGGCGACGGCCGGGTCCATGGTGGCCGAGGAGACGAACACCGCGCCCGCCCGCATGTTCTCTGCAGCGCCGCCGGGCCCGAACAGCACGGCCTCGGTCTGGGCGGCGTTGACCACGACGCAGACCACGACATCGGCGCCCTCCGCCGCCGCCGCGGGGTTCGCCGCCGCCTGCCCGCCGGTCGCGGCGAAGCGCGCGACGGCGTCCGCGTCCACGTCGCAGGCCGCGACGGCGAAGCCGGCCCGGAGGAGCGAACCGGCCATGCCGGCGCCCATGGAGCCGAGGCCGATCACGGCGGCCCGCTGGGTCTGGGTGTTGATGCTCATGGGGACCTGTTCATGGGAGGGAGGGATCGGAGCGGGCAAATCGAAACGACGGTGCTGCGACCCATCCCGTCATCCCGGGCTCGCCTGCGGCGCCCCGGGATGACGGTGCGGGCTTCGGAGCCGCCGGCCGTCGGCGCAGCCGTCTCAGCGGTTGACCACCTGCTTCGGGGTGACGAACACGCAGACCGCGCCGATCACCAGCATGCCGGCCAGCGCGTACATGCCGGCGGCGGTGCTGCCCGTGGAATCGCGCAGGGCGCCGATGACGTAGGGGCTGGCAAAGCCCGCGAGGTTGCCCACCGAGTTGATCAGCGCGATTCCGGCGGCCGCCCCCGCGCCGCTGAGGAAGGCGGTGGGCAGGGACCAGAACAGGGGTGCGCAGGTGAGCACGCCGCCGGCGGCCACGGCGAGCGCCGCGATGGCCACGACGGTGCTCCCCGTGCTGGCGGCGACCACGAAGCCCACCGCGCCGCAGAGGGCCGGGACGATGAGGTGCCAGCGGCGCTCGCGCATCCGGTCGGCGCTGCGGCCGAGCAGGATCATCACGAAGACCGCGAACAGGAACGGGATCGCGCTGACGAGGCCGATGTTCAGGTTGCCCTGGATGCCGGACGCCTTGACGATGGTGGGCATCCAGAAGGTCAGTCCGTACTGGCCGGTGACGAAGGCGAAGTAGATCAGGCTCATGAACCAGATCCGCCCGTTGCGGAACACGGTGGCGATGGAGTGGGGGCTCTGCTCCTTGCCGGCGCCGTCGGCGGCGATGTCGCGCTCGATGACCTGCTTCTCGGCGGCGGTGAGCCACTGGGCTTCGGAGGGGCGGTTGTCGAGGTAGAAGAACACCGCGAGACCCACCAGCACCGCCGGCACCGCCTCGATCAGGAACATCCACTGCCAGCCCGACAGGCCGTAGGTGCCGTTGAAGGCGTCCATGATCCAGCCGGAGAGCGGGTTGCCGAAGATGCCCGAGACGGGAATCGCCGACATGAACACGGCGATCACGCGGGCGCGGCGATGGGCCGGGAACCAGGTCGTGGTGTAGAGGATCACGCCCGGGTAGAAGCCCGCCTCGGCCAGGCCGAGCAGGAAGCGCATGATGTAGAACGAGGTGGCCGAGTTCACGAACATGAACCCGGCGGAGATGATGCCCCAGGTGATCATGATGCGGGCGATCCAGACCCGGGCGCCGACCCGGTGCAGGATCACGTTCGAGGGCACCTCGAACAGGAAGTAGCCGATGAAGAACAGGCCGGCGCCGAGGCCGTAGACGGTTTCGCTGAAGCCCAGCTCCTGGGACATCTGCAGCTTGGCGAAGCCGACGTTCACGCGGTCGAGATAGGCGACCACGTAGCAGAGCATCAGGAACGGCACGAGCCGCCAGAACACTTTGCGATAGGTCTGTTCGACGAAATCCGCCGCGGGCGCATCGACGCCCCGCGCGGTTGCGGCCTGAACGCTCATGTTTCCTCCTGCCGGCGCGCATTGCACGTCGCCGTTCTGGCGTTGCACCATCTTATTGCGGCACTACTCGTTGTGGCAGCGCTTGCATCTTGCGTATCAGATGATGGCAGCGCTGCCAATCTCATTGTTGCGGCCAACTAAGCTTGCTATGGGCTGTGCAGCCCGGGACCGGAGATGAAGGTCGACGATGAACGTCCAGAGGTCCCTGCACGAGCCGGAGCGCCGGCTCGTGACCCTGTCCGACGTGGCCCGCGAAGCCGGAGTCGGCGAGAGCACGGTCTCGCGCGTCCTGCGCAACCAGGGCTCGTTCTCGAAGCGCACGCAGGACCGGGTCGCGGAGGCGGTGGCGCGTCTCGGCTACGTGCCGAACCGGCTGGCCGGCATGCTGGCGGGCTCCGGTTCCACGGCGGGGGCCAAGCTCGTGGGGATTGTGATCCCGTCGCTCACCAACATCGTGTTCCCGGACCTCCTGCGGGGCGCCACGGCGGTCCTCGACCGCGGCGGCTTCCAGAGCGTGATCGGGGTCTCCGACTACGACCCGGAGCGGGAGGAGGCGCTGATCGGCGCCCTCCTCTCCTGGCGTCCCGCCGGCCTCATCGTCACCGGCCTGGAACACACGCCCGGCGCGCTCGCCCGCCTGCGGGCGAGCGGCATTCGCATCGTCGAGATGATCGACACCGACGGGGCCGGCCTCGACATCGTGGTGGGATTCTCCAACCGGGCGGTGGGCTGCGACAGCGCCCGGCACCTGCTGGCACGGGGCTACCGCCGCATCGGCTTTGTCGGCCACGACATCACGCAGGATCTCCGCGCCGCCAAGCGGCTCGCGGGGTTCTGCGAAACCCTTCGGGAGGCGGGCTGCCCCCTGGCGGAGCGCGAGATCGCGTCCGGACCCTCTTCGGCCGCGGCCGGGCGGGAGGCCCTGGCGCGGCTGGTCGGCCGCCGGCCCGACCTCGATGCGGTCTACTTCTCCAACGACGACATGGCGCTGGGCGGCTACTTCCACTGTCTCGCGGACGGGATCGCGGTGCCGGGACGCCTCGCCCTGTTCGGCTTTAACGCCCTCGACATCGCCGCCGCCCTGCCGCAGCCGCTGACCACCATCCGCACGCCGCGCCTGGAGATCGGCGCCGCCGCCGCCGAGCGCCTCGCCGCCGACGGCCCGGCCGAGACCGTCGATCTGGGCTACGAACTGATCGCGGGCGCCACCGCCTGAGATCGCCCCCTCCTCCCGTGACCTGAAGGGATTTCATGAGCGAATCGAAGCTTCGCGAGCAGATCTGCCGGTTCGGCCGCTCGCTGTTCGAGCGCGGCCTGACGCCGGGCTCGTCGGGCAACATCTCCCTGCGCCTGGACGACGGCGGCTGGCTGGTGACGCCGACCAACGCGTCGCTGGGCTTCCTCGACCCAGGCACGATCTCACGCCTGGACGCGAAGGGCGCCCTGGTCTCGGGCCACGCGCCCACCAAGGAGATCCCGCTCCATGCGGCGCTCTACGACAGCCGCACGGAGGCGCGCGCCATCGTCCATCTGCACTCGACCCATGCGGTGGCGGTGTCGATGCTGCCCGAGATCGACCCCAAGGCGGTACTGCCGCCGCTGACGCCGTATTACCTGATGCGGGCCGGGGCCACGGCCCTGGTGCCGTATTACCGGCCCGGCGACCCGGCGGTGGCGGACGCGATCCGGGGGTTGGCCGGCCGCTACGCCTCGGTGCTGCTGGCCAACCACGGCCCGGTGGTGGCCGGCTCCACCCTGGAGAACGCGGTCTTCGCGACCGAGGAGCTGGAAGAGACGGCCAAGCTCTACCTGCTCCTGCGCAACCTCAACCCGCGCCACCTCTCGCCGGGGCAGGTGCAGGACCTCGTCAGCCATTTCGGCCTGACCCTGCCGGAGTCCGACGGGCACGACCACGGGCACTGAGCGGCGCGCTGAAACGCGCGCTGCGCGGCCGAGGGCCCCGTCAGGCCGCCACCTCGATCTGCGCCGTGGGCAGGGTCGCGGCGATCTCGGCGGCGATGCCGGCCGAGGCGATGTTCTTGGACTTGGCCTCGATCTCGAAATCCGCCCAGGCCATGTGGCGGGCCACCAGGGCGTTCACGGCCCGGTTCCACATCATGTCGGAATGGGCGGCCAGATCGCGCCAGTTGTGACCGGCCTCGGTCAGGGCGGCGAAGTCCGGCAGGGCGTCGGGCGTATGCCCCTCCAGCAGGGCTTCGCGCGAGACGCTGATATGGGCCACGGGGCGCACGCCCCGCCAGGACTCGCGCACCCGGGCGACGCGGGGATCGTCGGGCTCGATGTACGCACCCCGGCTCTCGACCCAGTGGTGGTGCAGGTCGAGCACCACCGGCACGACGTCGGCCAGCTCCAGCACCGTGTCCAATCCGAAGAAATTCTCGTCGTTCTCGACGGTGAGGAGATCGCGCGCTGTCTGCGAGAGCTTGGGCAGGCTGGCGCGAAACCCTGCGATGCCGGGGTCGCGGGCACCGACATGGATGTTGATGTGGGCCCCGTGCGGATGCCAGCCCTGGCCGTAGCCGAGCATCGCCATGAGTTCGGCATGGTGCTCCAGCTCCTCGATGCCGTTGCGCTGGGCCGCCGGGTTCTGCGAGGCGATGACGCAGAACGGGCCGGGATGGAAGCTCAGGCGCACCGAACCGGCTCGGGCGATCGCGCCGATCCGGGCGAGGCCGTCCTGGACGAGGCGGCGCATCTCGGGCTCGGCATAGAGGTCCCGCGCCACCGCGTGGGTGTAGCCGGGCAGGACGTTGCTGGCGATCCGCAGCAGGCGCTCGATCGCGGGCCGGGCGGCGACCCAGGCCACCTGCCGCTCCAGGGCACCGAGGTTGTGGCGCACGAGGCCCTCCAGCTTGTCCCGGCGCGCGCTGGGCGCCAGGGTCTTCAGGTGCGCCATGGTGGCGTGGGTGAGGTTCATCTGCAGGGTCGCCTCGCGGGCGGCCTTCAGGGTCTTGAAGGGCTCGGACGGTGGCTCGAGGATGAACTTGCAGCAGAAGCCGAGGCGGGGTGCGGAATCGGTCGAGGCTGGATCGGTCATGGGGCGATAACGCGGCGGAGCGGCATTGGTGCACGGCCGGAACCGGGGACCGGATGCGGTGCGTTGCCCCCGCGCCGACGGCCCCGTCGGCGCCGGAGAGCCCCATGGACGGCAAGTTTACAGAGGCCAAGCTCGCGGATCAGGTCCGGCGTGCGGCCGACCTCGCCCGTCGCCTGACCCTGGCCTATCCGCGGGGATCGCGCCGCGACGACTTCCCCTTCGCCGTGGTGGCGGCCTTCGACGCCGACATCCGGGGCCGCGTCGAGCGCGACCGCCGGATCGAGGACGAGCGCGACCGGGTGCTCATCGCCGCCGTCAACTTCGCCGAGACGCCGCCCGACGACGAGCCCGAGGCCGTGGAGCCGGCGCGAAGCGCCCTCGTGGCGGCCATCGACTATCTCGAGGAGGCGACCCTGCGCTTCGGGATCGTCAACCGCGAGGGGGCGCGGCTCGGCTACGGCGAGGCCGGCCAGCGGGTCGCGACCCCGGCCTGACGGGCGCCCCGCCGCGCTTCGCCGAATTTGTGATGCCCTGCCCTGCGACCCCGGGCCCGGCCCGCGCGTTACCCACACCCGCCGGCGCGATTCCGACGGGTCGTCCTACCAAAGTGGTCTCCTCCCGATGCGTCGCGTGTTCCCCGTCTTCATCGCCGCCGTCGCTCTCCTGGCGGGGGTGATCCTGTTCACCTTCGTCAAGCACGGCGACACCGCCCACACCCAGCCGGTGCCGGAAGCCGGCGCGAGCGCCCGCTGATGCCGCGCTGGTTGCCCCTGGCGGGCGCCGCCCTCCTCGCCATCCTGGTGGTGATCGGCCTCGGGTTCTGGAAGTACGATCGCCTGCAGGAGGCGCGCATCGAGAATGGCGGACGTCCGGCCATCCCCGCCTGCGCGCCCGACCGCATCGGCGAGACGGGACTGGCCGCCAACTGCCCCGGCACCGCCTTCCCGCCCGCCAAGGCACCCTGAGGGATCAAGGCACCCTGAGGAACCGGACGCGGCGTCCGAGACCCGGAGTGGGTAAGGGAGGCTGGACGGATGCACGCTCCCCCTGCCCGGTCCGGCCTCGGCGCCTTCCCGGCCTTGGTCTTCCTGCAGGGCAGCCTCTACGCCGCCTACGGGATGGTCTCGCCGTTCCTGCCGAGCTTCCTCGGCGACCGCGGGCTCGACGCCTCCGAGATCGGCATCGTGCTCGCAGGCGGGACGCTGATGCGCCTCGTGGCCGGACCGGTGGCGGGGCGGATCGCGGATCGCCTCGACGCCACCCGGGCTGTCCTCGCCGCCGGATCCGCCGCCGCCGGGCTCCTGGCCTTCGCCACCCTCCTGGGGCACGGCTTCCCCGCGCTCCTCGTCCTGGGCCTTGCGCAGGCCCTCGCCCTCGCGGCCCTCGCGCCCCTGGCCGATGCCCTCACCCTCGCGGCGATGGAGCGGGAGAGGACCTTCGCGTATGGCTGGGTCCGAGGCGCCGGTTCGGCCGCCTTCATCCTGGCGACCCTGGTGTCCGGGCAGGCCGTCGCCTGGGCCGGCCTGCCCAGCATCCTGGTCTCGAGCGGGCTGCTGTTCCTGCTCACCGCCCTCGCCGTCCGCCGGGTGCCCGCGGCCCCGCGGACCGGACACCCGAGCTCCCCGGCTCCGGAAGCGCCCACCCGCACCACCCTGCGCGCCCTGCTCGCGGTGCCGCTCTTCCGGCGGGTGCTCCTGGTGGCGGCCCTCGTCATCGGCAGCCACGCCCTGCACGAGGCCTTCGCGGTGATCCGCTGGCGGGCGGCGGGCCTCGGCCCCGGCACCGTCAGCCTGCTCTGGTTCCTGGCCGTGCTCTCGGAGGTCGTGGTGTTCGTCCTGTGCGGCTCCTGGCTGCTGGAGCGCCTCGGCACCGCCGGGGCGGCGATGCTGGCGGCCGGCGCCGGGATCCTGCGCTGGGCGATCCTGGCGACCACGGTGGCGGTGCCGATGCTGGCGATCGGCCAGGCCCTGCACGGCTTCACCTTCGCGCTGCTGCACCTGGCCAACATGCGCC
The DNA here is from genome assembly GCF_001422795.1 of Methylobacterium sp. Leaf88. NCBI lineage: Bacteria > Pseudomonadati > Pseudomonadota > Alphaproteobacteria > Hyphomicrobiales > Methylobacteriaceae > Methylobacterium > Methylobacterium sp. Leaf88. The sequence goes on along the minus strand of NZ_LMMK01000006.1, from coordinate 47,919 downwards.
TCCTCGCCGACCTCGTACCCGCCCGTGGCGCCGCCACCGCCCAGACCCTCTACGCGACCCTCGGCCTCGGGCTCGCGAACACCGTCCTGACCGGCCTGTCCGGGTGGCTCTACGGGCGGTTCGGGGCGGATGCGTTCTGGAGCATGGCGGCGCTCTGCGCGGGCGCGCTGCCCCTGGCGGCCGGCCTCCGGCGCCCCGCCCCGCAGGCCGTCTGAACCCGGGTCAGGGCCGGCACGCCCGCAGGAAGAAGTCGAGCGAGCGCTTCAGCGTCGCGCGCTTGACGTGGGTCATGCCCGGCCGCTCCAGGCCCAGCTCCGTCCGGTCGACGAAACCCCGGATGGTCAGGCCCAGGAAGGCATCGGCCGCGTGCCGGACATCGTCCACCGCGATCGCACCGGAGCGTACGCCGTCCTCCAGGCAGCGCTCCACCAGGGGCACCACCCGCGCCAGTCCGAAATCGTGGAGGGCCCGGGCGAATTCCGGGAAGCGTCCGGCCTCGGCCACCATCACCCGCCGGAACGCGATACAGTCCGGCGTCACCACGGTCTCGAGGATCGCCAGGGCGATGCGGTGGAGGCGCTCCTCCACCGATCCGGCTTCCGCCGCCACCTTCTCGATGGAGGGCACGTTCTCCTCGATGAACCGCACGCACACGGCCTCGAACAGATCGACCTTCGAGGCGAAGCGCGCGTAGATCGTCTTCTTCGAGAGGCCGGCCGAGCCCGCGATGGCATCGATGCTCGCCGCCTCGAAGCCCTCGGTGAGGAACACGACCCGGGCGGCGTCGAGGACGCGCAGCAGCACGTCGCCCTCGGTCCCGCGCGGCGGGCGGCCGAGGCGCCGGGGTGGCGACGGCATCACGTCCCTCTGAGCCACGGCGCGGTGTCCTCCCCCCGGGAAACGATGCCAGTCCTCTCCGGGGAAGACCAGGGACGCGGCGTGATGCGGATGTGGACCCGCGGCGTCCCGACCCGCTCCGTCAGAAGAACGCCTGCAGGCCCGTCTGCGCCCGGCCGAGGATCAGCGCATGGACGTCGTGCGTGCCCTCATAGGTGTTCACCGTCTCGAGGTTCTGGGCGTGACGCATCACGTGGTACTCGCCCATGATGCCGTTGCCGCCGTGCATGTCCCGGGCGACCCGGGCGATGTCGAGCGCCTTGCCGCAGTTGTTGCGCTTGATCAGCGAGATCATCTCGGGCGCCATCCGGCCCGCGTCGAACAGGCGCCCGACGCGCAGGGCGGCCTGGAACCCGAGGGCGATCTCGGTCTGCATGTCGGCGAGCTTCTTCTGCACGAGCTGGGTCTGGGCCAGCGGTCGGCCGAACTGCTTGCGCTCCAGGGTGTAGGACCGGGCCCGGTGCCAGCAATCCTCCGCCGCCCCCATGGCGCCCCAGGCGATGCCGTAGCGGGCCCGGTTCAGGCAACCGAACGGCCCCTTCAGGCCCGAGACGTTGGGTAGGAGCGCGTCCTCGCCGACCTCGACGTCCTCCATCACGATCTCGCCCGTGGTGGAGGCGCGCAACGAGAGCTTGCCCTTCAGGGTGGGCGCGGAGAGACCCGGCATGCCCTTCTCCAGGATGAAGCCTCGGATCGCGCCCTCATGCGCCTCGGACTTGGCCCAGACCACGAAGACGTCGGCGAAGGGCGCGTTCGAGATCCACGTCTTGGCCCCCGACAGGCGGTAGCCCCCGTCGGTCTTCACGGCCTTCGTCGTCATGCCGGCCGGGTCCGAGCCGGCATCGGGCTCGGTCAGGCCGAAGCAGCCGATCCACGCCCCCGAGGCGAGCTTGGGCAGGAATTTCTGGCGCTGCGCCTCCGAGCCGTAGGCGTGGATCGGGTACATCACGAGGGAGGATTGCACGCTCATCATCGAGCGGTAGCCGGAATCCACCGCCTCGACGGCACGGGCCACGAGGCCGTAGGCGACATAAGTCGCGCCGGCGCCGCCATAGGCCTCCGGCAGGGTGACGCCGAGGAGCCCGCGCTCGCCCATCTTCCGGAACAGCTCCGGGTTGCTGGTCTCTTGCGCGTAGGCCTCGACGATGCCGGGCAGGAGCTCCTCCTGCGCGAAGGCCCGGGCGGCCTCGTGGATGGCGCGCTCGTCGTCGCTGAGCTGGTCGTCGAGGAGGAAGGGATCGTCCCAGGCAAAGCTCGCCGAGGCGGGGGCGGTGGGCGCGGCGGAGCCGGGCGGGCGCGTCGGGGCGTTCATGGGGCGGTTCCTCGGGTTTCTGTGTTTTCGCGACCCTAACAGGCTCCGTCGGCGAGGCCACCTGTCCGGCCCGGAATCGGTTCCGGGATCGGGACCGAAACCTGATAGACAGGCGCGGCTTGAAGCGGTGCTCCGGATGCCGCCCGCACGAGAGGGAGAACCGACCATGGCCGAGACGACGGCACGCGACGACGGCTCCCGCTCCCCTGCACGGCCCCTGCCGCTCGACGGCATCCGCGTGCTCGACCTCTCGCGCGTGCTCGCCGGGCCCTGGAGCGCCATGTGCCTCGGCGACCTCGGCGCCGAGGTGATCAAGGTCGAGCACCCGGAGCGCGGCGACGACACCCGCGACTGGGGCCTGCGCACGGGGGCCACCAACACCTCGTACTTCGACGCCGCCAACCGCAACAAGCGCTCGATCACCCTCGACCTCGCCACCCCGGAGGGCCTCGCCGTGGCGCGCGACCTCGCCCGCACCTGCGACGTGGTGGTGCAGAACTTCAAGACCGGCGGCGCCGACCGCCTCGGCCTCGGCTACGCGGACCTGAGCGCCGAGAACTCGCGCCTGATCTACTGTTCGATCTCCGGCTACGCCTCGGATGGGCCTGAGGCGACGCGGCCCGGCTACGACATCGTGGTCCAGGGCGAGGCCGGCCTGATGGCGCTGAACGGCGAGGCCGACCGCCCGCCCCTGAAGTTCGGCCTCGCGGCGGTCGATCTCTTCACCGGGCAATACGCGGCCCAGGGGGTGCTCGCCGCCCTGTTCGAGCGCGAGCGCACCGGGTGCGGACGCCACATCGAACTCGCCCTGTTCGATTGCGGCCTGGCGCTCACCGCCTATTGCGGCCTGGAGGCGATGGTGCGCGGGCACGACCCCGCCCGCGCCGGCAACGCCCATCCGTCGATCGCCCCCTACGGCGTGTTCCAGGCCGGCGACGGACCCATCGTGCTGGCGGTGGGCAACAACGGGCAGTATCGCCGCCTCTGCGAGGGGGTCCTGGAGCGGCCGGACCTCGCCGCGGACCCGCGCTTCGCCACGAACCTGGAGCGCTCCCGCAACCGCGCGCAGTTCCTGCCGGCGATCGAGGCCGAGCTCGCCCGCTGGACCCGTGCCGATCTCATCGCCCGGCTGGACGCGGCCGGCATCCCCTGCGGCGAGGTGCTGGGCCTGCACGAGGCCCTGACCTCCGACAGGGCCCGGGCCGGCAACCTCGTGCTGCCCCAGGGCGGCGACGCCGATCCCACCGCCTACGTCCTCGCCCCGCCCTACCGCCTCGACGGGGAGCGCCTGCCCGTCCGCCGCATGCCGCCGGCCCTCGGAGCGTCGAGCGCCGAGATCCGGGCGGACTGCGCGGCGCGGCGCGCGGCGGAGGCCGAGCGCCCCTCGGGCGACCCGGTCAAACCGGCAGGAGGGTGAACCCGAGGCTCTGGCCGAGGAACCGAGCCGTGATCCGGCCCGGGCCGGTCAGGTCGAAGGGCACCGAGAGCGTGCCGGTGGAGACGAGGCTGCCGGCCGGGATCGTCGTGCCGCGCTCGCGCGCCACGGCCATCAGGTCCGTGAGCGCGGCCAGGGGATCGGTCTCGTCCTCCCCCGTCACGGCCCGCACCCGCTCCACGCCGTCGACCTCGACCACGAGGCCGCGCGCCACTTCGGCGAGGTCTCCCGTGGCCAGCACGGGGCCGAGCACCAGGGCCTGGAAGGCCGAATTGTCGGCCGCGAAGCTCGGCCAGCCGACGGCACGCCGATCGACGTAGCGGGACAGCACGAGCTCGAACGCCGCGCGGGTTTCGCCGACGACCTCGGCCGCCGGAACCACGGGGGCGTCGGGGGCGATGTCGCGGGCGATCCCGTAGGCGATCTCGAACTCGATCGTCGCCGCCCCGGCATGGGGCATCCGGAGTTCGGCCCCGTCGCCATGGAGCCGGTCCCGCAGTACCCGCCCGGCGATGGAGCGGCCGACCCCCGAGCTGCGCTTGCCCTTGTGGCTGCCGATGGCGAGCTTCCAGCCGGCGGAGTCTGCGCCGAGCGCCGCCACGAGCCGGTCCTGGACGTCGTAGCCCTCGGACATCGTGCGCGGACGGACGGCCTCGGGCAGTTCGCCGAGCTGCCGCCCCGCGCGATAGGCCGCCAGCAGCAGGTCCGCGGCGGGCTGGGGATCGTAGGCTTTCAGCACGGCTTCGGGCAGGAATTCTGACATGGCGGACCTCTTCGCGGCGTCGGGCCGGATGCCCAGGCTCTAGCGGATCTTTGCGTCGGCCGGTGGGCGATTCCGCCGGATCGGGCTGGCCCGGCTCCCCGCCTCATCCGGGGGGGCGCTGCGCCGCCGGCACCGCTCCGGTCCCGAAAACAGGATCGATCGGTGGAGACAGAACGGAGGGGCGGCTCCGCGGGGGGCCTCGACAAGCGCGTCGGCCGAGCCGCCGGTCGAACGATCTTGGCTGCGAAAGGATCTTGGCTGCGAACATAGAGCGGCACCGCCGACAGGATCTGGGGCGGTCGGCGCCGGAGTTCGGGCGATCTCACATGGGCGGGCAGAGATATGTTGGCAATTTCTATTGCCGGACGATCCATCCGGTCGGGGAACCGATCCCAGGGCACAGAATTATACTTCTCGATAACATCTCCGGAGGAACGCCACGTGAAATTCTCGACGATTGCCGGCGCCGCTGCCATTTTTGCGATCACGGCCGGGACCGCGCTCGCCGCGCCCTGCAACACCGGCTCGACGAAGGGCACCAGCCCGGGTCAGCAGACCATGAACGACAAGAGCTCGACGGCTGACCAGGGCAGCAAGAACCTCGCGGGCGGCCAGCAGCCCGCCTCCCCCGGAACGGTCGGCGCGATGAACAACGTGGGCGCCAACCAGATGGTCGGCGACAAGCCCGGTTCGGAGGGCAAGAACGACCAGGGCGGCGGTGTCGGCACGTCCAGCAAGAACCTTGCGGGCGGCCAGCAGCCGGCCTCGCCCGGGACGGTGGGCGCCATGAACAATGCCGGCGCCAACCAGGAGATCGGCAAGAAGGGTGACGATTGCTGATCGCCTGACGCCAACGGCACCATCAGGACGCCCGCCCGGTCTCGCCCGGGCGGGCGTCTTCGTGCGCTTCGCGGGCGGGACTGGACGCCGCCTCCGGGACCGGAGATCCCGTCAGGTATCCCGCGCGCTCCCGACCAGGGCTGCCGTCCGGTCCCGCAAGGCCTGGAGGCTGCGGTAGCCGACCGAGGCGGCGACCTGGCGCGGCGCCCACCCATCGGCCGCCAGGGCCAGGGCTCGCACGACCCGGGCCCTGGCCCGCCATTGCCCGAAGGTGAGCCCCGTCTGCCGGCGGAATCCCCGCGTCAGGGTCCGGCGGCTCAGGCCCGCCCGCGCGGCCCAGGCATCGAGATCGAGCGCTCCGGCCGGGTCGTCGATCACGCCGAGGCAGACCCGCCGGAGCCGGGCATCGCGCGGCAGGGGCAGGGTCAGGCGTGTCTCCGGGGCGCGTCCGATCTCGTCGAGGATGAGGGCTGCCAGGTGCCCACCCCGGCCGGCCTCGTCGTAGAGCACCGGCTCGTTCGTCAGGGCGGCCAGCGCGGCGGCGAGGAGGGCCGAGACCTCGATGACCCGGGCCCGGCTCGGAAAGCCGGCGATCGCCTCCCGCGCGAGATAGGCCGAGCACATCGCCACATCCCCGTGCATGACGACGGCGTGCGGAAGGCTTGGCGGAATCCACAGGGCATGGCCTTCCGGCACGACCCAGGTCCCATCCTCGGCCGTCGCCATCATCAGGCCGGCGGTGGCGTAGAGAAGCTGGGCTCGCGGATGGTGGTGCCGGTCCGTGCCGCTGCCGGCCGCGAAGGTCTTGGGCATCACCGCGACCGCGCGCGGGACAGCCTGGTAATCCTCCGCCCGGATCGAACGCATCGGCGTCTCCCTGGCCCGATCGCGTACGCCTTCGGCCCGACGCCATTCAACGGGTCAGGTAAACGGGAGGCAAGTCCCTGCGGAAGGCTGCCGGTGTCTGAGCACGAGGCGCAGCCGACGCGGATGCTTGCCGGAGGAGAGGACCGACCGATGGACGCCGAGACCCTGTCCCGCCGGACCCTGCGCTTCGTCAACGTGGCGCATGCCTTCGACCACTTCGTCCTGCTGATCTACCCCACCGCGGTGATCGCGATCGCGGCGCAGACGGGCCGGAGCTACGGCGAACTGATCCCGCTCGCCACCGGCGCCTTCGTGGCCTTCGGGCTCTGCGCCCTGCCGATGGGCTGGCTCGCCGACCGGTTCGGGCGTCGCACCCTGCTGGCGATCTTCTTCTTCGGCTACGGCCTGTCCTGCCTCGGCGTGGCGAGCGCGGGCAGTCCGACGGCGTTCCTGGTGTGGCTCTGCATGCTCGGGCTCGCCTCCGCGATCTATCACCCCGTCGGCTCCACCATGCTGGTGAGCCATGCCCGTCGCCTGGGGCGCGACCTTGGCGTGAACGGCGTCTGGGGCAATCTCGGGGCCGCAACCGCCTCGGGCGTGACGGCGCTCCTCGCCACGGCGTTCGGCTGGCAGGCGGCCTTCGTGGTGCCGGGCCTGGTCTGCCTCGCCTGCGGGACGGCGTTCCTGGCCCTCGTGCCGGGCGACGGCGCCGGATCGCAGGGCCGGGCCGGGGGCAAGCCCGTCCTCCCGGTCGCGCGCCCGATCCCGCTCCTCTGCGTGTTCGCCTTCGCGGTCGTGGCGGGCGGGATGACCTTCAACATCACCACGATCGCCCTGCCCAAGGTGGTCGACGAGCGCGTCGGCGCCGGACTGCCCCTGTTCCTGATCGGATCGGTGGCCACCCTCGTCTTCGCCTTCGGTGCCCTGACCCAACTGCTGATGGGCCGCCTCATCGACCGCTACAGCCTGCCGATCCTCTTCCTCGGCCTGTCCATCCTGCAGCCCCTCGGCCTCGGCCTCGCGGCGATGAGCACGGGCGTGCCGCTCCTGGCCGGCCTCGTGCTGACGATGGCGGCGCTCTACGGACAGGTCGTGATCAACGACGCGATGGTGGCCCGCTACGTGCCCCCGCTCTACCGCGCCCGGGCCTACAGCGTGCGCTACTTCCTCGGCTTCACCGTCAGCGGGTTCGTGGTGCCGTTGATCTGCCTCCTGCACGACCGGGGCGGCTTCGGCCTCGTGCTGGGAATCGCGGCGGCGTTCGGCGCCGTCATCGCCGCCGCCGCCCTCGGCTTCTTCGTCCTCACGCGGCAGCCGGCATCCCCCGCGGCCTGACGACGGCGGCCCTAGCCCTCGCCGTCCGGCGGCGGCTCGGCGCGCAGGAAATCGAAGTCGCAGCCCTCGTCCGCCTGCAGCACCGATCCGTAGAACAGGTGCGCGTAGCCGCGCCGCGCCCAGTCCGGTCGTTGCGCCGGGCCGAGGGCGGTGCGGCGGGCCTCCAGGACCGCGTCGTCCACGAGGACGTCGATGCGCCGGCCGGCGGTGTCGAGGCGGATGCGGTCGCCGGTCCGGACGAGCCCGAGGGGACCACCGACGGCGGATTCCGGCGTGATGTGGAGCACGATGGTACCGAAGGCCGTCCCGCTCATGCGGGCGTCGGAGATGCGCACCATGTCCTTGATCCCGCGCGCCAGGATCTTCTTCGGGATCGGCAGGTAGCCCGCCTCCGGCATGCCGGGCGCGCCCTTCGGGCCGCCGTTCTGGAGCACGAGGATGTCGTCCGGCCCGACATCGAGGTCGGGGTCGTCGATCCGGGTCGTCATGTCGGCGATGGAGCCGAACACCACCGCCCGGCCGGTGTGCTGGAGCAGGGCCGGGCTCGCGGCGCTGTGCTTGATCAGGGCGCCGCGCGGGGCGAGGTTGCCGCGCAGCACCGCCATGGCGCCGACCGGCTTGATCGGATCGTCGGCGGAGCGGATCACGGTCTGGCCCGGCACCGCTTCGGCCGCCGCCACCACGTCCCGCAGGGTGCCGCCCGCGACCGTGGCGGCGTCGAGGTCGATCAGGGCTCCGAGGTTCCGGAGCAGGGCCGGCACGCCGCCGGCATGGTGGAAATGCTCCATGTAGTGCTGGCCGGAGGGCTTCAGGTCGACGAGCACGGGCACGGCGCGCCCGAGGGCGTCGAAGGCATCGAGGTCGATCCCGTGCGGCGTCCGGTTGGCGATGGCGGTCAGGTGGATCAGGCCGTTGGTCGATCCACCGATCGCCTGCAGGACGATCTGGGCGTTGCGGAAGGCGGCCGGCGTCAGAAGTTCGCTCGGCCGCGGACCGCCCGAAACCGCCATCTCGGCGGCACGGCGACCGCTCGCCTCGGCGATGCGGATGCGCTCGGCATGAGGGGCCGGCACTGTGGCGCTCATCGGCAGCGACAGGCCGAGCGCCTCCGTCACGCAGGCCATGGTGCTGGCGGTGCCCATCACCATGCAGGTGCCCACCGAGGGGGCGAGGCGGCCGTTGACGCGCTCGATCTCGTCTTCGTCGATCTCGCCGGCGCGGTGCGCGCTCCAGAGCCGGCGGCAATCGGTGCAGGCGCCCAGGACCTCGCCCTTGTGATGGCCCACCACCATGGGACCGACGGGGATGACCACGGTGGGCAGGTCGACGCTCGCCGCCGCCATGATCTGCGCCGGCAGGGTCTTGTCGCAGCCGCCGATGACGAGGACGGCGTCCATCGGCTGGGCCCGCAGCATCTCCTCGGTGTCCATCGCCATGAGGTTGCGCAGGAACATCGAGGTCGGATGCGCGAAGCTCTCGTGGATCGAGATCGTCGGGAATACCATGGGCAGGCCGCCGGCGAGCATCACGCCGCGCTTGGCCGCCTCGATCAGGGCCGGGGCGTTGCCGTGGCACGGGTTGTAGTCGCTCGCCGTGTTGGTGATGCCGACGATCGGCCGGTCGAGGGCGTCGTCCGAGTAGCCCGCCGCCTTGATGAAGGCCTTGCGCAGGAACAGGGAGAAGCCCGCGTCGCCGTAGCTGGTGAGGCCCTTGCGCAGACCTGTGCTCATGATGCGCGTCCGGTTCCGGGTGTCAGGGGGCCACGCGGGCGCGCGGGTCGACGCGGGCGATGCGCGACAGGAGGTAGTCGACTTCCCGCCGCCCTTGCGCCGACAGGCTCGCGGCCGGCTTGCGCTGGGCGTCCGAGGCGAAGATCCCGCGCTTCTGGAAGACGTACTTGCGCACGGCCAGGCCCAGGGGACCCTGCTGCTGCTCGTATCGCAGATACGGCAGGTGCGCGTCGAAGAGGTCGTGGGCCGCGTCGCGTTCGCCGGCCCGCGACAGGCGCACGACGTCGACGAGCATCTCCGGGAAGGCGTAGCCGGTGTTGGCCCCGTCCGCGCCGCGCTCCATCTCGAAATCGAGGAACAGGCCGCCGTTGCCCGTGAGGATCGCGATGTGGCGCATCGAGCCGTCCTGCTCGAAGCCGCGCAGGGCGGTGATCTTGTCGAGGCCCGGCCAGTCCTCGTGCTTGAGCATGACGCAGGACGGGTTCTCGGTGACGATCCGGCGGATGACGGCCGGCGTCATCACCACCGAGAAGGTGAGCGGGTAGTCCTGGATCACGAAGGGCACGTCGGGGCCGATCGCCTCGGCCGCGTTGCGGTAGTAGGCCACCACCTGGTCGTCGGTGCGCAGGGTGTTGGGCGGCCCGATCATGACGCCGGCGGCGCCGAGCTCCATCACCTCCCGGGCGAGCGACCGCATGGCCGCGAAGCCCGGGGCCGAGACGCCCACGAGGACCGGCACGTCCACGCGCCCGATGACCCGCCGGGCGATGGCCACCGCCTCGGCATGGTCGAGCTTGGGCGCCTCGCCGAGCTGGCCCAGGATGGTCAGGCCGTCGATGCCCGCGCCGAGGAAGAACTCGGACATCCGGTCGAGGGAGGTCTCGTCGACCCGGCCATCGGAGTGGAAGGGCGTCGGGGCGATCGGGATCACCCCCTTGATCGCGCTGGTGAGAGCCATGGTGTCTTCCTTGGGGGGCGGTGGGGGGCGAGGAACGGAAGGGTCAGCGGACCGCCGGCGCTGCCGGCACTACCGGATTGACGAGGTTGCGCGGCGGCTGGCCGCGCAGGATGCACAGCATCGCCTCGACGGCGCCGAGGCCCATCACCCGCAGGCTGTTGGCGCTGGTGCCGGCCACGTGCGGCGTCAGGAGCAGGTTCGGGCAGGCGAGGTAGGGGTGGTCCTCGGGCAACGGCTGGGTCTCGAACACGTCGAGGGCGGCGCCCGCGATGGCGCCCGCCCGCAGGGCCGCCGCCAGGGCGTCGGACCGCACGATGGGCCCCCGCGCCACGTTGATCAGCACCGCGCCCGGCCGCATCCGGCCGATCAGCGCCGCATCGACGAGCCCGCGCGTCTCCGGGGTCAGCGGGCAGGCGACGACGACGGCGTCGCTGTCCGAGAACAGCGTCTCCCGGTCCACCGGCTCGATCAGCCCGCCGGCGGTGTGCGGGCTTCGGGAATGGCCGAGCACCCGCAGGCCGAAGCCGTGGCGGGCGATGGCGGCGACCCGGCGGCCGATCTCGCCGGTGCCGAGGATGCCCAGGGTCGTCCCGCCGATCTCGCCGAGATCGCTCGCCCGGGATTTCGCCGGAAGCCAGCCGGCCTCGCGCAGGGTCCGGTCCAGGGGCCCGAGCTGGCGGCGCAGGTGGAACAGGGCCGCGAAGACGTACTCGGCCACCGCCTGGGTGTTGCTGCCGGGCAGGTTGGCCACCGGGATGCCGCGGGCGGTCGCCGCCGCCAGGGGCACGAAGTCGAGCCCGACGCCGTGGCGGACGATGCCGCGCAGGAGGGGCGCGTGGTCGAGGATGTCGTCGGGCAATTGCGCCCGCACGATCAGGCCCGCCGCCTCGGCCGCCAGGGCGCGCAGGGTCTCGGGCCGGGTGTCCGCGGCGGTGACCACCCGGGCCTCGCCCGTGAGCCGGGCGACGGCCTCCGGATGGATGGGATTGGTCAGGACCACCAGGGGGCGGAGGTCTGGCGATCGTTCGGGCCGGGATGCGCTCACGCTCTGTCTGCCTTCGGGAATGCGGGCGGGGCCGATCCGGGATCGGGCGGCCTGCGGTGGCTCAGGGGTCCTGTCCCGCCACCTCGATGCGGGCCTTGAGGATCTCGATGAGGGCACGGTCGCGGCGCTCCGCCAGGACCGCGAGCGAGCGGCCGGCGGCCTCCGCCGCGATCCCGGCCACGATCCGGTCCTTCACGTCCTCGGTGAGCTCCGGCGTCCCGAGGCTGGCCCAGCGCCGGACCTGGCTCGGCCCGAGATGGTCGAGATAGTGCCGGATGCCGCCCGCCCCGCCCCCGAGATGATAGGTCATGTGCGGCCCCATCGCGGCCCAGCGCAGGCCGGGGCCGTTGCACAGGGCGGCGTCGATGTCGGCGACGCTCGCCACCCCTTCGGCCACGAGGTTGACGGCTTCCCGGTAGAGGGCCGAGGCGAGGCGGTTGGCGATATGGCCCGGCATCTCGCGGGCGAGCACCACCGGACGGCGCCCGAGCCGGGCGTAGAAGGCGGCGGCCCGGGCCGCCGTGGCGGGGTCGCCCGCCACGATCTCCACCAGGGGCACGAGATGGGGCGGGTGGAACGGGTGGGCCACCAGGATCCGCTCCGGCCGGGCGCAATCGGCCACGAGGGCGCTGCGCAGCATCGCCGAAGTGCTCGAGGCGACGAGGATCGAGGGGGCCAGCCGGCGATCGACCTCCATGAGCAGCGCGCGCTTCACCGCCTCGTTCTCCGGCGCGTTCTCCTGCACGAAATCCGTGTCCGCGAGCGCGTCCTCCAGCCGGTCGTGGAAGCGCAGCGTGCCCTGCCCGTTCAGGCCGAGCTCGGACAGCTGCGCCCGCGCCGCCTCCACCGCCCAGAGGGCCGCCGCCGCGAAGCCGGGCGCCGGGTCGTAGGCCGCCACGTCGAGGCCGTGGGCGAGGAACAGGGCCGCCCAACTGGCGCCCAGGGTGCCGCAGCCCAGCACGGTGACCCGTTCGATTTCATCCGCTTCGATGGCCGTCAAAACTCTCTCCCGGGCGGGTTTACTTTCGAATCCAGAATACGCTTATTCAAGCCCGTACCGACCGTTTTCGCGGCGGACGAAGCGGGCGACACGACCCGCGACCGGAGGAAGCCGATGTTCAAGCGTCATGCGACCGCGCGCGCAGCCCTGCTCGTTCTCGCGACCCTGGGGGCCCTCGGCAGCGCCCGGGCCGAGGACGTGGTGCGCCTCGGCAACCTGAAATTCGCCCATTACGGCGCGATCTCCTACATGAAGGAGATCGCGCCGAAATACGGCCTGAAGATCGACGAGAAGGTCTTCGCCAAGGGCGCCGACATCTATCCCGCCATGGCGGTGGACCAGATCGACATCTCGGCCTCGGGCGCCGACGGCGCGGTGGCCGCGCGCGGCAACGGCGTGAAGCTCTACGTGGTGGCGGGCTTCGCCAATGGCGGCGTGCGCATCCTGCGCCGGCCCGACCTCGACACCGTCAAGACCTTGAAGGACGTCAAGGGTCTCAAGGTCGCCACCGTCCGGGGCGGCACCCAGGACCTGATGCTTCTGGCCGAGCTCGACAAGCACGGGATGACCTGGTCCGAGCGCGCCGGCAAGGACGTGCAGCTGATCTACTTCAACAACTACGCCGACCTGAACCAGGCGCTGGCGCAGAAATACGTCGACGTGATCTGCCAGAGCGAGCCGCAATCGACCCAGGCCATCAGCGCCGGCTACGCCACCGAGGTGGTCAAGCCCTACGACACCCCCATCGGCGTGCCGGTGCGCCCGCTGGTGATGACCGAGAAGATGTACAACGAGCGGCCCGAGGTCGCCGCCAAGGTCCTGAAGCTGTTCGTGGCCGCCACCAAGGCCTTTATCGACGATCCGGCGCTGGCCGAGAAGTACGTCCGCGAGACCGTGTTCAAGGGCCAGCTCTCGAGCCAGGATTTTCGCGACGGCATGGCCAACGCGAAGTACACCTACGACGTCCCGGCCGGGCACATGCAGACGACGACCGACTACATGATGAAGTACGGCCTCGGTAAGATGGTGAACCCGCCGAAATCCGATGCCGAGTGGGTGAAGACCGATCTCCTCGACAAGGCCAAGGCCGAGCTCAAGACGAACTGAACCGCAGCATGAACCGGCTTCGCGGCGCCATCGTCCCCCTCGTCCTCCTCGTCCTGTGGGAGATCCTCAGCCGGGCCGGCGTGTTCTCCCCCATCGTGCTGCCGCCGCCGAGCGCGGTGGCGGTGAAATGGTATCACGGCCTCCTGCCCGGCCTGCCCTACGACCCGGCGATCGAGAGCCACTGGCGCTGGATGCTCTCCGGCGAGATGCCGCACGACGCGGTGGCGAGCCTCGGCCGCGTGATCATGGGGTTCTGCGTCGGGGCCGGGCTCGCGGTGCCGGTCGGCCTCATCCTCGGGACCAGCGATCGGCTCTACGCGCTGTTCAACCCGCTTCTCCAGATCCTGCGGCCGATCCCGCCCATCGCCTACATTCCCCTCGCCATCGTGTGGTTCGGCCTCGGCAATCCGCCGGCCCTGTTCCTGATCGCGCTGGGCACCTTCTTCCCCGTGCTGGTCAACACCATCGCGGGGGTGCGGCAGGTGGATTCGATCTACATCCGCGCGGCCCGCAACCTCGGGGCGAAGCCCTGGACAATGTTTCGCCGGGTGATCCTGCCGGCGGCGAGCCCCTTCGTGCTCGCGGGCATGCGCATCGGCATCGGCACCGCCTTCATCGTGGTCATCGTCGCCGAGATGATCGCGGTCTCGGACGGGCTCGGCTACCGCATCCTCGAGGCGCGCGAGTACATGTGGTCGGACAAGATCATCGGCGGCATGCTCACCATCGGCATCCTCGGCCTCATCATCGACGGGGCGATGTCGCGCCTCAACGACCACCTCCTGCGCTGGCATCGCGGCCTTGAACGCTGAACCGGGACGCCTCACCATGTCGGCGCACATCGAGATCGCCCACGCCAGCAAGGTGTTCGGGGCGGGCGCCGGCGCCGTGCCGGCGCTGGACGACATCACCGCGACGGTGCCGGAGGGGCAGTTCCTCTGCCTGCTCGGGCCGTCCGGCTGCGGCAAGTCCACCCTGCTCAACGCGGTGGCGGGCTTCACGCCCCTCAGCGCCGGGCAGATCCGCATGGGCGGGCGCCCGGTGACGGAGCCGGGGCCGGACCGGGGCATGGTCTTCCAGGAATACGCTTTGTTCCCCTGGATGAACGTGGAGGACAACGTCCGCTTCGGTCTCGACATCCAGGGCGTGCCGCGGGCCGACGCCACAGTGACGGTGGACCGCATCGTGGCCACCCTCGGCCTCTCGGATTTCCGCAAGCGCTACCCGAAGGACCTGTCCGGCGGCATGCGCCAGCGCGTGGCCATCGCGCGCATCCTGGCGCTGGACCCGCCCGTGATGCTGATGGACGAGCCCTTCGGTGCGCTGGACGCCCTCACCCGCCGCACCCTGCAGGACGAGCTCCTGCGGATCTGGGCCGAGTCCCGCAAGACGGTGATCTTCGTCACCCACTCGATCGAGGAGGCGATCTACCTCGCCGACCGCATCCTGGTGATGACCTACCGGCCGGGCCGCATCAAGCGCGACATCACGGTCGAAATTCCGCGCCCGCGCGACACGGCCTCGGGCGAGTTCAACGCCCTCAAGCGCGAGCTTGCCGGGCTGGTGATGGCCGAGCAGCAGCGCTTCACCCGCGCGGAGCTGCATGGCGCGGCCATGGATTGAGCGCAGCCCTTCGACCTGACAGAAGAAACGCCCGCAGGCCGGTGGGCCGCGGGCGCTGAAGGTTGTTGCCAATCACCCGAGGACCAGCACGGGCAGCCCGGGAATGAAAGCGGTTCGGGCGCCGGCTGGCAAGATCAAAAGCGTCCCATGATCGGTGGCGCCTGGCCAGAACGGTCGCTTATTCAGAAAAGGGCCCTTTGCGCAGGCCCTCGGACAACTGGAGTGCCTCGAGGACGGCCTTGCCGATGCGGTCCGCCTCGTCCTCGCCGGCGGCATTGGCCAGGACGACGGCCACGGGGCGGGGCACCGACAGGGCCTGCGCCCCGACCGTGACCTGAAGCTCGTCGCCGTGGGGAGCCTCGATGCGGCGCAGCCCGACGCGCAGGCCCGCCGCTTCCCCGAAGACGCGCTCCAGGCCCGCAAGGGCCTCCCGGCTCGTGCCGAAATCGCCCGTGATGACGTCAGCCATGCGTTCTCTTCCTTCCGGCCGGTGGGGCGGATGCGCGGACCCGGTCGCCGGCGGACTGAGCACAGGCAGGTCGGGCGATCAGGAGGTCGACCATTCCCGCTTGACCTCGTCGGCCGGCCGGTCGAGGCGCACGGTGTTGCCCTCGACGGACTGGACGAAGTCCACCGGAATGAAATGGTGGAGGCCCCCCGCCTCCGCGTCCGTCTTCGTCAGCTTGATCTCGCCCTTATCGACGTGATCGACGGTGCCGACATGGGCGCCGTCCGAGCCGACCACGTCGGCATGTTCCTGGATCTGCGAGACATCGACCATCGGCATCACTCCCTGTTGCCACGTCAACGGGAGCGGCGAGGTGGTGTTCCGGCCCTCAGGACGGGGTGCAGGACCCGAGGCCGGCCGGGCAAGCCCGGTCGCGCCGCGCGGCGCGCGCCATGTTGATGAGTTCGCGGGCGGTGAGGCCGCGTGCCGGGATCTCGGAGGCATCCGGCCGGGCGGTCGCGGGTTTCGTGGTCAGGATCGGTCGCCCGAGGGCGAGGCCGCTGGATTGCAGCGTGGTGTCGTGACTCCGCCAGAGCCGCCGGAGCCGCAGGGCCCGAGCCTTGTCGGCCCGGGTTTCCTCGGTCCGGGCGCTGCCGACCCGCGTGTCGATTTCTGCCGTCATTCGTCCCCGTCCCGTTCCTGTGGACGGGCGAATAGCAAAGCTTGCGCGGCGGCGACATTCTTGAAGTGGCGGCTTCCTGCGCTAGGGCCCGGATCACCGGACCCTCGACCTCCGCCAGGAAGGCCAGGTCCTCCACGGGCAGGCCCAGGGGCAACCGGGCGGCGCGCGTTTTTTGCGGACCGGCCGGCCATGCCCCCCAGATGGCCGGCCATGCCCCCCAGATGGGGTGCGGCACCGAGCGACGGTCGGGCTCGGCGGCCTCTGGCGCCGCGTCACGCCGAGGTCTTCATCGATCCTTAACCATGATGCGTCAGGGTGTGCTCAAGCCGGTGGCGCCCGTGGGGCGCCAGACCGGCGACGGCCATGCCGCCGGATCGGGTGACGCCGGATGTACGCGCACCGGATCCTGGCGGGCATGCCCGTCGGAGTCGCGCGTTCGCGGAACCGCGAAACCCCCGCGCCGGATGCGGCGTTGATGCTGATCCCTCGGGCAGGGTCTCGCCTCGGGCTCCCTGCGTGCCCGGACAGCCTGCCTCAACCCGACGCATCCGGACGGTGACGCATGGCCCTCCTCTTCGCCCTCCTCCTCATCGGCATCCCCATGGCGCTGGCCGCGATGGAACTGGCCCGCATGCGCGCTTCGCGCCCGCTCTGAGGACAGCGCCGAGGCCCGAGTCGGGGGGCAGCGCCCCCGCGGGCAGCCCCGGCCGCAGATCGCGTTCCGACGGACCTCTCCCCAGGGGTGGCCCCACCCGCGGTCGATTGGGGGGAACGCGGAGCGGGGCCACACTGGCCATCGGGGGGACGCGGCCAGCCCTTCGACTATGACCGGCGCGCCGGGGGGCGGCATTCACCCACGTTACGACCCGTGCGAGAAGAATCCCGCGCCGGGCGGCGCTTCGCATGAGCGTCACGCAGGGGGACGGCCCCTCCGCTTTGCCTCAGCGCATCAGCCGCTCCTGCAGGAAGCGGTCCTTGCGGCGCTTCGAGACGTAGGACCGAGCGGCGTAGCCGAGGGCAAATCCCAGCGCGATCATGACCAGAACGGCCAGGAGCTGGAGTAGGAACGCGATCAGGACGCCGAGTGTGATACCCAGGGCGAAGAGCGCATAGCCGGTGCCGCGGGTGCGCGGCTTGCTCATTTCCACGGCGGCGGCCAGGCGGACCCCATGGATGTTCCTCTGGATCGAACCCCGGAGGGATTCGATCCAGGCGTCGAAAGTGTTGGAACCGTGCATCGGACGTCGCTCTGCGTGTAGGCGGGTGGTGAATCGGCCACACATCAGCCTATCGCAAGCGCATCGGCTTGGTGAAGGGCGGCCCCGGGAGGATGCTTCGGCTGTCCCGTCTCGTCCCGTCGCTGCTCGTTCGGCGCAGTCGAGGCCCCGTCAGGCCGCGCGCGAGGTCGGGCGTGCGGCTCTGTTCAGAAGGCGTTGGTGCGGCGGGTGATTTCGGCCAGGACGGTGCGCAGGAGGATCTGGATGTCGAGGCGCAGGCTCTGGTTCTCGATGTACCAGAGGTCGAGGGCGGCGCGGCGCTGCATGTCGGCCAGGGTGGGGGTGGGCCCGCGCGAACCGTTGATCTGGGCCCAGCCGGTGATGCCGGGCTTGACGGCGAAGCGGTGGCGGTAGGTC